>JBJFGK010000026.1:0-5034 GCA_051892655.1 Prevotella sp. | reverse complement strand
GTTCCGTTATTACGTGTTGAGAAAGTAGTACTATTAGGGGAACTTCCTTTGAAATAGTCATCTATAATAGCTTGCTTGTATGCTTTATAAGACTTGCCCGATTGCAATTCACCATTCTCATCATACATGTCACTTGTAAATCCGACATTTGAGTTGATAGCACCGACATAATGAATATTGTTGGCAAATCCCATGTAGTTGCGAGCACGTTTGCTTGCCTTATTTACATCAAGTTTATTTTCTTTTAGCGTTATCTTGTCGCTAACCATTTGAATCTCGCTAACACGTGAAACAGAATATGGAGTCTTGTCGGTAGAGTTGGTAGCATAGTCGCGTGCACCGAGAAGTGTAAAACAGTTATCTGTAAGTCTCAAGACATCCATACGCTGGAATGTGTTAAGAATCTTCGGGTTCTGTACAGTAGAACTTGCAAAGCCATATCCTGTAAGGTCTGCACAACGGAAGCCCTCTGCATAAGAAAGGTGACCGTCACCAAAGATACCGCCTTCGTTATCATACTCATAAACACTGTGATCAGTACCGATATCAGAAGGTAAATTCTTGGTTTCGTCTATCTTTTGCTCGCCATCTGCATAATATTTTCCCGCCATATATATGTAACGGTAGTTTGAATCTTTATCCTTATAGTAATATCCCTGCAAGTCGGTTCCCGAAGATATGTCTGTTACCACTTTCATCTCCTGATGTGAAATAGAAATATGGTCGCGGTCTGTATCGGAACGAGTGTCTGTAACAAGGTCGGCAACGAGAACTGTAGTATTACCGCCAAAGCCTTGTGTCGTACCATTAGGCAACGAAGCTAATTCCGCCTTATGTTCTTCGCTGGTAGTAAAGGCGTCATCAAGATTATATGTGTCAGTGAACTTCAATACGGTAGTATTATTCGCCATAACCGAAGCACCATGAGCAAGAGAATAGCCACCGCCATAAACAGCCTCGCCTATCTTGATGTTTATATTCTTCCACTCTTCTTCGGTAAGACTCTCTTCAACAGGCTCAAAATAATCACCCTTATCGGCAATATCTACACGTGTACCGTTATCTATTGCCACGATATCGTTATAGACACCTTCTGAAACGAAGTCACCGGTTACGAGGTATATCGACTGCTTGATAGTTTCGCCGACCGGCGTCATACCTTCATATTCGCCTTCTGCCTTGAAATCTTTGTCTATATCTTTGTTGCCTTGATCTATACGGTTGAGAATGTATTTTCCCGTCTTACCAAACTTAACGACATAATATTTGGGATAACCCACCTTGACATGAGTAGAGCCCCATACATATCCTGAATAAGAACCTCCGGTAACTGACTTATAGATATGTCCGTTGTACACTTCAACATTGGTAATACCGATAACATTACCCTGCTGTCCGCCACCATAAACGAAGTTTGCGGAAGTTCCGGTCGGTGCGAATGTCGTAATATCTTTTGCAGGTTCAGAACAAGTAAGCCCCTGAGCCACCATAACTTTAGGGTTGCCATAAACATAGCTTTCCATACCGTAACCTGCGCCATAGACATTGAGGGATGAATATTTCGGATTAGCGGAGATAAGTTCGTTAGACTTGTCAAGATAAGCCCTATCCTTACCCTCAAGCATATCACTTTGCAAATCGATGGTTATGTCTCCTCGTACGGTACCCGTTTCATAGCATCCACCATAAACATTACCGCCGACATAGGCATCGTCAACCTTAACAGGCTCGAATTTGTTCTTTATGTTCAGTTTGATGAAAGGATAATCTGATTTTGCAAGACCGAGCAGATAACCGCCTTCATGGTAAACCTTGCTTTCGCCACTCTTCCATATATAGTTGGCATTGTTACATCCGCCAACTATCTTATCTGTAATGGTAAGACCTGCCGGGAATGTATATTCAAAGACATTTCCTTTCATTGTTCCTTCTGTTACAGGATAAACGTTCATATTACCACGGTTACCACCACAGCAGAAAGTTCCGATAACACAGTCTTCAAGTTCTGTGCCCTCTTGTGTTCCTTTCCATGTCAGTGAACCTTGTATGTCCATTTCCACAGGCTGGAAGTAGAGGTCAAGAAGATGAGGATAGACAAGAGGACGCTCATCATTCTTTGTAGGCAGATAAAGCGTGCTTATACCTTTGTTTGAAGGGTCGTTAAGCCAATCGATAGAAGCGCCGAGATCAAGATCGCCGTTCTCTTTTGTAAAGTCGCCGTTAAGCTTTCGGAAGTTGGTCATGAAGGCATTGTCCTCACTTGCCGTGAAGAGAGCATCACCATTACAACCCAAGAATACTCTGCCGATGTTAACGTGACTACCTATATTGAGACCTACAGAACCAACTGTTGAAGTGCCTGATTCATCATAAACCTTAAGCACGGTAGCAGAGTTTCCGCCACCATAGACGTCTCCCTTTATAGTTACTTTATCATCGATACTATTTCCTTGTATGTTGATATTGACTTTGTTTGTAAGTGGACGCCATGAGTTGATGTTTACAATCTTTGCAGCATCGCTGGCTGATTTGTAAGAAGGCATTGTCTCGCGCATTGGAACAGTATAGACAAGATCAAACTGTTCTGATGTCGGATCGTCCGGATTGAGGAGATAGTGTTCGTTGACAGTAACCTTCTCGTTGCCCTTACGGTCCAAAGCATAGAGATAATCTCCATTACCGGCTCCATAAACATTTCCGTCAATATGACCGCCATAGATATTTATCTTTGTTCCTTCGCCTTTGAGGTCGGTAAATTCACCATCAGCATTAACACCTATATTGACATAACCGGACACATCATTACCTCCGTAAATGTTACCGTGTACATAGATGTCATCATTATTATTAGTGCCTTCCCCGTTGGTGCCGATATTGATGTTTGTAGCATTCAGCACGTCACCCATAAGACCGCCACCGAAAATATCATGACAGTCAACCATGTCTATGTTAATGTTGGTAATGTTTGTTGTATTATAGAAACCACCACCGAAAATACGACGGCAGAATATACCGCTGATATAAACATTGGAATTTCCGGTAACCTTACCCGAATAACCGCCACCTATAACATCCATGACAGAATATCCGCTGACAAAATGCTTGTACTCCTCGCCTTCCTTTATGTAAGGCTTGTCTTCCAAGTCTTTGTACTCTTCCATGTGGACATTGATATGTGTATCATTACAGATATTCGTATTCTCTCCAAAACCGCCGCCGAAGACAGAGAAGTGAGGAGAACCGATCTTATTATATGTCTCTTTCCACTCATCGGTCTCAAAGAATTTGGTTTCATCGTTACCGATCACTTTCGTGTTATCTTTCAGAAGACCATGTGTCATATTAATATATGTACCTCCGGCTACTTCGCAAGCAAGATTACCACCACCATAGATATTATGGTTGATTTTGAATTTTCTGTTTTCAGGATCGTATTGAGGAGAGTAAATCTTCTTGCCCTTGATAGAAGCTGGTTCCCAACTACGTGAAACAGGCAACCAATAAGAAGTCAACAAGGTGTTACCACCATTGATAAAGACATGTGAATTACCGGTTACATCAGCTGAAGTGACAAGCTTGTCTTCTTCCAATGTTTCATCATCACTGATGTCACCCCAACCTCCACCGAAGATGTTATAACCGATGTTACCATTTTCTATATCAACAACGGTATTACCATATATCGTACCATTCTGACATCCGCCATAAATTCTGTTCAAAATATCAGGAGTAGCATGTGGAACGGTTATTCCTGATGATTTTTTCATATAATCGGCAGGGTCGTATGCAGCACCGTCTTCCTTGAGATACGGATACTTCATATCATTATGAGGATAATCTATAATGACATGACTATTGCCATATATACCGCCAAGAGTCCTATAATCCTTACATTGAGAATTAAGACGTCCTTTACCTCCGGCAAAGATATATGAGAACAAAGCACCTCCACGTATGTCTATATTACTGATATACGTAACATCGTCTATTCCTGAATTATCAAACTCTGCAGCATCGGCTTTACTTGTACCTACATTGGCAACATCACCACCACCGTACACGCTACCGAAGATAATGGTGCGGTCAAGGTCCGTAGTATTGACATTTAAACTTTCACCATAAACATGAACTTTAGTACCGGCTTTCACACGTGCCATACCGGTAAAGTCAACATATTCATCCGAACTGTTCTTAATTGACCTGATACCTGCACCGCCACCAAATACATCTTGTGCGACGATTGCAGATTTGATATAAACGTCTGAGGTGTTCACACTACCGAAATCATAGGTGTCACTCTCCGGATAATTATTGGTCGTTGAATAAGGTTGGGCACCGCGTCCGCCACCGAAGATACTACGGCAGGCGAGCTGATTGTCGGTTGAAACTTTTGCGTCGTCATATACATATCCGGAGAAGCCTCCGCCATATATATCCTTAAACGTAAATCCTGGTATTCCATATGTCCATGCCAGACGGCTGGAACGATAGCGACGGAAGGTCTTCGGGTCATCATCGGAACCGTCAACACTACCATAATAGAGTATTTTGTCTTCTGTACTAACCTTCTTCGGGTCGTTAAAGTCGTTGTAAATACTATTGTTCCAATTTTCATATACTATCATGTCTTCCACTTGATTGCGATAACGGTAAGTCTTGCCGTCAACAGCTAATATCGAACCGTCACTATCAAGGTATGCTCCCGGCTGTGCCAACACTTCCGTTGTACCCACTTTAGTGTTTACGCCGAAACCGGCACCAAAGACAGAGAACTGCGGACTTACCACTCCGTTGATGCTAAGATACCAACAAAGACCTGCAACACTTGTTCGGTCGAACATATTATAAGTTTGCACCTTGCTATCATTGGTAATAGTAACATCTGTTAGCGGAGAGTGGTTTATCTCGACTATTGCATCTCCTGTATTAGCAGAAGGGTTGATAGTCGGGTCAGAAGATGATAAGTTTGAATAAGAACCTACAAGACAAGCCTTATTGCCGCCACCAAAGATATTATGACTCTTTACAAAAGAG
>JBJFGK010000025.1:0-5355 GCA_051892655.1 Prevotella sp. | reverse complement strand
TTGCGAACTGTTGTTGAACAGCGAGTTGAAGGAAGGTGACACTATTAAGATTATAAAAGTCAAGAACAAAGAGGAGCTGAAGGCATCCGTTGTATCATAAATCATTTTCGGAAAGATGAACATTCGTCGTGGAAACTTTATAATAGTTGCGCTGCTCTCCATAGTGATGATATACTTTGGAGGTGGCATAGCCATTACCAAATGTTGTCATGACAAGATTGTTTACAGCGTCGATGATGATTGCTGCCGCCATGAGGGCAAAAACAAGCATGGACTTGACGAAAAATCGTGTATGAATGTGGTTGTCATACACCTCTCACCCACAACATCAGTCAAACAAGCGGGCAAGACAATTCCTCAGGTATATGTCATAAACGTGCCCGATTTCCTACATACATTATTCTTTACGCATATACCCGACAGCAATGTTTTAGGCAGATGGTCAAAGCCAACTCCAAACGCTCCGCCCAAAGCGTTGCTGTCGTTAATCTGTACGTTTATTATTTGATGATAAATATCTAATTTTCAACAATCTAAAAGATATAATATTCATCAAATAACAAACCTTTTATGACAATAAATAAAATCAATATTATTGTTGCGGCATCGTTATTGTTTGCCTGCAACATCTGTCGTGCGCAAAGCACACAGGCATGTCAAGAATGTGAAAATCACGAAACGGCGCACAACGACTCTGTCAACAGCGATAAGACACTCGAGGGTGTTTCTGTCGTAACAAGGAGAGCGGGCGTTTCAAGAATGGCAGGCGCCGAGAACGGAATCAAAATTAACCGCGAAGAACTGTTCAAGGCGGCATGCTGTAATCTTGGCGAGAGTTTCACGACAAACCCGTCAGTAGATGTAAGCTATAATGATGCAACGACGGGAGCCAGACAAATCAAGCTTCTCGGACTTGCAGGGACATACGTACAGATGCTATCCGAAAACATACCTACATTCATCGGGGCTGCGGCACCATACGCTTTGGGATATGTACCCGGCACATGGATGAACGGCATACAAGTATCAAAAGGAGCCTCATCTGTAAAATACGGATATAATTCCATCACAGGACAAATCAATGTAGACTATAAAAAGCCTGAGGACAAAGAGAGTATTGAGGTCAATATTTTCGGCGACACTAAAAGCAGAGTGGAAGCTAACGCCGAAGCCAATATTCATCTCAACGGCAAACTCAGTACAGGTATCATGATGCATTATGAAAATGCAACAAAAAATCATGATGACAACAATGACGGTTTTCTCGACAAGCCACGCGTAACCCAATACAATATCAACAACAGGTGGAAATATCAGTCAGGAGACTATATCTTTCACGGGGGCTTGGGAGCGATAAAGGAACTAAGAAAGAGCGGACAGATCGGTCATTACATCAACACTGCCGACCAACCGTTCAGGATAAGACTTGAAACCGACAGATATGAGGCTTATGCAAAAAACGCATACGTCTTGGACCATGACAAAGGAACCAACATCGCATTGCTTGTATCCGGTTCGATGCACAGGCTGGATGCTGGTTACGGGCACAAGTTATATGATGTAAACGAGAAAAACCTGTATGCCTCAATGGTATATGAGACCAACATATCCGACATACACAACATATCTGCCGGCATAAGTCTCAACCACGATTATCTCGGACAATCATACAGAACGACCAACGATGCCAATGCCGATGTTTGCAGACAGAACGAAAAAGAGACTGTACCCGGAATCTATGCACAATACACGCTCAACATTGGCAGAAGCATAAGTGCCATTGCCGGTATCAGAGCAGACCATAGTTCGATTTACGGCACATTCTACACGCCACGTTTCCACCTGAAATACATGCCTTCTGACATCATGACATTACGTCTGTCTGCGGGAAAAGGGTATCGAACGGTACACGCTCTTGCCGAAAACAACTATCTGCTCGCAAGCGGAAGAAACCTTGTCATAGACAATCTCAAGCAAGAAGCTGCATGGAACTATGGCGCAAGCATCGCCCTATACATACCTTTATGGGACGAAACACTTAAAATCAACGCCGATTACTATTATACAAGGTTTTCAGAACAAGCTGTCATCGATTACGACAGTGACCCAAAGACCATACACATATCAAACCTTGACGGAAAGTCATATTCAAACACATTCCAGATAGACGCGTCATACGTCCTTTTCAAGACTCTCACACTGACCGCAGCTTATAGGCTCAACGATGTTAAGACAACATACGGAGGCAAACTGTATGACCGTCCGCTTACAAGCAAGTACAAAGGGCTGTTCACCGCATCATACAAGACACGAAAAGGCGAATGGCAGTTTGATGCCACGTTACAGATGAACGGCGGAGGCCGTATGCCCATTCCCTACGAGAAGCCAGACGGAACGATGTCTTGGAACAGACGTTTCAGTTCATACGAACAGTTAAGTGCCCAGATTACACGCTGGTTTGACAAGTGGTCTGTATATATAGGAGGCGAAAACCTTACCGATTTCACACAAAAGACATCGATATACAACGGCGACAAAGCATGGAGCAACGAATTTGAACCTACCATGATATGGGGTCCGGTTCATGGAAGAATGTTTTATGCAGGAATAAGAGTGACCTTATAATCACATAATACCTGAAAACAGCATTCTAAACATGATATGACTTCACATCTAAAACTAATTTCTATTTCAGAAGTATAGAAATCTTTATAAGCTGGAGGGTGTGTCAAAAGTAACAGGCACACCCTCTTTTTCATTCCGTAAATCTTGATGGAGGCTACAATAGTCATAAAGCCTCACTAAAATACCTGCAATTCAAAGGCGGGCATCCACAACTGCACAGCAACATCCTTATGCTCCCGTAATGAAATCCCAATGAGGTTCTTGTGTGATGTCTCGTAATTTTCCCCTGTTCTGCAATTCATCTGCATGGTTTTTACTGTGCAACATTTACAAACTTCTTGCCATCCTTAATTACTAAGCCCTTATAGTTGCTGTTAACCTTTTGCCCGGCAATATTGTAAAGTGCGGTGTTAGTCTGCACCTTATCTGCCATCACGCCATACACTCCAGTCGTCTTAGCGCCATTCAGGGTTATAGTCCACACCACCTGCTGTCCTGATGGCGTGAATGTAAACGAACCTATTGCCTCGGTCTGAACCTTCTGCGTTGTAAGTTGATAAACGTTACCGTCTTTCATAGGAAACACATAGTCAATCGCTAAGAATTCCTGTCCGTTCAGTTCTGAAAGGTAAGCATCCGCATCTGCATAATTGTCATAACCTGTAAAGACAACCTCCTTGATCACAATGTCAGAAGGGAGATTTATGGTGTACTGAATATCTCTTGAATACTTGATACCATCCTCTTCGCCTACAGCGTAAGTTTTATTTCGTGTATTAGTTATAGTAACATCATAGTCTCCTGAATTAAAGGCGTAAGAAGAATTCGTTGTATTAGTACTCACATTCGTTGATTGCGCAAGATACATTGAGACCTCCTCACCTTCTCCACCAGGGGTAGGCTCTACAACTTTCAGTTCCGGCCAATACTCCGTATAGTTAGCATCACCATCAAGGCAACCGCCCTTCATTATATCTTCCACAAGGCTGTTGGCGTACATCTCAATATTGGTGTAATAACCATTAGGATCCATCGTATATTTCTTGGCATCAGCGGCATTGTTCGGATTAAGTCCCCACTTCATCTCCCATTCGTCTGGCATTCCGTCACCATCGGAGTCATAATCTTCTGGATAAGAAGCTGTACCGAAAGTCTCCTCAGTATAACCATTCACGTCAGAGACAACATCTATCAGCCCCGGCTTGCCTGTCACAGACCCCTTGTATGTAGCGGTACCGTTCGTTGCCTCATTCACATAACGCGCATCTACATCGTCACGGTTGTAAGAGGCACCTACGTATGCCAGCACCTTCTCAAACGCTTTATCCGCTGTATGCGTAGTGATATATCCTGTGGGAGCAGGTTCATCCATCTTTATCAGAACATATCTCACGTTCTCGGAGGTGATGCTTGGCACATCAGCTGGATACATACTGTTAGCGTCTTTTGAATATACAAGCCCGTTCTGGGTCAGTACGCCAGAGTCGTATGTCACTCCTGCCCAGTCCTTATTGGCGGTTTTCACCCCTGCCGTAGTCAACGTAGTATTACCGGAAATATAGTAACGGCTTGTCATACCATAATACTCCGGATGATTTTCGTCAGAATTCCCACTTGAAGAAACAGTCACTATGGTTATACGCTCCTGATTTCCATTACCGCAAGGCCCCGCCTTGTAGAAGTTATTAACCATATTTATCTGTCCGCAACCAGGACCGCCGTAGCAGGTTCCCTGCGCATTATACATTACACAATTACGGAAATCCACATTCTCCGCCTGTGCGGGATTCTCCCAGTTATATTCGCTGAAATCCTTGTTTGCCGTATATCCCGTCCACCCATAACGCGCACCGTTAAAACGTGGGCCACGGTTTGTTACATGAGCAATCATGTTGTGGTGGAAACTTGCCAACTTACCGCCCCAGATGCCGCCATAACCATGCGCACCTTTATCGTGACCGGCATTGGTAAGGCTCTCCGCTATCGTACACCACTGCATGGTGAAGTTGTTGTTGTCATAGAAGGACGCTACCTCGTCTATACTCCAAGAGAAGGAGCAGTGATCAAGGATGATGCCTGTCTTCTGCCTCTGCGTGGAAGCGTCAGCGCCATCATTCACGTCTCTTTCCTGCCCACGGCGGAAGCGGATGAAGCGGATTATGTTGTTAGCACCAGGATTTACGGTGTAATAACGCAATGTTATTCCCTGTCCGGGAGCCGTCTGACCGAGTATCGTGGTGTTTGCGCCTATGTTTATGTCGGAGGACAATGCTATCACACCGCCTACATTGAATACCACAATCTTTTTTGCGTCACCATTTACAGCCTCTCGGAAAGAGCCGGTACCGCTGTCATTAAGATTTGTCACATACCTTATTTCACCCTCACGGCCACCAGTAACGAATCGTCCATGACCCTCTGCACCAGGGAATGCCGGAGCAGACTGGAACTGTGCAAGAGCTGAAAGCGACACTGCCGCCTGCAGGATGAGCATTGTTAGTATCTTCTTCATAATTTTCTTAGATTAGTGTGTTTTTATTGTTATAGTATTTGCTGCAAAGGTAAGAATTTATCATTGACTGTGCAAACAGTCAAAAGAATAATTTGGCTACTTTTTCTGTCACGAAACACAACCGAGTGTTACTATGAAAAAATACGAGATTTTTGGTCAAAACCATACTCATATATCATACTTGTAAATCAAACTTAAAGTGTTCATAAATCACTTAT
>JBJFGK010000024.1:0-5366 GCA_051892655.1 Prevotella sp. | reverse complement strand
TGTTGTTGAAGAGATTATCAGTCATGGCAAGAAATTCAATCTTGGACTTGAGGCAGGCAGCAAACCGGAACTCCATGCTGTCATTGCCGTGCAATGTCAGAGTGACTCGCTCATTATCTGCAATGGCTATAAGGATCAGAGTTACATAGAATTGGCCTTGCTTGCGCAGAAAATGGGTAAGCGCATCTTTATTGTTGTAGAAAAGCTTAATGAGATAGAAATCATTGCAAAGGCTGCAAAAAAACTCAATGTAAGGCCTAATCTTGGCGTAAGAATTAAACTTGCGTCTTCCGGAAGCGGTAAATGGGAAGAGAGCGGAGGTGATGCAAGCAAGTTCGGATTGACAAGTTCGGAACTGCTTCAGGCACTTGAGATTCTTGAAAAGAAAGGAATGAAAGATTGTCTGAAGCTGATACATTTCCACATAGGCAGTCAGATTACCAAGATACGACGCATACAGACAGCGTTACGTGAGGCTTCACAGTTCTATATACAGATGCACAAACTTGGCTTTGATGTCAGTTTCGTGGATTGTGGAGGCGGTTTGGGCGTAGATTATGACGGTACTCGTTCACCCAACAGTGAGAGTAGTGTCAATTATTCGATACAAGAGTATGTCAATGACTGTATCTATACTTTTGTTGAGGCTGCAAATCGCAGCGGAATAAAGCATCCTAATATCATTACTGAGAGCGGACGCTCGTTGTCGGCGCATCATTCGGTACTTGTAATTGACGTGCTTGAAACAGCTTCGTTGCCTGAAATGGATGAGGCGTATGAGCCTGATGAAGACTCCCACCCGCTTGTTAAAGACCTGTATGAGATCTGGGACAAACTGAATCCGCGTACTATGCTTGAAGATTGGCATGATGCGGAACAGATACGTGAGGAAGCACTTGATCTGTTCAGTCATGGAATTGTTGATCTTACTACACGTGCCGAGATAGAACGAATGTATTGGAGCGTGTGTCGCGAAATCAATTCTTTGGTAAAGAGCATGAAACATGCTCCGGAAGAGTTGAAAGGACTTGATAAAATACTTGCAGACAAATATTTCTGCAACTTTTCTCTGTTCCAGTCTTTGCCTGATGCATGGGCTATTGACCAGCTTTTCCCGATAGTACCATTACAGAGACTCAACGAAAGACCGACGCGTACAGCCACCATTCAGGATATAACATGTGACAGCGACGGTAAAATATCAAATTTTGTTACCAACCGTAATATCTCACACATACTTCCGGTCCACGCTCTACGCAAGAATGAGCCTTATTATCTTGGCGTCTTCCTTGTCGGAGCATATCAGGAAATACTCGGAGACATGCACAATCTGTTTGGTGATACCAATGCCGCACATATTACAGTCAAAGACGGAAGATACCATATAGACCAGATTATTGACGGCGAGACAGTAGAAGAAGTCCTCGATTATGTACAATACAATCCTAAAAGACTTGTTCGACAACTCGAAATATGGGTCACAAAGAGCGTAAAACAAGGCAAGATTTCTCTTGAAGAAGGAAAGGAATTCCTTTCAAATTATAGGTCGGGACTCTACGGATATACCTATTTGGAATAACAACAATATCACAACGTTATATATGACTGACAATACAGCCCGTGACATCAAACCACGCAAGACGATAACGGTAGTCAAAGTTGGAGGTGCTATAGTAGAAGACCCTCAACAGTTGGCACGACTTATAGCCGATTTTAGCAAAATTGAAGGTCGTAAAGTCCTTGTTCATGGTGGAGGACGCCGTGCTACGGCAGTGGCTTCACGTCTTGGGATTGAAAGTAAAATGGTAAACGGCCGTCGTATCACAGATCGCGACATGCTTGAAGTCGTTACAATGGTCTATGGCGGACTGGTCAATAAGAATATCGTTGCTCAGCTTCAAGCTGTCGGAGTTGATGCCATAGGACTGACGGGTGCCGATTTTGATGTCATACGTTCATACAAACGTCCCGTAAAAGATGTTGATTACGGCTTTGTAGGTGATGTAGAACGTGCTGACGGCAAGAAACTTCAGGCACTTGTAGAGGCCGGTATAACCCCCGTTATGGCTCCTCTTACACACGATGGAATGGGCAATATTCTCAATACCAACGCCGATACTATTGCCTCAGAGACTGCAAAAGCACTTGCTTCTTATTATGATGTGACATTGATATATAGTTTTGAAAAGCCGGGAGTTCTTGCAGATGCAGACGATGACAACAGTCTTATACCTGAAATTACACGTAAGGACTTCACGCAACTTGTTGCTGAAGGTATCATAAGTGGGGGAATGATACCTAAAATTGAGAATGCTCTCGGTGCTGTAGATGCCGGTGTAAAACGTGTAATCATCACTCTCGCCACAGCAATTGACGGAAATCACGGTACAATAATTCGTTAAATCCAACAAAAAGTTAAGTATCAGCCCGGTAGGCTATACCTTTAACAACTTTAAATAAAAAGTTGCGGGCGATATCGCCCGCAACTCCCTTCTTAACTTTAATAACCTAAATCAGAAAGTTACTTATTTGATAATCTTCTTTGCTGTTCCGTCAGAATATTTAACGATATTAATACCCTTCTGCAAGCCGTTAGATTTAGCTCCATTTACAGAATAGATACCAACAACTTTCTTTTCGCCACCGTTATTTACGATAGTGTTGATACCTGAACCTGTTTCTGAAAGCTCTACATACAAGTCACCAACAGAGAACACCTTTTTAACTTTATTGTAGTAATACATCTTAACTTCAATTTCTCCAGTAAGATTCTTGACAGCGTCAGTTAAGAAATTACCTGCAGTCCAACCAACCCATGCCATAACTGTTTCTTCTGTGTTTTCACATGTGCCAAATGGAGCCACATTAGTACGTGTTTTTGCTGCATCAGAAAGGCCTGAGCCACTTGTAGCTGTCACGTTAAGAGAGTCCATGTAACAATATGTTTGGTTGTAACCATTACATTTCAAGTTACCGGAGTCATAAATAACAGTACCATTTTGACTGATAGTTACAGCCCAAGAATAGGCATTACCGCAAAAAGCTTGAGCAAGCAAACGTTCAATGTTTACTGATTTACCTTCTGGAACTGTAAATTTAAATCCATAGTAACTGTTTTCGTCACGTGCAGAAAGTTCAGTTACAGGGAAGATGCGTCCTTTCCCATTTTCCAGTTCAATAGGTGTACCATGGAAACGAGCTACTTCAGTAGAAGTTCCATAATTTTCGTCATTGTCAAGGTCTGCAGTAGCAGTTGTCTCACCCATTATAGGAGTAACAGTAACGCCTAAAGCATTAGCAATTTTGTGCTCGCTATAATAATTTGCATCAAGGAGTGTACGATAGAGACCTGCCGCATTTGCAGAAGGAGCATCACTGCTACCACTTTCAATTCCTGATATTTCTACATACAAGTCACCAACAGAGAACACCTTTTTAACTTTATTGTAGTAATACATCTTAACTTCAATTTCTCCAGTAAGATTCTTGACAGCGTCAGTTAAGAAATTACCTGCAGTCCAACCAACCCATGCCATAACTGTTTCTTCTGTGTTTTCACATGTGCCAAATGGAGCCACATTAGTACGTGTTTTTGCTGCATCAGAAAGGCCTGAGCCACTTGTAGCTGTCACGTTAAGAGAGTCCATGTAACAATATGTTTGGTTGTAACCATTACATTTCAAGTTACCGGAGTCATAAATAACAGTACCATTTTGACTGATAGTTACAGCCCAAGAATAGGCATTACCGCAAAAAGCTTGAGCAAGCAAACGTTCAATGTTTACTGATTTACCTTCTGGAACTGTAAATTTAAATCCATAGTAACTGTTTTCGTCACGTGCAGAAAGTTCAGTTACAGGGAAGATGCGTCCTTTCCCATTTTCCAGTTCAATAGGTGTACCATGGAAACGAGCTACTTCAGTAGAAGTTCCATAATTTTCGTCATTGTCAAGGTCTGCAGTAGCAGTTGTCTCACCCATAATGGTAGTAACTTCTATACCTGCAACTGTTGCAGTTTTATGCTCACTGTAATAGTTTGCATCAAGTACTGTACGATAAAGACCAATTGCGTTTGCAGGTCCTTGTGCAAAAGCGGATGCAGATATAAGAGCAGCCGCTACAAGAGTAAATAATTTTTTCATGTTTTTTGTTTTAAGTTAATACAAAAGTTATGTAGATTTTATGGTTATAAAGGACATGACCGCTTAAAAACTATCGGTCATGTCCCTTGTTAGATAATAGTTTTATTGGTCGCTACGAGTATATGGGTTGTAACCCGGATTCTGTCCAAATTCTTCGGCATTTGTTAGTTTGTCAAGGAATGTGATAGGAATAGGACGCAATGCGTGATATTCTTGTAGACAGTCATCTTGTGTCATACTTGGATTACGACCAACGATAGTAGAAGCGAATTTGCCTTGTGGGGAGTAAATACGCTTCATGTCAAACCAGCGCAGCCATTCACCGCAAAGCTCACGAGCACGCTCTGCCATTATCCACTCTATATTCATGTCGTTTGCTGAAACCTGTGCTTCGCTTAGGCTGTGTCCCGGCTTAACAACACGTGCGTTGCGTATTTCGTTGTTGATAATCTGAGCAGCAGCACCAGGATTGCCAAGTGCGATATAACATTCAGCTGCTATAAGCGGCATCTCAGCATAGCGCATAACAGGAACATCTGCATAACCGAACTGACCGTTAGCGGCAGCAAGAAGGAACGTTCCGTTAGGATCACGGTCCCAGATACGATATTTCATAAAGCGTGGGAAAGAACTTGCAATATATTGCGTGGTATAATTGTTGTCCACATCGTCAGCAGTTGAATAGCTTTGACCTTCTTGAGGAGTATTTGCAGGATCTTTATAGTTACGCATTCTTGCACCTCCGTATGAGTTTACATTCTCTGTTTCGAATAAGTCATCGATATCAACAATTGCATAAGTCTTGCTTAACTTCTCGGCATTTGATATGCTCTGTTTTGTAAATTTAAGAGCGATATCGCCAACATTTATTTTCTTTCCTACGAGGTCCGGACGAAGATATTTATTTGCATCAGCTTCTTTCCATGTATATGTAGAACGGGCATTTTCTGAAAATTCCTCTTGGAACAGTACGTCATATCTTAAATCCCAATCTTCCCAAAGTTTCAGGAAATAATATGTAGGCATAAGCAATGTACCTTCTGAAGGATATTCCCATGTATCTGCGCCATTACGTATACCGGCATTGTTTACCAATTTCGGTGAGAAGTAACGATACAAACGGTTTGGCTTGGAGTCTGCATCAAGTGAAGCGTTAGAAGAGAATGTAGTAACCCAAAGGAATTCGGTGTTGTTCTTGTTGTTTTTAGCCTGCCATATTTCATC
>JBJFGK010000023.1:0-22949 GCA_051892655.1 Prevotella sp. | reverse complement strand
CCCTTGCAGATCGCTTCAATGTAAACAAGTCAAAGGAAATGTTTCTGCTTATACAGTCAACATACAACAAGACCAACAACGTAGAAAAAGCCATACGTTCATGGAACGGAGGATTGAACTACTCGACAAAAGGTACGCAGAAATATTACAGCAAAGTAATGAAAGTTTTAAAACAATCGTAAAAAAACGATATAAGACTCCATAATGACAAAATATATTGACAGTCATAATGGAGTCTTATTGTATACAACAGACATCCCCGACTTGGTTATGCCTGATTTACGACAAAAGATGATTAAAGATTATATTTATTCTTAAAAAAAACAGCGATAATCAAAGTTTTATATATATTTGTATTTCCAAACATCACAACTCACAAGTGTAAACAGGATTAATACAATATGAATATTCACTAACCAATCAATATATTTATGACAACAGGTATTATTATTTTAGCAGTCATCGTACTGTTAATCATTTGGGTAATCAGCCTTTATAACAATCTGGTAAAACTAAGAAACAATCGTGAAAATGCTTTTGCTAATATTGATGTTCAGCTAAAGCAGAGACACGACCTTATACCACAACTTGTTTCCACAGTAAAAGGATATGCTACCCACGAGCGTGAAGTCCTCCAGAAAGTCACAGAAGCACGTTCTGCTGCGATGGGAGCAACAACCATTAATGACAAAATCAATGCAGAGAACGCCTTGTCAGGAGCTTTGGCCGGACTGAAAGTGTCACTTGAAGCATATCCGGAGCTTAAAGCAAATCAGAATTTCATACAACTTCAAGGTGAAATTGCCGATATAGAGAATAAGTTGGCGGCTGTACGCAGATTCTTCAACTCTACTACAAGAGAGTTAAACAATGCGGTACAGACTTTTCCGTCTAATATCATTGCCAAAATGTTCGGCTTCTCAAAAGAACTGATGTTTGAAGTACCCAAAGAAGAACGTGCCACATACGACAAAGCACCGGAAATAAACTTCTAACAAGACAATATAGCGTATGAAATACGTTGGAATGCAGACACAGATCAGCCGTAATAACACACTGACTGTGATACTGTTGTTTATATTCCCTACCATTATTCTGGGTATGGTCTGGGTGTTTTTGGCTTTGCTCAACTATTTCGGCAACGGTTATTATAACGAGTATGGAGAAGTAATATACAATCTTGACAGCGATACCGTTAATTACTACTTCATAACAACAATACCTTGGGTCATCGGAGGTGTGGGTTTATGGTTTGTCATTGCATATTTTGCCAACTCTTCAATGATAAGAATGGCAACAAAGGCAAAGCCACTTGAACGCAAAGAAAACCCTAAGATTTACAACATGGTTGAGAATCTATGCATGACATGCAACATGGATATGCCCAAAATCAACATTGTTGACGACCCCCAACTCAATGCTTTTGCAAGCGGTATTGACAAAAACAGCTATGCCGTAACACTTACCACAGGCATCATAAACAGGCTTGACGATGACGAACTTGAAGGGGTTATCGCACATGAACTGACACATATCCGCAACCACGACACAAGATTACTTATAACGAGCATTATATTTGTGGGCATAATATCCACTATTATGAGCCTTACAGTAAGAACAATGTACAATGTAATGTGGTTTGGCGGTGGAAGAAGAAACGACAACAACGAGAAGAATAACGGGCTTTCCATAGTCTTTATTCTTCTAATTGGAGCTATCTGTTGCGCCATTGCTTACATCTTTACGCTTATTACCAGATTTGCGATATCAAGGAAAAGAGAATATATGGCAGATGCCGGCGGTGCCGAATTATGCGGAAACCCTTTGGCATTAGCCTCTGCCTTGCGCAAAATATCCGACAATCCCGGTCTTTCAGATGTAAAGAGAGAAGATGTAGCACAATTGTTTATTATTCATCCGCAAGGTTTTTCTTCCGGAATGATGGGATTTTTCAACTCTCTGTTCAGCACACATCCGGACACGAAAAAACGTATTGAAATATTAGAGCAGTTTTAAATGTCATTTGGAAAGACAGACAATTATACATCATACTATACAATTAAGAGGTCTCAACTTATTATCTGAATATTTGAAAAATACTTTTCAGAGATACAAAAAGCCCGGTTTAGACAAATAAGTTGTATTTTAATAATAAATAGAGCGGATATTTCAGTAATTTTGCACGGCAATACGGTAAAATTCGGAATTAATTATGTATTACGTCACAAAGAAAATGGAGATAGCGGGATGCCACAGCCTCTCGCTATCATATGAGAGTAAATGTCGTAATGTGCATGGTCACAATTGGATTATCACTGTGTATTGTAAGTCTAAAGAGCTAAACAGCGATGGAATGGTTATAGATTTCAAGCATATTAAAGACAAAATACACGGTTATTTAGATCACGGCAATTTTAATGAATTGCTGCCTTTCAATCCTACGGCTGAGAATCTGGCCCGCTGGATATGTGACCAGATAGAGCATTGTTATCGTGTAGATGTGGAAGAAAGCCGCAACAATATGGTATCTTATGTAAAAGACGAAATCTGAAATGATGCGTATAAACGAGATATTCTATTCTTTGCAAGGTGAAGGCTGCTTTACAGGAGTCCCTGCCGTGTTTATACGTTTTTCAGGATGCAACATGCGTTGTACCTTTTGTGATACAAGGCATGAATCATATACGGAAATGACAGAGAAGGACATCGTTGCCGCCGTATGTGAATATCCGGCTTCCCATGTCGTGATAACGGGAGGAGAACCTACATTACAACTGAACAGCACCTTGATAAGGCTGCTGCACGAGTCAGGACATTTCGTTCAGATAGAGACAAACGGCACTTTTGACATTCCTGCCGATTGGGGTATAGATTGGATAACATGCTCTCCCAAACAGGCGTCTGTCGTCATTTCCAATATAGACGAACTTAAAGTAATATATCAGAAAGAAGGACAGGACATGTCACGCTATGACAATATAGTGGCAAAACATTACAGTCTGCAACCTTGTGACTATAATGACAAGCAACTTAATGACAAGCTACTGAGAGCAACAATAGATTTTTGTCTTGCAAATCCCAAATGGCGTCTTTCTTTACAGACTCACAAGATTATAAATATCAGATAACGACAATACCTGTTTTATATAATCACTAATTATTCTGCATATCATACACGACCTGCATTATGGTCTTGCCTATTTTATCCGCTTCTTCCATGCTCGCAGCCTCGCTATATACACGTATGATAGGTTCTGTATTCGATTTGCGCAGATGAACCCATTTGTCAGGAAAGTCTATCTTTACACCGTCAATATCGTTAATTTCTTCATCGGCATACATCTTCTTGACTTTCTCAAGAATAGCATCAACATCCGTATCCGGTGTCAAGTCTATGCGATTCTTTGCTATATAATAGTCAGGGAATGATGCTCTCAGACTGCTTGCAGCACATCCTTTATGCGCAAGGGAAGACAAGAACAATGCAATTCCTACAAGTGCGTCTCGCCCATAATGGCTTTCAGGATAAATAACACCACCGTTGCCTTCTCCACCTATAACTGCATTAACTGCCTTCATCTTGGTCGTCACATTGACTTCCCCTACTGCCGATGCCGAATATGAGCCTCCGTGTTTCGCCGTTATATCTCTTAATGCACGTGTGCTGCTAAGATTGCTTACGGTATTGCCGGGAGTGTGTTCCAGAACATAGTCTGCAACAGCCACCAAAGTATATTCTTCTCCGAACATTGTCCCATCTTCACAAATGAAAGCGAGTCTGTCTACATCCGGATCCACAACAATTCCGAGATCGAAGTTTCCACTACGCATCTTTTCCATAATGCCACTGAGATTTTTTTCCAGCGGTTCCGGATTGTGCGCAAAGTCTCCATCGGCTTCGCCGTTAAGAATTTCATAAGAGACACCAAGCCTGTCAAGCAGCTCAGGCAATATTATTCCGCCTACGCTGTTAATGGTATCCACACACACGCGATATCCCGCCTTGCGTATGGCATCGGCATCTACGAGATTCAAACCGATAACGGCATCCACGTGTTTTGTGTCAAACGAGTCATCTTTAATATATTTACCGAGTTTATCCACCTCTGCATAGTCGAAGTCCTCCTGCTCCGCTATTTCGAGAACGGTGTTTCCCGCCTCCTTATCAAGAAATTCGCCATCGGCATTAAGCAGTTTAAGGGCATTCCATTGTCTGGGATTGTGGCTTGCTGTAATGATAATACCTCCTGCGGCATTACTCATTTTTACAGCCAATTCTGTCGTCGGCGTTGTAGCAAGACCTATATCGCGCACGTTATAGCCAAATCCCATAAGTGTTCCGCATACGACATTGCGTACCATATCGCCCGATATGCGTGCGTCTCTACCTACCACAATGGTATCAGAACCCGTCCTGTCGTTTTGTTTTATGTAAGTAGCGTAAGCTGTTACAAACTTTACAATGTCGAGCGGATTGAGAGTATCACCTGTCTTTCCGCCTACGGTACCTCTGATTCCTGATATTGATTTAATGAGTGTCATATTTATCGGCCTCGTTTGTATGTAATTGTATAGTAACAAGGATATACTCCGGAAGAAGCATACTGGTGTCCTTGTGTATGTGGAACTATAAGATTGACTTTGGCAATCTCTTCGTCGGCAGTTGTTTCCCTTCCTATTTTGATGTAAGTCAGCGGAACCAGCCATCCCGAAGGTACGGATGTGCTTCCGTAATATGACGCCATGACGCTCTCACCGGAAATAAACGATGCCGTAAATGTGCCGCTGTTGTTGGTGACAGTCATCTTGTCAACTATTGACGAAAAACTTAATATGTCATTAGTAAGCTGCAGGGAGTCGGTAAGTATGTTCCTTTCTGTAAACCGGCACAATATTGTGGCAGTCTCTCCCTCTTTTATCTTTTCGCCGCATCCTTCTCTGACAATCTGCATATACACGCCAGACTTCTGCATCAGCACAAATTCGTTCTTGGTAAGGTCTGTTGAATATCCTTGTTCCTTGAACTGCGCTTCTGTAATGACCGTTATCGAAGAGTCATTTATAAAACGGTTGATAGCTGCGCGCTCTTTGTCTTTCTGTTCTGCGTATGTTTCTGTGTCGTCACAGCTTATTGCCACCATTGCAGCAATAAGTGCCAACGCTGAAAATAATATATTCTTCATGTGTCTTTTGTATGTTTGTATATAACAGTGGGCAAAATTACTAAAAAAGAGTATAACAGAACAAGGTAAAAAGTTATTAATTCATAATTACCGCCTCCTACCCCTTTTATCTGCTCTAATATTTAAATTCCATGATAGCTTTCCTTGTTATCTCTTCCGCTTCTTTCATTTGACATTCCAATCTGCCACCGGCAGCGTTGAGATGTCCCCCTCCGTTGAAATACATTTCCGCCATTTTGTTGCATGGAAAATCGTCCACAGACCTGAGACTTATCCAAATTTGATTGTCTTTTTCAGTGTCTTCCCGCAGCGAAATGCTCAGTTTGGTACCCTTTATCTGCAACGGGATATTGACAAGACCCTCTGCGTCACCCTTTATGTAGTTGAATTGCCTCAGGTCTTCACGTGTCAGCGAGAAATAGGCGGCATTATAAGGTTTCATCACTACAAGCTTGTCTTGCAGAACGTGCCCCATCAGCCTTACTCTCGACTCGCTGTAGTTGTTGTAAACATTGCGGTAGATTTTGTCCTTATTGATTTTCTTTGTCAGAAGCAGGCTGATGATATAGAATATTTCGGGATTTGTCGAGTTGTATGTAAACCCTCCGGTGTCTGTCATCATGCCACAATAGACCGGCACGGCAAATTTCCTGTCAAGCTTGTCATACGCTCCGAGCTGCCAAACGAGTCTGAACACAAGTTCGCATGTGCTGCTTGCGTCCGGTCTTGATATACATAATACCGTCTCAAGTTCGGGATTAAGATGATGATCTATCATTATTTTCTTTGCCCTCGACGCTGTCAGCTTGTCGGCCATGCCGTCTGTACGCGATGCGGAATTGAAGTCAAGACAGAATATCAAGTCTGCTTTGTCTATGAGTTCATCCATAAAAGCAGTGTGTTTGTCGTATCTCATCATCCGCTCCGTGCCCGGAAGCCATTGCAGAAAATCAGGATAGGCATCCGGAATGATGCATGTAGGCAGTTTGCCGACGGCTTTCAGATATTCTGCCCAGCCGAGCATAGCACCTATTGCATCGCCATCGGGGTTGCGGTGGCAGCATAGTACGATATTCTCAGATACTTTTATGGTGTTGATGAGTACGTCAAGCTCTGCCAAACTCAATAGGGATATATCCATCGGAATTTGCTTTCTAAAATAACTTGTCGGGATAAACGTTGTCATCAACAAGGCTCTGTATCTTGTCCACCACGCTCTGGCGGTCGGCTGCGTATGTCACTCCGAACCACTTGCTGGTAGTATCAAGCACCTGAACTGTGGCTGTTCCGTCGTTGATGAGCTTATTGACCATAAGCGGAATGAAGAACTCAGACTTCAAATTCTTCATGTTGTTATCATCAGAAAGGAATTCTTTGAAGTAGGCTTCGCTATGTTCAAAGTAATCGGGAGTAAATCCCCACATGTTCATTGATACCGGAGTGTTGTCATCGACGGCAATCCATACTCCTTCTTCGTCTTTATAGCTTACCTTACCGTCAATGCGCATAATCTCGGTGCGCTCTACAACAGTGGTAAGATTGCCTTTCTCGTCTTTTGAACATATACCTCTTGCCACCGTACCGTTATCTGACAAGGTGTTGCCTACGCGAAATCCTACCATTGCATAGCATCCTTTGCTGTTCTCAGGAAGCCCGGCAAGGAATTTACCTATTACCATAAAGGCGTCTCTGTTGTAGAAATCGTCGCAGTTGATAACACAGAAAGGCTCTTTCACCACGTCTTTCGCCATGAGAACGGCGTGGTTCGTGCCCCAAGGTTTCTCTCTTCCTTCAGGACAGACAAAGCCTTCGGGCAGTGCATCTATACTTTGGAAGCATAGTTCTACGGGTACATGCCCCTCGTATTTGCAGAGAATCTTCTCGCGAAAATCCTGTTCAAAGTCTTTTCTTATGATGAATACGATTTTGCCGAAGCCTGCTTTTATGGCGTCAAAGATAGAATAGTCCATGATTGTCTCGCCGTTAGGGCCCAGCCCGTCAAGCTGTTTCAAACCTCCATAGCGGCTACCCATGCCGGCAGCAAGCAATACTAATGCTGGTTTCATTTCTGTTTTAAATTTATAGGTTAGTCTTATTAGATGCAAAGTTAAGACAATTAGTCCGATAATCAAAATAAATCATGTCCAAACACCTATATGTTTGTATTATTTGAGTTGGCTTGGCAGCTCTCTTTATTACCGCTATTAGGTCTTAGCTTTATTGTCTTGACAATTATAACTATATTGCTTACGTCTCGTAACTATAATGTTTACGACTCCTTACTATGGTGTTCGCACATGCTAACAATGGTGTTTAAGAGTCGTAAAAACCATTGTTATATCTTATAGTCATAACAGTCTGTGCGTGCGGCATTTGTGTTATCAGAACGGATAGCCCACAGCCAGATGTAGAGAATGGCTGTCTTTGAAGTTGGGCATATTGTAGAAACCGCTCTTACCTGTCTCATAAGGCACATGCAGACCTACTCCCCAGTCGAGCCGCAAAATGAGAAACTCAAGGTCATAGCGTATTCCGACACCTGTACCAAGCGCCATTTCCTTTGCAATGTTCTTTACTTTGAATGTCGCATCCTTGCGATAGCCGTCGTCACGCAACGCCCAGACATTGCCTGCATCAAGGAACATAGCCCCGAAAAGGTTGCCGAAGATGTTGAAACGGTATTCAAGATTCATCTGAAGCCTGATATCTCCGGTCTGATCCAAGTATGACAGTTTGGATATATCTGTAGTATAGCGGCCGGGACCTATGCTTCTCACGGTAAAAGCCCTTATACTGTTGGCTCCTCCTACATAGAACTGCTCGCTGTAAGGAGCCGACTCGCTGTTGCCGTATGTGTATATCACACCGGCATTGATATGACCCACAAGCTGGGACTTTTGTCCCAACGACCACGTTTTGGTAAGATCGGTCTCCAGTTTTATAAACTGTGCGTATGGATTCTTGAATAACATCTTGTTCTTTTTACCCCATTGACGACCTGCAACGATATCACTCAGCGCCACCATATTACCGGCTTCGGTAATGGTGGTTTGCCATGTTATAGGGTTGAGATGACGTTTTGTCGAGCTGTAAGTCAGCGAATAGTGCATCTTGGGAATGAAGACATCCTGCATCGACGTCATAAGATAAGGGTTGTTTTCAAGTATTTCATAGAACTTTTCCGTGCCGGTATTGAGCTTCTGGTATTTAAGTGTAAGCGGGCTAAACTCATGTCTCCACAAGTCAGACAACTGCCAGCGATAAGTCCATTCTGCCGTTACGGTGTGCATTTTATAGTATTGCGGACGCTTCATCACGTCCATTGCGACCTTTGCCGTTGTTGACGGTGTGGTAAAATATCGGCGTCGTTTGATGAAAGGTATAACCAATCGGGGCAGTTCAAGCGATGCATCGACACCGTATTCATAAGAGTTGAGATCGGTAGAAGAGCCTCCGGCAGCCCCACTACCCTGCCATTCGTATGCGCCATGAAGGTTGATATCAAGCAGTTCTCCGCCTCTGAAAGCATTGCGTTTGGTAAAACCGAGCACCAATTCAGGCCCCATGCGACCGTTAGTACGGTTCTTGAAGTTGGTTCCTATATATACATCATAGGGTTTCCCGAATGTACAGGCAAGATTAACATCAAGGGTGTCACACGTAGAAGTGGTGTCTCTTGGCGTGAACGTAAACTCTACGGAGTTGAAAAGACCGGAACCGTTTATCTTATTGGCCGATTCCATATAATTGTCATAGCTGTACAGCTGTCGCGGACGCAGTTTCAGGTCTCGCATAATGACTCTCGGGCGGATTGGAGGACGGCGTCCGTTAAATCTTACTTTAAAGTATCTATGACTGAAAGAGTCTTTCAGCTCCTCCATAGCACGCTTATGAATATCAATACAAATGTTGCCGATGTACCACTTACGCATTACTTTGTCAGGCAGTTCATCAGCCAGTTGAAGCCTCAACTTTACCTTTCCGGGCACGGCAGCGGTATCTGCGAGGTAAGAAGCCAGCCCTTTACGATAGTAATAATAGCCATTGTTTCTCAGCAACGATGCTATACGCGAGCGCTCCAAATCCATAGTAGAAGCATCAAACGGGTCTCCGCCTTTCAGCAACGCCTTTTGACGTGAACCGTAAATCAGGCTATCCACCATATCAGGGAAGCCTGTATAATCCAAAGAATCTATTACATACAGACTGCCGAAATCTGCTTTATAAGCTATCTTTGCCTTTTTAGGATTCTTCATCGTTACCGTTTCATAGGTCACGCTGCCATGAAGATAACCATGATTGCGCATAACCGTCTGTGCCACAGATGCACGTAGCTGTGGATTAACCTGGTTCATAAGCACCGGAGCCTTGCCGAATGTCTTGGTTATCCATTTGGCTGCACCGCCCTTAGACTGTGAAAAAGCATTCCAGATCCATAAGGCATAAGGGAACGGAGTGCGATAATAAGAGCTGCCAAACAAGGCTCCGTTAGGAGCAGTTGCCAAAGACGCCTCCACTTCATCGCGTGTCGTTTCGTAATGTTCGCCGGAGTTGTTGCCTGTATACTCTATTTTATTTAGTCCGATATACAATTGATCGTTGTCCGGAATGTTTTTTGTAGTAGAGCATGATGTCACGACGATCATAGTGACAAGTATCGCCGATAGTGGGAATATGCGTCGTAGAGGCAAATATCTTCTGATATTTGTACACGTAACTGCTGTCTTTAAATACTGTATTGCCATATTGTCACTTGCGTTATTGCCGTGATTGACTCACGGGATTTATTTTATTGTATCGGTAGATGCTTTTTTAGGCTCTTCTTTCTTACGGAATTTGAACAGCTCGTTAAAGTGTTGCAGACTGCGTCTCCACATGAAACCGACTCCATACTCGCTTGTATTTCCTTCCAGCCAATCATAGGCATTGTTGTCATAAAAGAGTTTCAGATATTTGTCTGACGCTTCTCCAAGACGATACTCAAATGTTACATTGTCGAAAAACGACTCGTTCTGATTCTGTATCTCGGCTCCGGTTGATACCTTACCGCCGATCACGATGCGCAAACGGTTGTTCCAGAAACGTTTTGAGAATTTAAACGAGTAGTCGGTATGTGTGTTGCCAACGGCATCCTGAGAGTTATCCATTCCGAAACTTAAGTCCAGCGTCCTTAAAGCATTGCCGGTAATACTGTTGATTTCACTTTGCAGGAAAGAGCTGAGCGCATTGTTCATCGAGAATCCGCTTGTATTGCCGTCGGCTATATACATGCCCGTAGTCAGCATGGTTACTGCCAGTTTGCCTCGTTGCTCGACACTCATGGCGTTAAGCTCGTTCTGAATGGTCATATCTTCAGGCGCATCAAGTATAAACTGCAGTCCCATGTCAGCCAAAGTCTTTGTTATCACCACTCCACAGTCAAATTCAACAGTACGTCCTTGCGTGCCGTCATTAGAGACATTGGCTTTTGTGCGCTCAGTTGCCGTAATGTTGAGTTTCGGATTCATAGGATCGCCTGTAAATTCAATATAACTGCCGTCAGTAATATTGAAAGTCTTCAGCGGGATTATCGGTAGAGAATATTTCATTTCTCCGTTTCCGAGAGTATAACGGCCTGTCAGACGGAAGTCATCATTGGCATTATAGGTCATGCGCAGGTTGCCTCCACCTGTCAGATCAAGATAATTGGAGTGGTCGGCATTAAGGTAGCACATAATATGTGCGCCTTTGTCAATGCTCATTCTTATATCCATATTGAAGCCGCTCATGGGTTCGTGGATTATTTCCGTGTCTGTGGTGTCTTCAAAATTCACGAATTTGACAAGCTCATCCATTTTGTTGTCTGTCGAAAGCGGAGAGTCACGCAATATATACGACAGGTCTGTCGAACCGAGCAAATTCACTTGTCCTGCCATTTTAATTCTATTGACAGGTCCTTTCAGGCTTGCGAACAAGTCTATAAACGCTTTACCGAAAGCAACGCTGCGTCGTCTTTCCTTTGAATCTATTATCTGGAAATTCTTGGCTTTCATGCTGAGGTCCATCATCATGTTTGCCGGATCGGAGAAATCTATATTGCCATTGATATCAAGAGGACTTTTGTCGGCTGCATACATCTTGAAATCTTCCATTATCAAGTTGCTTCCGACTATGCGTATAGGACCTTTGTCAAGAGCGAGATTTATTCCGTACACGGAACTGCGCATGTAACAACTGTCAAGTGACACCTCTCCGTTTGCCTGTGGGTTACTTAGAGTCCCTTTAACGGTAAGTGAGCCGTCGGCATAACCGCGAAAACGCAGCATACGGTCAGGAATAAAACCATTGATAAGCCTCAATGGAAGACGTTCCATATCTAATTTCACATCAATTTCCCCCTCCCCTGCCGAGCTGTATGTGCCATAGACATCTGCGACAGGCTTGTCATTGCACAGCAATATGCCGTCTACGCTATGGCTGCCGTCGTCTTTAGGCATGTAAACGAACTCTGTGCCGATGTCTCCCATGCGAGTATTCTCGTATGTCATATTCTTCACATTCATGGAAGATGACACTGACAACTCTTCAGGAGTCTGTATAACATGGAAATCACCGTCCATCATACCTGTAATACGGGGCATATAGGGTATCACCGAGAGCACTTTCTCAAGATCAAACTTATTAAGCGACAATGTAAGATCCTGCAATGCCTCCACGTTTTCATCATTGGTGTACAAATGGGCGGCCATCTTATCGGCTGCAACAAGCGAGATGTTGGCTGAAATTCGCCTGTCTTTGCCCATATAGACATAATTGTCATTATTTACACCGAACTCCTTGTAGCCAAGAACGGGATTGTCTGTCAGCATGTGCAGCCTTATTCCGTTTTCTTCCATTGCCGCTTCGGCTCCTACTTTAAGTCCTAACCTGTTCTTATCATCATAGACTTTGATTTCAGCACCAAGACCTTTCTCGAACATATAGCCATCAAGAAGGGCGTTAAATACATATTGCTTGTTTTGTTTGTTGTTTCTTACCTGTGCAGAATATCTGCATTGCGTCGAGTCGGAGTCTATATTGAATCTTATTGTATCAAGTTGCAGACTTGAAGTCTTTAATCCATGTAAGTTAACATGCCCGTTAAGACCGTCAAAAGGAGATGATTTAAGGTCGATATCAATCTCGTTGAAAGTATAGCCATTGTGGGCCATAAGTCTGCCGAAGGGGTTTTCGCTGCCTGTAATCAGATAAAAGTCCGCCAAAGGCAGCTTGTTTCTGAGCGCACTGACATCAAGACTTCTAAGATTAATCTCTTTTCCCAACTCATCGGCAAAGGCTTTGCCCTTGTCAATAAGTCTTTGGTAACCGCCTTGTCCGTGCATAAGCACTTCAAAATCTCCACATTCCATAGCCAGACGTGTAGTGTCACGGGCTGTATAAGCCTCAAAAGTTATGTTATCGGGACGATATGTCTTGCCGGAATCTACCAACATAAGACTACCGATATTGCCTTCAGCCATTATCATATCCTTCATGTTTGTTGCAAAGTCTATATGACAGCACATGGAAGCCGAGAACGGGCTGTCGATAAGTTGCAGCGCATGCAAGTCGGCATTGGCAAGATCAAGTGTGAACGTGGACTTTATCATCTTGCGTCCTACAAGGGCGTCAAGTGTGGCAAGGCCTTCTACATATTTGTTGTCGCTTCTTATGTTGGCATGGGCCTTGCCGTTGTTAACATGAGCATTAAATTTAATATTGTCAAGTATGTGCTTGCCATAAGCTATGCTTCTTATTTCCGCTTTGGCATTGACATTTGTCTTTGACGACATATAGTCTGTTCCGTTGCCCGACAAAGCCAAACTACCGCTAAAAGTGCCTATACCGGCAGCCGGAAGGAAGTGGGACACGTTGAACCGTTCAGCCTTTGCCTTGATGTCATAACTTATATTCGAGAGATTGACATTGCCTTTGGCATGTATCCTGCCATGTCCTTCGGTCAGCGAAACATCAGCGGAACACTGCTTGCCATGCAACTTGACATTGGCAACGGCGTCTGTTCCTGACGGTATCTTGAATACCGGCTTGTTTCCCGAAGAAGCAAGAGTCTCGACAAAGCGCATGTTATAGGCTTTGGCATTGACAGTAACTTCAGCTTCCATGCGTTCTGAATCGTAAAGATTTGCGACATGTCCGGTGGCTGTTATATTGAATGATGTCGGCAACTTGACATTAAAGCCTACTATATTGAGATGTTTCATGTTTCCGGCGATAACAGTTTTTACAGACAAAGGATAGTTCGGCCATTGTCTGATGAAGGCTGTCGGCATGTCACCGATAAAAAGCATGATGTCTTGTTTGCCTATATTGCCGTTGGCGACAACACTTAGCCTGCCGGGATTTGTCTCGTTGAAAGCGTCGAAATCAAGCGTTATGTTTGCGTCAATATTAGAGTTTGGTGTGGAAAGGCATATATCCGGCATGACTATCTTTGTGGTATCAAGTGTTACATGACTTGATATTCGGTCAAGGGTAATGCCGCTTTTCTCTTTGAAAGAGCATGAACGCAGGCTGAGATTAAGTCCGGAAGGGCTGTATGCAAGAGAGTCAACGGTTATATTAAAGTTTTCTACGGATATATGATTGGGGTCTAAACCTTTGACAGGCTTTTCAAACATGTTGTCATAATCCACTTTACTGTCAGAAACATTAATATGACGTAATCTATAAGAACTCTCGTAAAGGTCAAAATATCCGTCCTGTGCTTTCAGAGTATTAATATGTGACGTTATGCGCAAAGTATCTCCCGGCATGTGTATCGCTATTCCGGTGTTCTCGATATCAAGATTGTCAACGGCAATCTTCCATTTCGTCTCGCTCTTGGTTGTATCTTCAGGCACGGTATCGCTAAGTTCGACACTCACCTGTGCATCACGGAGCAAGGCATTGTCTATTTTCACGGTCTCGGCATTAAGGTCTATACCATGACTGCTCGTTTGCATCATGCGTATGTGTCCTTTTATACGGGCTTCGTGTATGAGGTTGGCGGTATTGACTTTAAGGTCATTGAACTCGAAAGCGTCAATTTCGACTTGTTTTCTCAACAGTGGCAACAGCTTGACATCGACGACAAGAGACCTGACATCGGCAATGGTGTCTGTATGTCCCTTTGTGCTGTCATTGGGTTGTGTCATCAAGAACTGCTCGACATCAAGATCAAGAGGGAAAGCAAGGCTTACACGTTTAACGGAAATATTCATGCCGGTCTCTTCAGATGCATATTCGGTCACCTGATTTACAAGCCAATTCTGTACCGGCGGGAGATAAATGATTATAGCGAGAAATATGAACAGCACAAAAGGTGTTGCTACCACTGCTATTGCCCACTTATAGACCTTCCTCATGCAAATAATGGTTAGTGTTTTTTACACATAAATGTTTTCCAAGTTTCATACCGGCATCTACGGCATATCCGTTACTGAATCATAAACATGTATATCTGTTTGCGGCTCTTAAATATCCGCACAAGCTTTTAACGCTTCTCATGCCTATGATTAGCTATATGCAAAGTAAGTAATATTTTCGTAGAAAAAGAAAATATTTAGTGTTATTTGGAATAAGATTATGATTTTTAATTCAGATATCGCTTATTTCCTGCCATAATCTGTCATCGGGGACGGGTGCTTCTATGCTTATAGGCTGTTTGGAAACAGGATGTACGAACTCCACTTTCCGTGCGTGAAGAGATATGCTGCCGTCAGTATTGCTGCGGCGCGAGCCGTATTTAAGGTCACCTTTAATAGGACAACCTATTGCAGACAGCTGACAACGTATCTGGTGATGACGTCCAGTCATGAGGTTTACTTCAAGCAGAGTATAATTATCCGTGCAACCTATAACCTTATAGTGTAGCATGGCTTTCTTTGCTCCGGGCTTCTCGCGGTCATAAGCATAACTCTTGTTCTGTTTCTCATTACGGATAATCCAATGAGTGAGGGTGTCTTCCACCTTTTGAGGCCTGTTTCGTGTGATGGCCCAATAGTGTTTATGAACCTCTCCGTCCCTGAACATGGCATTAAGACGCGACAGTGCCTTAGACGTTTTGGCAAAGATAACGATACCGCTTACCGGTCGGTCTAATCTGTGTGCAATGCCGAGATAGACATTTCCCGGTTTTGCATACTTCTCTTTTATATAATCTTTTACACTATCACAAAGAGTTTTGTCACCGGTTTTGTCACCTTGAACTATCTCTCCGCTTGTCTTGCTCACGACAATTATATGGTTGTCTTCGTAGAGTATCTGCATCTGAGGGAGAAAAGATAATAATTAAAAGTGAATAATGCCAGGCTGTATGACAGCAACCAGTCTGTCACCATGCTATAACAGGCAGGCATTATTCACTTAAAAACAGTTTGATTTAATCTAATGTGTATTCAACGAAATCACAAACATGGTGTTTTGCAGGCATAACTATGCTGTTTGTTGAGTGTAAACATTATGTTTATGACATGTAAACATAATGTTTTCAACAGGCAAGCATGATGTTCGGACTGTCAGACGAGCATGTTCTGCATTTCGCACGATACATCCAAGTTTACATATTCATACCGCCGTCAACTTGAATAACCTGTCCTGTAACATAAGAAGACAAGTCAGAGGCAAGGAATGTAGCGACATTTGCGATGTCTTCTGTCTGACCACCACGACGCAAAGGTATCTTTTTAACCCACTCTTCACGTACATTGTCAGGCAGAGCGGCTGTCATTGCGGTTTCAATAAATCCGGGTGCTATTGAATTGGCGCGGATTCCACGACTACCAAGTTCCTGAGCGATACTTTTGGCAAGGGCGATAAGACCGGCTTTTGATGCAGAATAGTTGCACTGTCCGGCGTTGCCATGAACACCAACGACAGAAGCCATGTTAATGATAGAGCCGCTTCTCTGGCGCATCATTATCGGTGTGCAGGCATGAATGAAGTTAAACGCAGACTTAAGATTGACAGCTATGACAGCATCCCATTGTGCTTCTGTCATACGCATCATAAGACCGTCTTTGGTAATACCGGCATTATTGACAAGAATGTCTATTGAACCGAAGTCCGCTTTAACCTGATTTACCACTTCTTCTGTCTGTGCGAAATCTGCGGCATTGCTGGCATATCCTTTTGCCTTAACACCTTTTGCTGCGATTTCTGCCTCTGTAGCCTTACCGTTTTCATCGATTACGAGGTCTGTAAAAGCGATATTTGCCCCTTCTTCAGCAAATTTGAGTGCGATAGCTTTACCGATACCGCGTGCAGCACCTGTTATAAGCGCTATTTTGTTGGTTAAAAGTCCCATTGTATATATTTTTAGTTAATTGATAAATATGTTTACTTCGTGTCTGAAGTCGTTATTTTATTATTGTTTTGCCTACTGCTCCATACACCACTTTTGCAACAAGAGGCTTGCTTGTTTCAGGAGTCATGCCATGTCCGAGACGTCCGCAGATATACGGAACTTCAAGTCCTTTGATACAATAATGGGTAATGTCCGCCACAAGATCCACACTGTCAATGTCAAACTCGCCATCAGCCTTACCCTCAGCATAGACTTTGCGGAACAGTTCTATCTCGTCTTCATCAAAGTTCTTGCGGACTTTTTCCACCATCCAGATGTTTCTGAAAAAAGCGGCACGTAGATTACCGTTTCTTATCACGGTCTCTTTTATCATGTTAAGGTGTGTATATATAAGCTCTATTATCTTCTCTTGAGGTCGTATCTTTCTTGCCGCAACTTCATCCATCTTGTCGGAAAGACGCTCAAGTTCAGACTCTATAACCGCATAATAGACATCTTCCTTACTCTTGAAATAAGTATATAATGTACGCCTACCCTTGCCAGAATGTATAGCGATATCATTCATTGTGGTGTTTTCAAGTCCTTTTTTCGCAAATAGCTGTCTGGCTACATCTACAAGCTTTTGTCTGGTTTTTGATATTGACATTTACCCGTTACTCCCTTTGCTTTTTGTATCTTGCACATTATTCAATTGATGTGCAAAATTATGAATTTTATTTTACTGTGCAAAATAAAATGACTGTAAAGGATAATTATCACCATTAAAAAATGCGAAAAATGGCACATTATCATATATAAAACCAACGTTTTATTACCAAATCGACCACTATTTCATCTCTCTGCCACATTTATAGGCATTGGCAATAATCTCATTTATTATGCCTTCTGCCATCTGCATATCCATGACTCCGAGCTCGGGACACCGCGTAAAGGAGTTCTCATGTTCATCTGCGCTTTCAAGCCTGCCGCATAACAAGAACTCAAAATTACGTTTATATTCCGCCACCATAACATCATACATGCGCTCTGAACGACATGCGAAACGTATAAGTTCCATATCTGTAGTGTTTACGGTCATGAACTCGCGCAACTTAGGCTCAATTTCTTCCGGCAGATAATTTATCTTTACTATTGCATAAAATGCTTCTCTATTAAAGACTTTGGATATTTTCTCATAATGTTTGAGCATTATAAGCTTTACGTTTTTAGGTTCAAAACCGGTCTCGGCATCATATTTTTCCTGACTTTCGATAATGCCTGTGACAAAATATTTGAAAAAGACTCTCACTATTGCAGCAAGAACTCGGTCTTTACTTATGGTAGAATTGTCCATGTTTATATAACATTTACTATTGTTTCTGAATAATTATCTGCCGGAAGTTGTCATCTCATTGTTTTTCATTTCGCTTTTCAACCTCTCTGATATTACGCATTAGCCCTTCATATTTGGCTCTTTTCACTGCACTTCCTTTAAACAAGGATCTGTATTTTTCAATGGTAAGTGATGTCCAGTCATTACGTTTCATTTTCACAAGCTCTTCTTTGGGACGGAGCAAAACCTCATCTGTCGGCTTTGAGAACCTGTTCCATTGACACGCGGTCTGGCATCTGTCACATCCATATATACAGTTTCCCATCTTTTCTGCAATATCTTGCGGTATATCATCCCTGTTTTCTATAGTCTGAAAAGACAAACAAAGAGATGACTCAAAGGGAGTATTCATATTGCCACTTTGCGACTGTAAGGCTCCTGTCGGGCAGGCATCGATACAAGCATGACATTTTCCACAATGGTTTGCGACAGGTTTGTCATAATCGGTTTCAAAGCAAACGATAAGTTCTCCAAGGAAAAACATGCTCCCGGCTTGCGGTATTATCAACTGGTGGTTTCTTCCTATCCACCCCAAACCGGCACGCATGGCCCAATAACGCTCTAAAACAGGAGCTGTATCACAACATGCCTTATAATTATCTATACCAAGATTGGCGGCAAGGCGGTGTAGTTTCGACTTCATTATATCATGATAATCTTGTCCCAAAGCATAAGAAGCAATCTCCCATTCACCGTCAAGGGGCTTTTTATGCTGTGCATAATTCAAGGCAACACAAATAATACTTTTGGCACCTTCAAACAGAAGTCGCGGATCAAGCCTCTTTTCAATGTTGTCAGACAGATAATTCATGGACGCATGACCTTTGCCGGATATCCATTCACGATATTGACTTGCAGTAACATCATCCACACGATCGGCTTGAGCCACTCCACATGCAAAAAAGCCGAGACTTCTCGCCTCGACTTTTATTCTATCATTCGAAAGTCTTACATTCATAGCCTTGTTCTTTCAACCATTTTAAAGCTTCCGGCAAAGCAAACCTTAATTTGTCAATGCTTTTCAATGAGTCGTGGAATGTAATAATCGAACCGTTCCGAGTATATTTCTTGACATTATTAAGCACATCAAGAGCCGTAAGATGCTTGCTATAATCTCGTGTTACCAAGTCCCACATTATAATCCTGTATTTTCTACCTAACCAGAAATACTGTTCCCATCTCATCCAACCATGCGGGGGTCTGAAAAGATGAGCGTGGATAAGAGCGTTTGCCTTTTCCGTATTAGCACTATATGCTTTAGTAGTGTGTCTAAATCCGCCCCAATGGTTAAAAGTATGATTGCCGACTTGATGTCCTTCTGCGACTATACGCTCATAAAGTTCGGGATACTTCCTTACATTGTCTCCAACCATAAAGAAAGTAGCCTTCACATTATACGTGGCAAGGGTTTCAAGGATGAAAGGAGTAGCCTCTGGTATGGGGCCGTCATCAAAAGTAAGATAGACAGCCCTTCGCCTTTTGTCCATTCTCCATGTTGCTCTTGGATAGCACCAGCGAAGCCATTTAGCAGGTTGCTCGATAATCATCTTATTCTGACCAATTAGGGAAAGCCCCTCCTTTGCTTTCGTACTTTTTCATAATGGCATTGAGTTGCATCGTAAACTGCTTCTCCAGATTATCGCCAATATTTCCACCTATAAGCCCTGCGACATCTATACATTTATCCATGACATAGATATTAAACAGGCAATCCCTTTGTGACATCGAGAACTTGCCCCCATCAAGAGAATTATACCAATTGGCATGCTGATAGGCATCTTTGAAAACAGACTTTATCCAATATGCCGCTTTCTCTTGCAGTCCAAGCATCGCGTAATTGGCTGCAATTTCCGTACCGCCACTTATGTAGTTAATCGGGATATTGTAAGCAGGTAAGACCTTTTCTTGATATTGAAGAACTTTCATTGCTTCCTTTTCCCTGTTCTCGTTAATGAGATTCGTTGCAAGTTGTGAGAATACCTTCCTGATATTATAGCACATACGCATGACTGTTTCGTCAATGTAGATGCCTTTCTTGTCAAGTCCTCCGAACTTGAAACGGGTCATGATGTTCTTATACACCTTGTCCGTATCGAAATTTGTCTTTCCGTCAACAGTATTGGTATAGAAAGGAGTGATACGGTTTGCGAGTCCCTCTTGCATGAAATTATCGCCAAGATTCATATAATTGTCTTGTCCTACTGTTGTAGCAATATATATAGGACGTGTCCAATTACATTGTGCCAAGATTTCAAGCATCATGAGATCGCCTTTATATAGGGCATTCTTTCCTTTAAGAGAAATGACCATACGGTCCGGAATGCTGTCGGACACTAAAGACATACCGCTCTTCCTTACAGCCTCCTTATCTATTGTTAGATAAAGAGTATCTGTCGGTATGAAATGTAGCTCCTTATCCTTGCTCCTGACCCAATTTTGAAGAATATTTTTCAACTCAAACGGTTCTTCTCCGAATGTGCGGACTGCATCTTCAGGATTCTTTTTATACATTTCAAGCAGTTCCGTCTTGACTTCCGGACGCACCTCTACATACTCATTAGTACCAGAACAATAATCAAGACGCGGCCATGTAATAGGCAGAGCCGGAGAGTCGTATGCTTGTCTGCACATTTGGTCTATATACCAGTCTGTCTGCAGATAACTCAGATTGCACACTCTCGCATCTGTCCTTACCCCCTCTACTTCTTGGTTATACCACAAAGGGAAGGTATCATTATCTCCGTTAGTGAAGATTATCGGATTTCCCTCATCTTGTAAAGACATAAGATAGTTCTGTCCAAAGTCTCTACAAGAGAATCTGTCGCTACGATCATGATCGTCCCATGTCTGGCTTGCCATCTGTATTGGTACCAACAGACATAAGACAGACACAGCCAAAGATACGGCAACGCCACTTAGTTTCAACTTTTTCAAAAGGTCTATAATGGCAGCAACGCCAATACCACACCATATAGCAAATGCATAGAAAGAACCGGCATAAGCATAGTCACGCTCTCTCGGTTGCATAGGAGTCTGGTTAAGATAGATAACGATTGCAAGTCCAGTCATGAAAAACAGGAAAAATACGACCCAAAATTGTCTTATTCCACGTTGTCCTCTATATGCTTGCCAGAACAGACCGATAAGACCAAGAATAAGCGGTAAGCAGTAGAACACGTTGTGTCCCTTGTTTTCCTTCAAAGAGTCAGGAAGCAGATCTTGATCTCCTAATCTCAGATTGTCTATAAAAGGTATACCTGTTATCCAGTTACCATGTTCAAGTTCTCCGTTTCCTTGTATGTCGTTCTGCCTGCCTGCAAAATTCCACATAAAATACCTCCAATACATGAAATTGCATTGATATGAAAGGAAGAATCTGATGTTCTCGATTTGTGTCGGTATTTTAACGGTAACTTCTTCCCCACAGCGATCATAAGGAACTTCAGTACCATCTACGCCTCCCATCCAGCTCTCATATGCCTGAGCATGTGATGAGTCCCACATTCGCGGGAAAATCATATTCTGTGCGTAGATATAGTCTGTCTTGTGTCTTACTATGAAATAAGAGTCTTTTTCATCTGGAGAAGACTTTTCTTTACGTTGATATATCGGCGCACCTTTCTTGGTTCGAGGTTTGCAGTATTCGCCATCACGGTCAAATTGCACTTGTGAGGTATATGCTTCTCCATAAACAAGGGGGCTATTGCCATATTGATCACGGCTTAAATAGTTTCCTAAAGTGAATATATCCTCCGGCGAATTCTGGTCCATAGGAGTATTTGCCGATGAACGTATCACGATAACAGCATAAGTGGAATAGCCTATCATCAGCATAAGCATACATAGCAATGCCGTATTCTTGATACGCGCACTAATATGGAATCTGCTATTTGCGCCACGACTGACAACAAATCCTATGGCTGCAATGATAAGAATACCGATAATTATAGATGAAACGCCATAACCGAAGAAAGGTATTCCAAGCATGGCAACAGACAGGATGAAAGAGATATTCTCTCTCTTCGGACTCTTGTCGGTATAACTTTCATATATCGCCCATATCACTACTGCAACAAGAAGAACAATATATATAATCTCTCCCGTGTTGAACGGGCATCCAAGAACATTGACGAACAAGAGTTCAAACCAACCTCCTACTTTTATAATGCCCGGAACAACCCCGTACAATATGACTCCTACAAGTACAAACGAAATTCCAAGAGCTATCAAAGAACCTTTAAGGTCTGCATTGGGGAATTTACGGTAATAGAATACCAGAACAATAGCCGGAAGACAAAGCAAATTCAGCAGGTGGACACCGATGCTGAGACCTGTCATATAAGTTATAAGTACCAACCAACGATCGCTATGAGGCGAATCCGCATTATCTTCCCATTTAAGAATAAGCCAGAACACGACAGCTGTAAAAGCCGACGAATAGGCATAAACCTCACCTTCGACAGCACTAAACCAGAATGTATCACTGAAAGTGTATATCAACGCACCCACAAGTCCGCTGGCTTCTATTGCTATAAGCTTTGAAATGTTAAGTTGGCTCCAGTCTTTCAATATCAACTTGCGTGTAAGATGCGTTATTGTCCAGAATAGAAACATTATACATGTGGCACTCAACAACGCACTCATGATGTTTACCATGCGCGCCACTTGTGAGGGGTCGCTTGCAAATTGAGAGAAAAGATTGGCAGTCAGCATAAAGAAAGGGGCTCCGGGCGGATGACCTATCTCTAATTTATAACCTGTTACAATAAATTCCGGACAGTCCCAAAAGCTTGCTGTCGGTTCGATTGTGCTGCAATATACAAATGCTGCGATAAGAAATGTCAGCCATCCAAGTATATTGTCAAACAACTTAAATTGTTTCATTTATTAATCAGTTTCTAAATTATAACTATTCTAAAGCCTTATAACACGGCAAATGCTTTGCGACTTGCAAAGATACAAAGAATGTATTTCCAAATAATTAATTTATTATTATTTAACGTAATAATGAATTATATGATATTATCTCTATATAAGGATTTGACAACTAAAAAACCATTAATGCGCCATA
>JBJFGK010000022.1:0-5480 GCA_051892655.1 Prevotella sp. | reverse complement strand
ATTTCATGGCTTGAGCATAGGTGTTACGGCTGTCCTTGTCTTTGTTCTTGCCGAAAACAAACGGTTCGTAGGCATATCTGAAAGCCTGTGTTATCATTGCCATAATCATGGCTATCTTGCTGGCTGCCCCATATATACCGAGCTGGGCGTTGGCATTTGCACCGTGATACAGCTTTGGAAAGAGAATCTTGTCCGCCGTCTGGTTGAGTATGCCGGCAATGCCGAGCACCAATATAGGCCAGCTATAAGAGAGCATACGTTTGAGAAGAGCCTTGTTAAGATGATATCTGAAGCCGGTAAGTTCTTTTACGAGCAACAGCAAAAGCATTGCGGAGCAGAAGAGATTGATATAGAAAGCATATCCCGCCCCGGTTTCCGGCGAATATATCTTTGCAATCATTCCGGCGGCAGTGCCATTGGCGGCGAGCGTAGGCAGAAGGATGAAGAACACCAGATTGAGAGCTATGTTCATAATGATGTTTGCCAGCTTCAGAACAGCGAACTTTACAGGACGCTTCTTGTATCGCAGGAAAGCGAAAGGTATGCATGTAAAGGCATCGACGGCAACGGTAAGCGCCATAACCCACACATACGAGGGGTGGTCGGCATAGCCCATGAACGAGGATATGGGTCTTAAGAATGTCAGAACGGCAATAAAAAAGACAACAGAAGTAAAGCCTACAGACATCAAAGTGGTGGAATAGACCTTGTCAGGATTTTCCCCTTCCTTGTTTGCAAAGCGGAAAAACGTTGTCTCCATGCCGTATGTGAGGATGACAAGCAGCAGTGCCACATAAGCATATACATTGGTAATGATACCGTAACCGCCACTTGCCGCCGACAATTTGGCCGTATATAACGGGACGAGCAGATAGTTTAGAAATCTGCCGATAATGCTGCTCAGACCGTAAATGGCAGTGTCTTTGAACAATCCTTTCAAGTTAGACATGGGTTTCTGTTTTTTATATCAAATCAAAAGAACATATAGCAGATACATATAGCGGCAATGACACCTGCAAGATCGGCAAGAAGACCGCAGGCTACCGCATGGCGGGTGTATCTAATGCCCACGCTGCCGAAATAGACAGCCAGAATATAGAAGGTTGTATCGGTGGAACCTTGGAAAATACAGCTAAGACGTCCTACAAAAGAGTCGGCTCCATAGGTTGTCATGGCATCTACCATCATGCCACGTGCGCCACTTCCGGACAGCGGTTTCATCAAAGCCGTTGGCAAAGCACCGACAAAATCAGTGTCTCCGCCAATACTCATGACAATCCACTTAATACCGTCGATAAGCATATCCATAGCTCCCGAAGCGCGAAAAACGCCGATTCCAACGAGTATGGCAACAAGATAAGGTATGATTCTTACCGCTGTCGTAAATCCATCCTTCGCACCTTCGATAAAGGCATCATATACATTGACACGCTTTTTTACACCTGCGAGAATAAAAGATATGATGATAGTCATCAGCAAAATGTTCGCCACAGATGTGCTGACAACGTTTACCTGCTCCTTATCAAGCTGTGAGAAGCCCCAAATAACGGCTGCCACGAACAGGCACATGCCGCCTAAGGTAAGTATCATTGTGCGGTTTATGAGATTGATGCGTTGATACAGGCTTGTCACAAGAATACCTGTAAGGGTGGAAAAGAATGTGGCAAGAAGTATCGGCACAAAAACATCGGTTGGCTGTGCGGCTCCCATCTGTGCCCTATATACCAATATCGAAACCGGTATAATGGTAAGTCCGGAGGTGTTGAGCACAAGAAACATTATCATCGGATTGGAAGCCGTGTCCTTCTTTTTGTTGAGTGTCTGCATCTGTTCCATAGCTTTAAGCCCAAGAGGAGTAGCGGCGTTGTCTAGTCCGAGCATGTTGGCGGCGATGTTCATGAATATGCTGCCGGTAACAGGATGCCCTTTTGGTATGTCGGGAAATAGTTTTGTAAACACCGGGCTGAGTATTTTTGAGAGTGCACCGATGACTCCTCCACGTTCTCCAACACGCATAATGCCAAGCCATAAGGACAATACGCCGGTCAGACCCAACGATATTTCAAATGCTGTCTTTGATGACGAGAACGTTGAATTAATCATTTCGGGAAACACTTCACTGTCTCCGAAAAACAAAAGTCTTACCAATGCAATTATAAATGCAGCGAGAAAGAATGAAATCCAAATATAATTAAGTACCATACAATCTGCAAAAGTAAGACTTTTATCCGTAAATCAAAAAATATTATCTGCCTTATTTATTCGGCTGTCCATGCTTGTAATGCATCCTTCCTGCCGTTGCGTGCCGAAAGAAACACGCGCATGGCATTAACGACGGCAATAAGCGCGACCCCGACATCGGCAAAAACGGCACCCCACAGATTGGCTATACCAAATATGCCGAGTATCATTACAGCCACTTTAACGCTGATTGAAAAAATTATGTTCTGGCTCGCTATGTTATGGGTGCTGCGTCCGATGCTGATAGCATCGGCAACTTTTGACGGCCGGTCTGCATGTATCACAATGTCAGCGGTCTCTATCGCCATGTCGCTACCCAATGTTCCCATTGCTATTCCCACATCGCTCATGGCGAGAACAGGAGCATCATTGATACCGTCGCCTACAAATGCCACTTTATAGCCGTTGTTTTTCAGGGTCTCAATGTGGCTTACCTTATCTTCAGGCAGCAAGTCTCCATAACTTCCGTCAAGATGAAGCGTGCCGGAAATCTTGTCGGCAAGTGCCTGCTTGTCGCCGGATAGCATGATGATACGCTTGATACCAAGCGACCTTAATCTATCGACGGCAAGTGAGGCATCATCTTTCAATGTGTCATCAAGCATGATATAACCTGCGTATTGCCCGTTTTTGGCACATGCCACCAGCGTTTCGGGGCAGTTTTTCAGACGTGACGGATATGCAATGCCCTCCTTTTTTAACATTCTAAGTGTTCCTGCAATCCAAAAATCGTTGTTGTGACGTGCGGAAATACCATAACCGGCAGTCTCTTTTACGTCTTCGACTATCATATTGTTATCTCCGACATAATCGGTAATTGCCTTTGCTATCGGATGACTACTGCCTTTTTCCATTGCAGCGACAATGGCGAGCATGTTGTCATTGCCTGCCTCTTCGGTTTTTGTGACTGAGAAGGAGCCTTTTGTAAGTGTTCCTGTCTTGTCGAAAACGACGGTATCAATGCCTCTTATCGCATCAAGATAGTTGCTGCCTTTAAACAACAGTCCTTTGACCGATGCGGCTCCGATACCTCCGAAGTAGCTTAGCGGTATGCTAATTACCAATGCGCATGGGCAAGAAATGACAAGGAATATCAAGGCACGGTATATCCAGACAGACGGAATGAACGTGAAGCTGTTGCATACAAATGACCACGCAAATGGCAAGATGACGGTAAGAAGTGACAAAAGGATAACTATAGGTGTGTAAATGCGTGCAAACTTGCGAATAAACAGTTCTGCCGGCGCTTTTCTTTCGGCGGCGGTTTCCACCATATTCAATATTCGTGATATGGCACTATCATCTGCGGTTTTTGTAACGTTTATCCTTACGATGCTGTCGGTGACAATCATTCCCGCCAATACCTCTTTTCCGGCATCAATAAATCGGGGTATGCTCTCGCCGGTCAGTGCAGCCGTGTTGAAAGATGCTCCATTACCGATGAGAATACCGTCGAGAGGCACTCTTTCCCCTGTATTAACCTCGATGATTTCGCCTTTTTTTACTGTTTCGGGTGGTAAAACCGTTGTTCCCTCATCAGTGACAACTCTCGCTTTGTCCGGTCTGAAAGCAACAAGACTGCGTATGTTGTCCTTTGCCTTGTCCACTGCCATGTCTTGAAGAGTCTCTCCGATGAAGTAAAAAAGCATAACGGCAACGGCTTCGGGGAAATCTCCGATGATGAAAGCTCCTATGGATGCAACGCTCATAAGCATGAATTCGCTGAAAAATTCGCCTTTTAAGGCATATTCAATAGCTTCTTTTATCACGCCGAGACCTACCGGCATGAATGCAATGAGATACCATGTTACTTCAATCCATTGAGGTGTAAACCAACAAGGCTTAAAATGGCTTATGATTATGCCTCCGATAAGCATGGCAAATGATATTGCCGGTTGCCAAAAATTATGTTCTTCCTTTTCCTTACACATTTTTCTTGTTGTTTTTAATTTGCCGAGTGCAGCTAATTTTATGCAAAAATAGTGCAAAAGAGAGCAAAGAAAGCTTGCTTTCAATTTGCCGGGTGCAGCCTAATTTTATGCAAAGATAGTGCAAAAGAGAGCAAAGAAAGCTTGCTTTCAATTTGCCGAGTGCAGCCTATTTTATGCAAAGATACATACAAGAAAATGCAACTTGGTTGCAATAAACACAAAAACGAGAACCGTTGAATGTTCTCGTTTTTATGGTTATATTGTGTAATAAATCGTCGGGAAGCCTTATTCGGCAGAGCTTTTCCATAAACCGTGAATGTTGCAGTATTCACGTGCAGAAACTTTGTCACAGCAACAACTGAAATCAGCTTCGGGCTTATCACCGGGTTTCAGGTATTTGCGCTGTATGCAGTCACTTCCCATAAGTTCTATAAACTCAATGTAGTGTTCGTCAAGCATAGGATGTTCGGTTGCCCCTACCTTTACTTTGTAACCTTTGTCTGTCTTCTCAATCACAGGCACATGTTTCTCTTTTGCAGCGTCTACCGTGTTTTCAGTAAGCAACTGCATCGGTTTGCCACAGCATACAAGCTGCCCAACGGCCGGATGTATCACTTCTACGATGTTGCCACAAACGGAGCAACGGTAGATTTCATTTAATTTTGTCATAACCAATCCCTTTCCTTAAATTTAAATTGAACATCTGTTGTCCCTATGATTGTGAATCAAGGGCTCTTTACAAAGTAAAAGAAAATATCCGGAACATAAAAATAATGTCCGGATATTTATGTTTTCTTCTTGTTTTTTTACTGTGTATCGCTTATGTTTACAAAGCTTAACAGGATGTTTTGTATCTTAAATTATCTTGCGTGGCAATATAAGTGCCTGAAAAAAACGGCAGTTAAAAACTTCTCAACCATGCTTTCAGCTCCAGCTGCATTTCATTGTGGTACTTGAAACTGTCGCGATTGCCCCATCCGTGACCTCCGGTAGGATATACATGGAGAGATGCCGGAACATCATGTCTATACAGTTCTATATAGTAGTTTACGCCATTTGCCGGTAATACAGTGTGGTCGTCGTCGCTCAAAGCAATGAAGGCACGGGGTGTGATACGTGACACTTGCTGGTCGTTACTATATTCTTTTTCATCTTTCTTTTTCGCTTTTTCTCCCAACAAACGGTCATGTGAGCCTTTATGGGTAATATCCGGCATCATTGTAATAACGGGATAAAACAGTATTTGGAAATTGGGTTTTGCGTCGCCTTTTGCGTGTGTGGCGACAGTAGAAGCCAAATGTCCTCCTG
>JBJFGK010000021.1:0-5493 GCA_051892655.1 Prevotella sp. | reverse complement strand
TACAGAAATAGTCAAAATTGTGATTCTTGTCCCAGACATAAGCAACACCGCCACTCATACCGGCAGCGAAGTTACGCCCTGTCTCACCAAGTACAACAACACGTCCACCGGTCATATATTCACAACAATGATCACCAGCTCCTTCTATAACAGCTATAGCTCCGGAATTGCGTACTCCGAAACGCTCGCCTACCTTACCATTAACATAAAGCTCGCCTGTCGTTGCACCATAAAGACCGGTATTTCCTGCAATAATATTATCTTCTGCATTAAAGTTACTTCTTACCGGAGGCAATATTGCTATTCTTCCCCCACTAAGTCCCTTTCCAAAATAATCATTTGCCTCTCCTTCAAGTTTAAAGTTTATGCCTTTTACCAAGAATGCTCCGAAACTTTGACCGGCACTACCTTTGAATTTTATATTTATTGTAGAATCCGGCAGGGCCTCTTCACCATACTTGGCAGCAATTTTTCCACTCAACATTGTTCCGACTGCGCGATCTGTATTCTTTATGGCATAATCAAGATTGACCTCTTCTCTATCTTCTATTGCCTTACGTGCAGAACGTATAATTGACATGTCTAATACGTCTTCCATTTCCGGCTGTGGTTCTGAGGTATGATATAGAGAACAATTCCCCGTTTCTTTACAGAGCAGACGTGTAAAATCAAGCATTGCGGGCTTACTGCCTTTTGCGGTTGCACGCTTCACAATCAATTCAGTATGACCTACTATATCTTCAAGCTTTTCATATCCCATTTCGGCAAGGTATTCACGTACTTCTTGCGCCAAGAATGTAAAGTAATTAACAAGATATTCATACTTACCGATGAAATGTTTACGCAATTCCGGATTTTGTGTTGTCACTCCAAGAGGGCATGTATTAAGATTACATTTCCTCATCATGACACATCCCAACACTATTAGAAGCAGGGTTCCAAAACCAAACTCTTCAGCACCGAGCAATGCCATAACAATAATATCATGTCCGGTCTTTAATTGTCCGTCAACCTGCAATCTTACCTGACCACGCAATCCATTCTTGACAAGAGTCTGTTGGGTCTCACTAAGGCCTATCTCCGGAGATATTCCCGCAAATCGCATACTTGATGCCGGAGATGCTCCCGTTCCACCCTCAGCTCCTGATATTACTATAAGATCCGCTTTTGCCTTTGCCACACCGGCAGCTATCGTTCCAACGCCACTTTCTGCAACTAACTTGACACTAACGGCAGCCTTTGGATTGACATTCTTTAAATCAAAAATAAGTTGCGCCAAGTCTTCTATTGAATAGATATCATGGTGGGGCGGTGGCGAAATCAGACTGATACCCGGTATAGAATGGCGTGTCTTGGCGATAATCTCATTTACCTTAAATCCGGGCAATTGTCCACCCTCACCGGGTTTAGCACCTTGAGCCACCTTAATTTGTATTTCTTCCGCATTAACAAGATACTCTGTAGTAACGCCAAAACGTCCAGAAGCTATCTGCTTTGTCTTACTTGAGAGAGAGATACCATCTACCTCTGTATGAAAACGCTCATTGTCTTCACCGCCTTCTCCTGTATTAGATCTTGCTCCAAGCTTATTCATAGCAAGAGCTATAGCCTCATGGGCTTCTTTACTGAGAGCTCCAAAACTCATGGCTCCGGCCACAAAATGTTTTACCAAGCTCTCTATTGGTTCAACCTTATCTATACTAATAGGTTTAGAAGCTCTTTTAAAATCAAAGAAATCCCTTATGAATATAGGATTATCCTTGTGATCTACAAGTTTTGTAAACTCCTTATACTTGTCATAGCTGCCGGTACGGGTGGCAAGTTGTAATGTTGCGATGGTCTCCGGATTCCAAGCATGACGTATACCATCTTTCCTGTAATGGAATTGACCATGATTAGGAAGGAAATCTGTTTCTGTCTTTTTGGCAAATCCCATATCGTGCATCGCAATAGCATCTTTGGCGATTGTCTCCAGTCCTATACCACCGATAGTCGACACCTCTGTTCCAAAATAGTTTTTCAACAAGCTTTCAGACAAACCAATACTTTCAAAAATCTTAGCGCCGCGATATGATCTGATTGTAGAAATACCCATCTTTGCCATGATTTTTAGAAGAGCCTTCTTTACGGCCTTAATATAGTTGGCTTCGGCTGTTTCGTAATTTTCCTGTATTTTGCCTTTTTTCACCAAATCATCAAGAATGGCAAAAGTCAAATATGGGCACAACGCCGATGCTCCATAACCAAGCAACAAGGCCGCATGCATGGTTTCCCTTATCTCACCACTCTCAACAATAAGCGCAGTCTGTACACGTTTTCCTACAGAAATAAGATAATGATGCACGGCACTTACTGCAAGTAAAGAAGGGATAGCAGCATGTTTATCATCTATATCACGGTCTGTAAGTATTATATAGTTATAGCCATCATCAACACTTCTTGCTGCATCTTTACACAAGTTATCAAGAGCCTGTCTAAGCCCATCTTCTCCTTTGGCACACTCAAAAAGTATTGGTAATTTCACGGTATTGAACCCCTTATACCTTATATTACACAAGATATCTAATTGGGTGTTGTTCAATATCGGATGCGGCAATCTTACCATCTTGCAATTTGTCTCGTCCGGACTGAGAATGCCGGAGCCGACTCTTCCTATATATTCGGTAAGCGACATGACAAGATTCTCTCTTATGGAGTCTATCGCCGGATTTGTTACCTGTGCGAACTGCTGCCTGAAATAATTGAAAAAGACTTGCGGTTTGTCACTTAGTACAGCCAAAGGTGTATCATTTCCCATTGCGGCCGTAGGTTCCTGGCCATTGACACACATAGGAACAATAGTGTCATCTATGTCTTCTGCACCATAACCAAAAACAGTTTCATATTTTATTAAATCATCAACCGTATTGCTGACCTTACGACCGCTCTTCAACTTCTCCAATTGTATTCGATTGGTAGACAACCATTGGCGATAAGGATGTTCTGTAGCGAGACGCTCCTTTATCTCACCATCATAATAAATACGGCCTTCTTGTGTGTCAATAAGCAATATCTTACCCGGCTGGAGACGTCCTTTTTCTGCTATCTCTGCAGGCTCAAAATCCATTACACCTACCTCTGAAGCCACAACCATCATGTCATTCTTTGTTATAGTGTAACGTGCCGGCCTGAGACCATTACGGTCTAACATTCCTCCGGCATAGCGTCCGTCACTAAACAACAATGCCGCCGGACCGTCCCAAGGCTCCATTAATATAGAGTGATATTCATAAAAAGCCTTCAAGTCTTCTGAAATAGGATTTTTGTCATTAAAACTTTCAGGCACCATGAGCGCCATTGCGTGAGGCAAAGACAAACCACTCATGACAAAAAACTCAAACACATTATCCAAGCTCGCAGAGTCGCTCATGCCCGATTGAACGATAGGAGACAAATCTCTGATATCTCCCAACTGTTCACTACTAAGAACGCTTTCTCTTGCCTGCATCCAACCACGATTTCCTCTTATGGTATTTATTTCACCATTATGAGCAAGAAGTCTGAACGGCTGTGCAAGGCTCCATGTTGGGAATGTATTCGTTGAGAACCTTGAATGAACCAACGCCAATCCACTCGTAAAATAATTATTGGTAAGGTCAGGATAATACTGCCTTACTTGCATGCTGGAAAGCATGCCTTTATACACGATATTTTTACTTGATAATGAACAAATATAAAAATCATTATCATCAATACGCTTCTCTATCTTTTTCCTTATAATATAAAGAATTCTTTCAAAAACCGGAACTTTATCATCTGTTACACCTGTAACAAACAGCTGCTTTATGTCAGGTTCGCTTGCAAGTGCCGTTTTTCCAAGACAATCGGGATTTGTAGGGACATTGCGCAAATGCATCAACGAAAGCCCTTCACGCTCTATCTCTTCAATCATTATGCTCAGTATGCTTTGCTGTCTTTTAGCATCTTTGGGCAAAAAGACAAGACCCGTTCCATATTTCCCTTTTTCCGGTACAGGAATACCTTGCAAAAGAATAAACTCGTGGGGTATCTGTAACAAGATACCGGCACCGTCTCCCGTTTTGTTATCGGCACCTTCAGCACCGCGATGTCGCATATTTTCAAGTACTTTCAAGGCATTGTCAACCAAACTATGACTTTTATTGCCATGGATGTTTACCACCATACCGACACCACAGGCGTCATGCTCATACTCGGCACTATACAATCCATTTCCCATTCTTAGTTACATTTAAGTTATAAAAACAATTATTATCCTATCAAATTGTCTGCAAAAATACAAAAATACTTTCATTTTGAGAATAAAACATCGGCGTTTTTAATCATTATTTTAAATGCAATAAGTTGAAAAGTTACAATATATTATATATACACATTAAATTATTTCGGATTTAAACCAAATTTAAAGATGTATATTAAAAATCGTAATATAAAGCCGTTTTATAGATAATTATGCATAAAAATTCTCTATTCTTTGCCAATTTTTGATATTTACAGTTCATAATATACATGAGTTAGCAATAGGATTTTGCTCATAAAAGCTGGTAAAATATCAATACAACCCACACTCTTTTAAACTAAACTTATACTAAATCGCATTTAAAATCAAAAGAAGTACTACGGTCATTATTAGGCTTTAACGAATTAACCAACTTAGACACACGTTGATATAAACACAATAAAAGACAGCAGAAAACATTGACACAACAGTATCAAACCCCTTGACACAACTGTATCTTACGTTTGAACAAATGTTCAACATTATGATACAACTGTGTCAACAAAACGTTTGCTCAGCTAAATTTGGTTACCTTAATCACAAAAATACAAATTATCTATCTTAACATCCGGCTCTAAACGGTAAAAATCACGCCCTTCTAACCTAAAAATGACATCAAAATCAACACGAATTTACGGATTTTTTACAAAAATAAGCACAGAAAAAGCCCCCATCTATTCAAAAAAACGTGATTTTTATGGGGCAAATCGCTGTTATTTAAAGTTACTGTCACAGTTGTAAATTTGTAATGCACTGATAAACAACAAGATAATATATACCGGTAACAGTGACAGATGTTTTCATACTTTTTATTTTAGAAAGTGCTATTATGTATATCTTCAAGATTAATCAATCGTTGGATTAAATCCAACTTATTACCCGCGCGTAATTCCTGTTTCATTTATTATATGCGTGATGTTCTGAATAGAATATTGCTCATCATAAAGTTGGTTGTCTCACAAACATCAAGACAGAACACACTGTTTTGAACAAAACTTTTCTTACCCACATAATATATAATACAGTATTACGAATATGGCTTGTTTTGTATTTGCTTAGAAATTCTTACCTTTGTTGGGTAACAAACAACCGATTACCATTGCAAGACCGTTTATATATTGTTGTGATTTGCTTAGAATTTCGGGTCAGAGGATTTTTCCGGTGGGCGGGGGAAGATGTCAAGAGTACAGTGTTGC
>JBJFGK010000020.1:0-23764 GCA_051892655.1 Prevotella sp. | reverse complement strand
GATAGGTTTCTATAAGTTTACCGGCGAAACGATACCTGCCCACAAGGCATATATTGATGCTTCAACAGTAAGTGGCTCTCCTAACTTCTTAAGCATTGACGGCGACGGCAACACTACAGGCATTCATGATGTCATGATTGAAAGTTCTGACGCAGACGCTCCGATGTTCAATATAGCAGGTCAGCGTGTCGGAAACAATGCCAAAGGACTTGTGATTAAGAACGGCAAGAAGTATATGCAGAAATAATCCGGCATGTTATCAAAGATACAGAGTTAAACTACTAAAAACAGAAAACTAACAAAAAACAATATGACAATCATGGAAAAATATATAAAACCGGAACTTATTATCGTCGAGACAGAAATGCAACAGCTTATGGCAGGGTCTATTAACTATGATCCGAGCGGAGAAACACATGAAGCTCTTGTTCCAGGTTATGGAGAATTCGACGAAGATATATACGAATAAACGTTAATCGTTTATAATTAGCTAAGTGTTGACCGGGCGTTGCAAGCGTGCATCGTCCGGTCTTTTGTTACGGTAATTTTCTTGTAGAAGGTGGTAGTAAACGAAAACGAAGGCGAAAACAAAATCAAAGAGTTGTAGCTAAGTCGAGACTTTGACGGATAATAATGTCCGCACGGGTGGCGGAAACCCTGCGGACAAAGTTTTTTATCTAAGTTACTTGTTTTTAACGGGTTTATTCAAAGTAGAACGACAACACTACCATTTTGCTGTGGGCGTCTTTAACAGACTTCGCATACATCAGCATGTTCTTGTCACGCAGGTTGTCGGGGTGTTTTGTGTCAAGACTGTTGACAAGACTATAACAGAATTTCAACTCCGGACGCAACTTGAAAAACGGCAGATAGAAGTCGCAGCCCAAGCCAAGCTCAAGAAAGACGTCGTATTTTTTCAGTTTGATATAGTCGCTGTCCTTGCCGGAAAGATTAAGCATTGGACTTACGCCCGCCATGATGTATGGTCGGGTGTTGTTAAGACGCTGTGCGCTGAATATCAAGTCAACGGTAGAAGATATGTATATGGTCTTCAAGTCCTGCTGTTCGGTTATCTGAGCACCGTTTTCCATCTTGTCGGTATGGCTTAAAAACGACAGATGGCGGTTGCCGAAATACATCGTGGGAGCAACTCTCAGCGCAAAGTTGCTGTTGATACGGGCCTCTCCGAGCACTCCCACGTTGAACCCCATATCCCATTTATCCTGATCGCAGGTAACGATTTTCTCAGATGACGTGCCGTCTTCGGCGGTAATCATCTGCGGTCCAACGTTAGAAAACTCGATGTCTTGTGAATGCATACCGACAACGATACCGAAATGGAACGGTCTTAAATCGGTATACGGTCTGTTTTGCACCCTGCTGCCCTGAGCGTATATGCCCAAGCATGCTGCCATTGATATTATAAGTAATACAGTCTTTCTCATTTTAATTATAACGCAAACAAAGAAATAATATTTTGTAAGGCGTGATAATATCTCGGAATGGCGGTCAGGCAGAGGCAAAAAACTTATCTTTTATTTTGTATTGAACCAACTTTGGTGTATTTTTGCACGTGATTTCCGGCATGGGGTATATGTCTTGTCATATATTTCCATTATGGTCCTTGCAGAAAAATCCTAAATATACAATATTAAGATGAAAGAATTAGCTTTAAAGTACGGATGCAATCCCAATCAGAAACCTTCACGTATCTATATGGAAAACAACGGCGAGCTGCCCATAGAGGTTGTAAACGGCCGTCCCGGATATATCAATTTTCTTGACGCACTCAACAGTTGGCAACTTGTAAAAGAGCTGAAAGAAGCTACAGGTCTGCCTGCGGCAGCCAGCTTCAAGCATGTCTCTCCTGCCGGAGCGGCAGTAGGACTGCCTTTAAACGACACATTGAAGAAGATATATTTTGTAGATGACGTGGATATCGAGCTTTCTCCGCTTGCCTGTGCTTATGCGCGAGCTCGCGGCGCAGACCGTATGAGCAGTTACGGCGACTTTGTTGCGTTGAGCGATGTTTGTGATGCAGCCACTGCAACACTCATCAAGCGTGAAGTAAGTGACGGCGTTATAGCTCCGGGTTATACTGACGAGGCGTTGCAGATACTTAAAGACAAGCGCAAAGGAACATATAATGTGATAAAAATAGACCCTGCGTACAAACCGGAACCGATAGAACGCAAGCAGGTCTATGGCATTTCTTTTGAGCAGGGACGCAACGAGGTAAGGCTTGATGACCCCGCTCTGTTTGAAAACGTTCCTACACAGAACAAGACTTTTACCGAAGAAGCACGCAGGGACCTTATCATAAGTCTTATAACACTCAAATATACACAGAGCAACTCTGTATGTTATGTCAAGGACGGACAGGCAATAGGCATCGGTGCGGGCCAACAGAGCCGCATCCATTGTACACGTCTTGCCGGCAACAAAGCCGATATATGGTGGCTGCGCCAGCATCCGAAAGTGATGAATCTGCCGTTTGTCGATGGCATACGCCGCGCCGACCGTGACAATACCATAGATGTATATATCAGCGATGAGCATGATGACGTGCTGGCAGAAGGCACATGGCAGCGTCTCTTTAAGGTCAAGCCGGAAGTGTTGACGGCAGAAGAGAAACGGGAATGGATTGCCAAAAACACGAAAGTTGCGCTTGGCAGCGACGCCTTCTTCCCATTTGGCGACAACATAGAGCGTGCCCACAAGAGCGGAGTAGAGTATATCGCTCAGGCCGGAGGCTCGGTGCGTGATGACAATGTTATCGAAACATGCGACAAATACGGTATAGCAATGGCGTTTACCGGCGTGCGCTTGTTCCACCATTGATGATATATCATGTTATTTTAGTTTGTTATGAGTGATATAGATGATATAATAGCAGGTGGAGGCATCGTTTTTCGTCCCATGAAGAAAGACGAAGGGAACGGCAAAGTGAAGACCAAAGCAAAGAAAAAGGCATACATTACCGGTGCTCACGGTAGCGGTTCGGCACGTCAGAAAGCCAAATACAGGGCACAAAGGGCAAACCGGAAAAGAAAATAGCGTATAGTCTTTACGTGCAAAGTGCATTGTTGTCGGTAGTGTTATGATATGAAACGATGAAACGCAAGGATAACTATACGTTCTTGACAGGGGCTCCCGAGCATAAGGTTATTTTTGTGATGGCTGTTCCGGCTATCATCAGTATGCTTGTAACAAGTCTTTATAACATCGTAACTACATTTTATGTCGGCCAGATAGACACACAGGCAACGGCGGCCGTCGGTATTGTCTTCCCCGTAATGTCAGTCATACAAGCCGTAGGCATGACATTCGGTCAGGGATCCGGCAATTATATGTCGCGGGAATTGGGTGCCAAGCGTCACGACAATGCCCGACGTATGGCGACAACATCTCTCTTGCTGGCTGTTATCACAGGCTTTATAATAGCGGCAGGCGGACTGTCGTTTCTTCATGACCTCTCTGTGTTGCTCGGATCGACGTCCACGATTCTGCCATATACGGAGAGTTATCTCTCTTATGTGCTTATGGCGGCTCCTTTCATGACCGGAGCCTTGTGTCTGAACAGCCAGATGCGTTTTCAGGGTAACGCTTCGTTTGCCATGTTCGGCATAATAGCCGGAGCGTTGGTTAATGTTTTTCTCGCCCCGATACTCATTTTCGTCTTTGGTATGGGTATTACCGGAGCCGGAATATCCACTTTTGCCGGTGAGGTATGCAGTTTGTTGCTGCTTCTGTTTCTTGATTCCAAAGGTGGAGGGTTCAGTCTCTGCCTTTCAGATTTCGCTCCGTCAACTTCATTGTTTAAAGAGATACTTGCGGGAGGAACGCCTTCGCTCACACGTCAGGGCATGGCGAGTGTCGGTGTCACTCTGCTTAATGTCGCTGCGGGTGCTTTCGGCGATGCGGCAATTGCTGCCATGTCGATAGTTAGCCGTATTGTTTTCGTGCTGTTTGCATCTCTTATCGGTCTTGGTCAGGGCTTCCAGCCGATGTGCGGCTACTGTTTTGGTGCAGGTCTTTATTCTCGCGTGCGTCGCGGTTATTGGTTTATAGTGCGCACGGGCGTGCTCTTTATGTTGGTCGTTCTGTTGTTCGGCTATTTGTTCAGTGGAGAGTGTATATCTGTTTTTCGCGATGATCCGGCTGTTATAGAGATTGGAACGGTGGCTTTGCGCTGGCAGTTGCTGACGTTGCCTCTCGGTGCCGTTGTGATGTATACCAATATGATGATGCAGACAATACGCAAACCTTGGCAGGCAAATATATTGTCGTCTGCCCGAAACGGCTTGTTCTTTATTCCTCTGATTATGATTTTGCCTCCTGTTTTCGGACTTTTGGGTGTGCAGATGTGTCAGGCTTGGGCAGATGTCTTGTCTTTTTTACTTGCCGTGCCGATAGCTGCGAGCGGACTAAAAAGTCTTGACAAGTGACAATGATGCATTCGGTCTAATGACCATCGGAGGTAAAGTTTCTTATGTTTTTGTCATGTAAAGCGAGATAAAATACTTACCTTTGCATATGATAGGCTGCGCTCGGCAAAACAGGGTCTTCAAGCTTGGCCGTTATGTTTTTGACCGGCGCCGTTCTTATAGATTTTATCGATAAAAGGCCGGTTTGGTAACATGAAGTTCAGTGAAGTCATAGGTCAGGATGATGCAAAACAACGTCTCTTGCATCTTGCGCATGAGGAAAGAGTGCCTCATGCACTGCTTCTTTGCGGTCCTGCCGGATGCGGTAAAATGGCTCTTGCTATGGCTTTTGCATCTTACATGTTGTGTCGTAACCATATTGAAGATGATGCTTGTGGCAATTGCCCACAGTGTTCCATGCTTAAGGATTGGGCGCATCCCGACTTGCACTTCTCATTTCCTGTCATCAAGCCGATGGGAATGAGTGCGGAGCATAAAATGTCAAGTGATGACTACTCGAAAGAATGGCGGCACATGCTCGAATCCGGTGCGTATTTTACAATGGATCAGTGGCTCACTGAAATGAATGCCGCTAACCAGCAGGCACAAATAGGCGTGGGAGAAAGCATTTCATTGTTGCATAAACTTAGTCTTAAGTCAAGTCAAGGCGGTTATAAGATAAGTATTATCTGGCTTCCTGAACGTATGAATTCAGAATGTGCCAATAAAATGCTTAAAATAATAGAAGAGCCTCCTTCGGAAACACTGTTCATGCTTGTCAGTGAAGAGCCGGAGAAACTGCTTGATACAATAAAAAGCCGTGCGCAACGTATAGATATAAAGAGAATTGATGCAAAAATCATAGAGCAGGCATTGATTGAGCGTCGCGGGATAGAGCCTCAGGCGGCTCATAGTATATCACGGGCTGCCAACGGGAGCTGGTTGCATGCACTTGAAGAGCTGGCGGCAGACAATGAAAAACGTGTGTTTTTTGAAATGTTTGTCATGCTGATGCGTTTGGCATATACTAAAAACATAAAGGAATTGCGTAAGTGGAGTGACAGCGTTGCTGCTTTTGGAAGAGAAAAGCAAAAGCGTATGTTGCTGTATTTCCTTCATCTGATAAGGGAGAACTTCATATATAACTTCAATATAGGGCAACTCAACTACATGAACGTGGAAGAGGAAAACTTCGCACGTAACTTTTCACGTTTTGTAAATGAGGCCAACATATTTGAAATAGTTGATTTGTTCAACCGTGCTATTAGAGACATAGGACAGAATGCCAACGCAAAGATCGTGTTTTTCGATGTTGCCACACGTCTTATAGTAGCATTGATGAGAAAATAGATGATAGTAAGGCCTTGCGGATAATGACGATAGAACATAATGGCAAGGAGAAACGGAATATAAATATAAAATAATGGACGATAAGAAAACAAATCTGATATATACCGGATGTGATCGCGGACTCAGTATTCGCGGATGTGGCAGGCAAAACTGCCAGCTTAACACATACGATTGGCTTGCTGATGTTCCGGGAAATACGACAAGTACAGACCTTGTAGAGGTTCAATTTAAAAATACACGTAAAGGATATTATCATAATGTCTATGGATTGGATTTGAATAAAGGCGATGTTGTGGCCGTAGAAGCAAGTCCCGGCCATGATATCGGTGTAGTTACGCTTACCGGAAGACTTGTAGAACTGCAAATCCGTAAGGCAAATATCAAGTCGCCGGATGATATAAAGCGTATTTATAGAATAGCCAAACCGGTAGATATGGACAAGTATCGCGAGGCTAAAGCAAAGGAACACGATACGATGATACGCAGCCGTCAGATAGCGAAAGACCTTAATCTGCAGATGAAAATAGGCGATGTAGAGTATCAAGGTGACGGAAATAAGGCTATCTTCTATTATATTGCAGATGAGCGTGTAGACTTCAGACAACTTATTAAAGTCCTTGCGGAGACATTTCATGTGCGTATTGAGATGAAGCAAATAGGCGCAAGACAAGAAGCCGGACGTATCGGTGGTACCGGTCCCTGCGGGCGTGAATTGTGCTGTGCTACATGGATGAAAAATTTTGTTTCGGTAAGTACAGGTGCCGCAAGGTTTCAGGACATCTCTCTTAATCCGCAAAAGTTGGCGGGAATGTGCGCGAAATTGAAATGTTGTTTGAACTATGAGGTGGACAGCTATATGGAGGCGGGCCGTAATTTGCCAAGTAGGGAAATTGTTCTTGAAACACAAGACTGTGAATATTACTTTTTCAAGGCAGACATACTCTCCGGTATGGTGACATATTCTACAGACAAGAAGATTCCCGCTAACCTTGAGACTATTTCGGCAGCGAGGGCGAAAGAGATAATTGAGCTTAACAAACGTGGAGAAAAGCCATTGTCGTTGTTGGAAGACGGTAAAGTGAAATCTTCAGACAAGCCTGTTGACTTGCTGGAAAACGAGAGTCTTACCCGATTTGACAAAAGCAAGAAGAAAAAGAAAGGCAAGGGAAAACCGCAGAAAATGGTACATGCAAAGTCGGAAAACGAAGACCGTAACAACGAACAACGGCGAAAACCTCGCAATAATAACAAGCAAGAGAAACAATGATGTCACGTTGGCATAAGACAATAGCCGTATCAGTTTGTGCGATATTTGCGGTTTTGCTTGTTTCATGTGAAGAAGGAGTGGTGTATGACAAGTATGTAAATACCGACATCGACGGGTGGGACAAGTCGGATATAGTAAGTTTCAGTGTTCCTCCCTTGAAAGAGATGGGTGTTTATAATATGGAACTTGGTCTTAGAACCAATAATTTGTTCCCGTTTACGGGTGTAAGTGTTGTTATAGAACGTAACGTTTTTCCGGGTTACAGATACACGGCAGATACGTTGCGTTGTAAATTGACAGACGAAAGAGGGCATATAAAAGGACATGGTATCGGCAATTATCAATATGTCTTTTCGCTTGATGAGAGTTATTTTCGGCGTGGTGACTCTTTACAGGTGACTGTAAGGCATATTATGCGCCGCGAAGTCTTGCCCGGTATTTCGGATGTCGGATTAAGGATCACTAAAGTCAAATAACATTATTTGTCTGTTATTGGGTTCTTAATCAAAAAAAGAAAAGTCCTGTATAATAGTTATACGGGACTTTTCTCTTTTTTTGAAGCTTTTCGTTATGCTGCTTTTTATCGACGAAGGCCTAATGCCTTGATAATAGCACGATAACGGTTGATGTCGCGATCGTACAAATAGTTAAGCAATGCACGACGTTTTCCTACCAATATGGTCAGTGACCTTGCGGTAGTATGATCTTTACGGTTCTTCTTCAAATGTTCCGTCAAGTGGGAAATACGGTATGAGAACAATGCTATCTGGCTCTCTGCTGAACCGGTATCAGAGTTAGACTTTCCGTATTTGCCAAAGATCTCTTGTTTTTTAGCTGAATCTAAATACATGAAATGTTAATTATTAAATATGTAAATATTTTATTTAGCGGGCGCAAAGTTAAGCATTTTTTATTTATGCCCCAAGTCCTTCGTCTGCATTTGTTGTTATTATTAACTTATTTTTGCTTTTCATGCCTTACGGATAGCATCATGTATTTTTAGTTAATGATACTATGGATACATATAGATGACAGATGGCAGTCGAAAATATGCTATTTGTTAAATCATTGATTATTGATTGTCTTAAAGAATGTAAATATTAAGACTTCAATAACTTTTGTAATTAAAAATGTATAATACATTGATTTTCAACACGGAATAGACATGACGAATGCTGTTTGGCATGCTTTTTGCTAATATGAAAAGATGTAAACGTACTTTTATATTATACATTGTTTTATTAACTTTGCTTTCGTAAAATTCAGAATATCAGTTTGATATATAAAATAAATCCAAATCAAGATGAATTATAAGAAGTTTTTCGTTGCTGTTTTATTGTCTTTAATTGTGGTTTGTCCGGTATTTTCCGAGAACGACAAGGAGACTAAGGGGAACGAACAACCTGACGAGATAGAGAATTTTGACTTCCTTTATAATAACGAGGATATACAAAACTATGACTATGTAGGCGTAGACAATATGCTGGATGAGGCTTTTTCACATCTCGGAGCGCGTTATCGCTCCGGTCATTCCGGTCCTAATGCCTTCGATTGTTCAGGTTTTACGAGCTATGTCTTCAAAAGTCTGGGTATAGATCTTAACAGATCTTCCCGTGCGCAGTATTCACAGGGAACTCCGGTTAGTAAGCAAAACCTGCAATGTGGGGATTTGGTGTTCTTTACAAGTCGTGGTTCGGGTAAGTCAATAGGTCATGTAGGCATCGTTGTTGACGTAGATGCAATGAATGGAAGCTTTAATTTTATTCATGCAAGCATAAAGGGCGTTAAAGTGAGCAATTCTTCTGAGCCTTATTATTCAAACAGATATGTCGGCGCAAGGCGAGTAATGTGATTTTTGTTATATCCGGATGAAAAAAATCCTGTATATTATATATATAATATGTATATTGCAAGCAATGCCTGCATGCATGAATACAGGTTCCGGAAAAAGTCACGATTTTGCTGTTTCAGCAGATTCTGTCGAAAAAGTAGAAGACAGCGTCTGCATTCCCTTAAAAAAAGATTGTGTAACCATTGCAATGGTCGGAGACATCATGATGGGTACAACTTATCCGGAAACGCTTTTGCCTCCGGATGAAGGTCGTATGCTGTTCCGTGATGTTAAGACAATACTTCAAAATGCAGACTTGGCAGCCGGAAATCTTGAAGGTACGTTGAGTGATACAGGGAGAACAACGAAGAAGAAATCGGCACATTCTTATGCTTTCCGTACTCCGATAAGATACGCAGAACGCTTAAAGGAGGTGGGTTTTGACTTCCTTGGAATGGCAAACAATCATATTTTCGACTTCGGACTGTCTGGTGTTATTTCCACAGAAGAGGCATTGCGGCGGCTTGATATAGCATACGCCGGTATCAAAGGCCGTTCTTCCTGCTCGATTGTCGAGCGTAATGGGGTGAGATATGGCTTGTGTGCCTTTGGACATAACGGTTATACATTGCAGCATAATGACTTGCCGACAGTAAAAAACATATTGGACAAGCTGCGGTCATGCACAGATATTGTCGTCGTTTCCTTTCATGGCGGTGGCGAAGGCAAGTCTTTCAGCCATCTTCCGTATGGGAAGGAAACGTTTCTCAATGAAGATAGAGGGTCGTTAAGAAAGTTCGCACACTTCTGTATTGACAACGGAGCAGATGTTGTCTTTGGTCATGGCCCTCATGTCGTGCGTTGTGTTGAGTTGTATAACAATCGTTTTATAGCTTACAGTCTGGGTAATTTCTGTACGCCGTATGGTATAAGCATTGCCGGAGTGTCAGGCTTTGCACCTGTAATAGAGGCGAAACTGAAGAATGACGGCTCTTTTGTTTCCGGTAAGATACACTCTTTTATACAGAAACGCGGGCTTGGTCCGCGTCGCGACTCCACCAATTCGGTGGTCAAACAGATAAGAACATTAACCGCAACTGATATTCCTGAGGGTAGGTTGTTGATTAATTCCGATGGGGAAATATTGATAAAATAATGTTTTTTATCCTTTTTCGGCAGTTTTTATTCATTTTTTAATATGTCTATTTTATTATTTGATTAACTTTGCAATTCCACAGCAGGTCTTGACATACATAAATCAAACATGAATGCATATCTGTCAGATGGCCAAGAGCTATAACGATAAATGCTAAAACAATAATGAGACGTTCCTCAAATATAAATATCTTAGTTTATATAACAATAGTCTGTATATTTGTTATTGGTATATTCGTATTGGCTTCATGTGGCGACAAGGGCAGAGATAATGCAGAGGCTTACACTCTTTCATTGAAACAAAAGCTGAAACAGGCACGTATGTTCCAAGACTCCGCCAAGTATTCGGATGCTATAGAAGTGTATCAGGCTGTTGTAATGTCAGAACCGCCGGCTCAGATTGACGTTGATACAATCTCCGCGATAGTAGATGCTGCCATGACACAGATGATGAACTGTTATCAAAGCAATGGTCAGCCTGACGAGTGTGCCGATTACTTTCTTGAACTGCGCAACCGGCACACGCATTTTGTGCATCAATTTCTTTGGGCGGATATGTATTCAATACTCGGTTATGCTCTTTCGCGCACCGAAAGAATGAAGGATGCAGAGCTGATTACCGATTCGGCATTGACAATGCCGTTGGATAACGCCACTCCCAAACGTCTTTTCAGGATGTATTCTTATGCGGCGGCAGTCTTTTTCTGCAATCCGGCATGTCAGGAGCGTGTGATAACGCTATGTAACAAGGCTCTTGAGGTTGCCGATGAAGATCACAGCATCAAAGGCGTTGAGTTTATCACTTCGATGCTGGGCTTGTTATATAAGCGAACCGGCAATATTGACAAGGCGGCGGACTTGTTTCACGACAGCGTTGACCGTGCCCACGCGAGAGGCGATGACCTCGCGGAAGCCAATGCATGCAACTCTCTTGCCGAGTTATATCTGTATTGTGATCTGCCGAGACATGCTCTTACCTATTCGGCAAGTGCGATGCGGCTTGCAAAGAACGCCCATAATGTCACACCGGCTATCATGAGCCAGACGTATCTTGAATACGGACAGGCCATGTGTGCATTACAGCATACGGATTCTGCTATATTTTATTATAAGAAAGCGGAAGATTTGCTCCGGACACAACCTTATAACAATGGTATGGTTGACGTAGATCTTCTTATGGGAACGCTGCTTGTGGACAGAAACAACAAGAAAGACCTCGTTCAGGCAATGCCCCGTCTGAAATGGGCGACAATGTTTGCCACCAACATCAACCGTACAAAAGCCTTCTATCAGTTGGCAAGGGCAGAGCTGATGCAGGGTAATGACAGTGGGGGAGAGGCTTATCTTGACAGCATGTATGTGTTGTTACATAAGTCTGTTGCACCTATATATATAAAAGGTGCCTATTCTTTCGCACTTAATCATTATCTGCGCAACGGCAATGTAGAGAAGATAAAGCTGTATTCAAAGGCGATGCTTGACGAGTATCATAATGAATCGGAGAACAATGCGTTTCAGAAGCTGTCAGAAATGGTGGTGAAATATGTCGGCGAAATGCGAGACAAGGAGCTTGAAATGGAGCGTATCAAGGCACGAAACAAAGAGTTTTATGGTACGGCCGGGCTTGTTATATGTGTGGTGGTGATATTTCTGCTCGTAATCTTGTATCTTAAGAACCGCCGTCTTGCTGCCATTCGCATACAGGTACAGAACGAAATGTTGGATAAACTGTTTGATGACTTGGAAAACGAGCGAAATCTTCGCACCAATGCAGAGAGTCGCCTCTCTGGTCTATTGTCCGAAGGCAGTTGGAAAGGCCTCTTTAACATCAGTCCAAGTATATTGAAGAAGGAGGGTGACGGCTCTTTCCGTCGCAGATTTAGCGCAGTTTATCCCAATTTCCTTTCACATCTAAAGGAGCGTGTACCCAATCTGACTTATAGGGAAGAGTTCTTGTGTATGCTTATAGTGATGGGTTTGAGTAATGAAGAGATAGAACGTGTAATCTGCGTTGCCCATCAGAGCCTCTTACAGTCGCGTTATCGTCTGCGCCATAAGATGAATATCGGTAAGGATGCGTCTTTGGAAAAGGAGTTAATGAAGCTTAGATGACCTTCATTATATGGGATGCGACATCCCATATATGACAATAAAGATGCAAAAAACATGATATTACGAGACTGAACCGCTTTGTCTTTGACATCAAAACATTATATTTACAGCGCATAAACAATATGGTAACGACTCGCAAACACCATAGTAACGATATGAAAACAGCATAATGACGACCTGCAAACAGCATGGTCGCAACTTTCAGGAGGCATGGCCGTGAAAGTCGTGAAGATGAAAAAAAAGAGCAAGAACCGATGTTCCTGCTCTTTTTGTCTTGTCTGAAGATTTATTATTTGTTGATAATAACCTTCTTCTCTGCGATACGGGCTTTCTTACCTGTAAGCTTGCGGAGATAGTACAGCTTCGCGCGACGTACTTTTCCGTGCTTGTTGATCTCAATGCTCTCAATGTTGGGAGACTCAATAGGGAAGATACGCTCAACACCTACGGTTCCTGACATCTTGCGAACAGTGAAACGCTTCTTTTCACCATGGCCGCAAATCTTGATAACTACGCCACGGTAGAGCTGGATACGCTCTTTTGAGCCCTCGATAATTTTGTAAGCGACAGTGATAGTATCGCCGGATTTGAACTCCGGGAACTGTTTGCCGGTTGCAAATGCTTCTTCAGCAACTTTAATTAAATCCATTTTTTTGATAATTAAATTTGTTTATCGTTCCAACGTAACATAACCAAGGCAACTCTTCTTCCTGTCATCGGTTACGCCGAAAAGCGGTGCAAAGGTACGACATTTTCATTTTGTTTCCAAACATACAGCCTCTTTTTTGTTGCTTTTTCTTTGATTAACAGTGTTTTTACACTATTTTTGCAGGTGGTATTATCGAAAAACAATCTTATTATGAACTATAGAAATCTAATCTCGATAGCGGTTTTCGTACTTCTAATGTTCATGTCCTGCACCGGTGGCAGGCATTCTGTCGTGCAGGTTTCAGGCACGCGGTTACTTGTAGATGCGCAATATGACAACAGGGAAAGCAATGAAATCAAATCCTTTATTGCCCCTTATCAAGAGCAAGTGGACAAGTTGATGAGTCCGGTTGTGGGACGTGCGTCTGAGTATATGTATGCCGATAGACCGGAAAGCCTGTTGTCCAACCTTCTTGCAGACATATTGTTATGGAGCGGAACGCGTTACGGCGAAAATGTTGACTTTGCCGTTTATAACATGGGAGGTATTCGCGCCTCGTTGGCAAAGGGAAACGTCACTTACGGAGACGTTCTTGACATGGCTCCGTTTGAGAACAAGCTCTGTTTTCTTACTCTTAAGGGAAGCGATGTCCTGTTGCTGTTCCGCCAGATTGCAACGACAGGCGGCGAAGCGGTAAGCAAAGGAGTACAAATGGAGATAACGGGCGACGGCAAACTTCTTTCTGTCAAGTTGAACGGCGAAGAAATTGATGCCTCACGACCGTATCGTATAGCCACACTTGACTATCTGTCGCAAGGCAATGACAAGATGGAGGCCTTCAAACAGGGTTATGACCTGCGGCTAATATCAGACAAAGGCAACAGCGTGCGCGATGTGATAGTGGCATATATGAAAGACAAGCTTGCACGCAATGAAGAATTAAAATCATCTATTGAAGGACGAATCGTTGTAAAATGAATGTTATGAAGCGCGTTTTATTGATATTATTGCCGTTGCTTGGCACAGTCATGACAATGGCACAGGACAAAGAACTTGTCATATTGCATACTAACGACACCCATAGTTGCATTGTTCCGCTCAATCCCAACCTTGCCGACACCGCAAAAGCCGGTCGTGGCGGTTTCATAAGACGTACCGTGCTTGTCGAAGAACAGCGTCGCGAGCATCCTGACCTGCTGTTGCTCGACAGCGGAGACTTCTCTCAAGGCTCGCCATACTATACAATGTTCAAGGGAGATGTGGAGATCGGGCTGATGAATCTCATGCACTACGATGCCGCAACGATAGGTAATCACGAGTTTGATTTTGGTGTTGACAATATGGCGCGCATATTCAGCAAGGCCACATTCCCCATTGTTTGTGCCAACTATGATTTTACCGGCACCCCCTTAGACGGCATCGTGAAGCCCTATGTTATACTGAATAAAGGTGGTATCCGTGTCGGAATTTTCGGCATATCACCGCAGTTGGAAGGGCTTGTCATGGCAGAGACATGCAAAGGAGTGGTGTATAAAGACCCCGTCGAGGCTGCCAACAGGGTGGCGGACAGGCTTCGCAACAAGGAAAAATGCGACGTCGTAATCTGTCTGTCCCATCTTGGCTGGGATATAGACGGTATTGACGATACCGAAATGACACCTCTAACGGCCAATATAGACATAGTGCTTGGCGGACATTCACATTCTTTTTTCGACCGGCTGCAATATCTTGACGATAAAAACGGCCGTCCGGTACCCAATGATCAGAACGGAAAATCCGGATTATATGTAGGAAAGATAGTGATGAAGCTTAAATAGAGATGTCCGATATTACGTTTCTTGTGGCTTTATATATGTGTCATGCTTTATTTTTATAATTATCATTATCAGTAATTCCGCAGTTTTTTATACCTTTGCACCTGATTTTTAAGGTATTAGTATGCAGAACATAAGAAACATAGCAATTATTGCGCACGTGGATCACGGCAAGACAACACTTGTAGACAAGATGATGTTGGCAGGAAACTTGTTTCGTGAGGGACAGGATTTAAGCGGACAAGTGCTTGACAGTAACGATCTTGAGCGTGAGAGAGGTATCACTATTCTTTCAAAAAATGTCTCTATAAATTGGAAAGATACAAAAATAAACATCATAGATACTCCGGGACACTCCGATTTCGGCGGTGAAGTGGAGCGCGTTCTTAATATGGCGGACGGCTGTCTGTTGCTTGTCGATGCTTTTGAAGGCCCTATGCCGCAGACCCGTTTCGTATTGCAGAAAGCGTTGGAGATAGGACTTAAACCGATAGTTGTGGTAAATAAGGTTGACAAACCTAACTGCCGCCCGGAAGAAGTATATGAAATGGTCTTTGATCTTATGTTTTCTCTTAATGCTACAGAAGATCAATTGGACTTCCCAGTCGTATATGGAAGCGCCAAAAACGGCTGGATGGGTGAAGACTACAACACACCTACCGGAGACATAACATATCTTCTTGACAAGATAGTAGAAGTAATTCCGGCTCCAAGAGAGATACAGGGAACTCCGCAACTGCTCATTACAAGCCTTGATTATTCCAGCTATACAGGACGCATCGCCGTAGGTCGTGTGCATAGAGGTACACTGACCGAAGGCATGAACATTACTGTTGCCCACCGTGACGGCAGTCAGGAAAAGACCCGAATAAAGGAATTGCACACCTTTGAAGGCATGGGACATGTGCGGACAGGCAGTGTAACAAGTGGCGATATATGTGCTATCATCGGTCTTGAACGCTTTGAGATAGGCGATACTATATGTGATTTTGACTCTCCGGAGCCTTTACCGCCTATTGCCATTGATGAACCGACGATGAGCATGCTGTTTACGATTAACGATTCTCCGTTTTTCGGAAAGGAGGGAAAGTTTGTTACAAGCCGTCATATTAGCGATCGCCTTCAAAAAGAATTGGAGAAAAACCTTGCATTAAGGGTCAATCCGTTTGGAGACTCTACTGATAAGTGGATTGTAAGCGGACGTGGAGTATTGCATTTGTCAGTACTTATCGAGACCATGCGCCGTGAAGGATACGAGCTGCAAGTAGGACAGCCGCAGGTAATCTATAAAGAAATAGACGGCGTAAAGTGTGAACCGATAGAGGAACTCACAATAAACGTACCTGAAGAATCGGCAAGTAAGATGATAGATATGGTAACCCGGCGTAAGGGAGAGATGACTTCTATGGAGAGTCAGGCCGATAGAGTAAATATAGAATTTGATGTTCCTTCGCGAGGCATTATAGGTCTGCGTACCAATGTGCTTACGGCAAGTCAGGGAGAAGCGATAATGGCGCATCGCTTTAAGGAATATCAGCCTTACAAAGGTGATATTTTACGTCGTATAAACGGCTCGATGATAGCAATGGAGACCGGTACGGCGTTTGCATATTCCATAGACAAGTTGCAGGATCGTGGTAAGTTCTTCATCGATCCGCAAGAGGAAGTATATGCCGGAGAGGTGGTTGGAGAGCATGTTCACGACAATGACCTTGTGGTAAACGTTACAAAAGCTAAGCAATTGACCAATACCCGTGCCAGCGGTTCTGATGACAAGGCCCGCATAATACCGAGAACCGTGCTCTCATTGGAGGAGGCTCTTGAGTATATAAAGGAAGATGAGCTGGTGGAAGTTACGCCGAAAAGCATGCGTATGCGCAAGATTATACTTGACCACAACGAGCGTAAGAAAGCAAATAAATAATCACCGTAACAAGTAGTCAATAATTGTCGGCTGCCAACAGAGAGCTTTTATGAATGAAGCTGTCGTTGGCAGTCGGCTTTTTTATGCTTGTTTTTTTGTGTTGGTTATTATAAAAGGTGCAGTTATTGCCGTTATCTCACATCTATCATTATGTTTTCGCTTCTGAATTTAAGCAGATTTTCTGATAAACGGCTATGGCTGCGATTGACTGAATACGTCTTTTGTGAGTTCTTTCTCAGAAGTGGCACTACAAATATTATATTCGAGCTGTCGTTATCATAGTGGTAAACTATCTGAATGTTCTTCTCGTTCATTACAATCAGCGTATCTTCCTCTGTCGTTTGCAGGCGTTCCCGAATGTCACTCACCGATACTGCAATCTCTTTGTTTGATAAGTCTTTGCCGCTTCTGTTGGTTATCAATATGTTTACGGTATTGGTGTTAGTGCATGAAAGGCAGATAATGCAAACTAAAGCTAATGCTATCTTCTTCATATTCTATTCCAATGTTATTATTTCTTTTATTCCTTTACGGTTCAAACATATTTTATATCTCTTGTATTCACTCTGATTGTCATATTTACATTGTATGACAAAGTTAAGATAATAGACTTTATCGCCGTCTACAAGGTCATAATCGCCATTGCTTTTAGGTGCAAAAACAGGTATTTGTGCGTTGTCCATCTTGCGCATGAACTCTTTTAAGTTATAGCGGATGATGTCATTGATGCCGGAAAGAGGGTAGGATGACAGCCGCTTCAACTCTTTCTGCTTCAAGTGCACATATTTCCGGTACTGTATGACTTGCTCTTCAACACCTCTGTTTATTACCAACGGAGATTTTCTCGCACGTGTTTCATTGACCCTGCGTGAAATCTTTTCAGGAGAAACGAAGTCAAATCCTTCCTTACACCAGCCTATTTTACGCGTGTTAATCCTTATAGTAATAAGGAAATCATAAAAACGGCTGCCAAGACGATTGGCAAAATAGTTGCGTATCAGGTCTTTTATCCTGTCTTTAAACATATAGCTTATCACGAGAGCGATAAAGAACGGCAGCGTGAAATTGCCGTATGTCTGCTGGAAAGCAAAAGATACTACGGTGGCAAATACCATAGATACGCCGGCAGCAAAGCTGAATGCCACTTGCTCCAGAAAGACTGTGTTCTTCCTTTTATGTGTCGGCAGATAGAGATTGCTCTCTATATATTTCTTCAACTGCCCTGCACGATATACGAAAGCCCTGTTGTTGTCTTTGCTTTCCACCTCTACACACAGGTATTTCATACCACGACGGTATTCGTTTTCTTTATCAAGCAACTTGCCGATGTCATCATTAACCCTTGTATAGACATCTTTGCTGTTTTCTCGGATATGTTGTAACAGCCTGTAAACATGCTGTTCCACGACATTGGATATAAATTCATCACCGAAATAATAGAATTTTATCCAACTGTCATCATCATTACAGGGTATGTTGCATAATTGCCTGTATAGAGATAGAACACGTGAGATATTGTTTATATATTCGTGGCAAAGTGTTATCTTACGTTCCGGATCATTAATTCGTTCTATCTCGATACAAGCATTCCTTATGCTGCTCTTAACAATTGACGCATACATCTTCACGGCAACCTCTAATGCCTTCAGGTTTTTCTCTGTATATAACTCGGAAATATCATCATAGGCTTCTTGCAGTTGCTTGTAAGGAAGCACATCTGCGTTCGTCAGTGCTTTCAGATTGTATTGTGGCGTAATCAGCCTTAGGTAAGAGCGTGTGTCACGATAGAAATTGTCTTTGGGATAGGTATGCCTGTTGATGTCAAGAACCTCAGGTATGTATATCCAAGTGTTCATGTGAAATTCATTGTGGGCCCCATCGCTTTTGGCGATGTAGCCCACTTTGAACTCCAAAGTATTCCTGTCATGTATCTTAGGATGTATTTCTATCATAACGTTTCAATAAAGTTTAAAGTCAGAAAACACCGTTTGTATATCCGAACCAGCGGAGAACGGTCTCTCCCCATACGATAATCATGATCCAACTGATGAACATCATCGTTATTCCGAACTTGAAAGTGTCGCTCCAACTATATTGGTTTGTAGTGTAAAGCAACGCTGCCGGTTTGCTGTTGAACGGCAATACATATACATGACCTACCAACATGGCTACCGGGAAGGCAAGACTCATGATCGGATACCCGTTCTTTTGGGCCACACCTATGGCTATCGGCACAAATATTAATGTAAGCATTGTCTTCGATTGGAATATCAGAGAGAACAGTAACATGCCTGCTGTCAATATCATATATAGTGCCCAGAACGGCGTAGCCTGTGTTATACCGATACTGCTGAACAGCGCATCAATAAGTGTTCCGGGTAATCCGGATGCCTCAAGACCTGCACCGAGAGTGTAAGCGCCGGCAGAAAACAGCAACAAGTGCCATGGAATGTCCACGTCATTCCATTTTACCACACCTATACCCGGCAACAATGCAACTACAGCACCCATAAATGCGACTGCTGTCTGGTTTATTCCGTGCTGCTTGTCAGTAGCCCACAATATAAGAACCGTGACAAATATTATTATAGCCTTGTATTCTTCGGCCTTCATCTTGCCGAGTTTGTTAAGCTCTTCACGCAAACGCTCCATGCCGCCGGTTATTTGAGGTACTTTTTCTTCCTTTTTTAGAGGGAAGTAAATCTTTGAACCGACAAACCAAGCTATAAATATAAGCAACAGGCTCATGGGGAATGCGGCCTTGAACCAGTCTTGATAGCTGAACGATCCTATGCCCAAAGCACCTGCAATGATAGAACCTGCCAGTAGCGTTGCGCCGGAACCGGTAAGGAAAGCATTGGCTCCGAGATTTATCTGAAACAGGTTTTGCAGTATCAGATTGCGTCCGAAGTTGTTTCTGTGCTCGCCTCCCGTAGCTCCATATATGGCTGCAATGACCATGAAAATGGGTAACAGTATAGCCGCTTTTGCCGTCGTTGCAGATATAAAAGCCGATAAAACAAGGTTGATAACAATGAAACTAATCATTATACCGCTTGCATTCTTGCCGAATTTCAATACGAACCATAATGCGAAACGTTTGGCGACTTGGGTCTTTACAAGCATACTTGCAAGGATAAACGACAGAATATTGAGCCACATTACCGGATGTCCCAGTTGGGCGTAAGCCGACTTGTCTGTTGTAACTCCGGTAAGCACAATCGACAAGATGACCAATAAGGATGTGAGATAGTTGGGTATGGCTTCCGTTATCCATAATATTATTGCAGCTACAAATATTGCGAGCATTGCATAATTTATGCGGATAAACTTGTCGTGAGCCTTTATCTCAGCCGTTGTCTGCATTTTCGAGACTTCGGTTTCCGACAGTTGGTTATTCTGTTCGCCCGTTACGGCCGTCTTCATCTTCTTGAATGTTGCCGCTTTCATTTGTTCATAGCGCTCGACAGCCGATGAAGTAAGCGTCGTATTAGCCTTGTCTGTACTCAGGCTGTTTATAAACGGGATGTCGGCAACCCAATAGATAAGGATAAAGGCAATTACGGCAAGTGGTATGCCGATGCGTTGCAATATCCTCTCGAAGCCCGATTTCTGCATCTTAGGCAGCTTCTCGATACGGTAATTGTTCATATCGAGAGGGTCGAAAACTTTGGGTTTGCTACTGCTGTCCGTTGTCATTTCCAATTCTTATAAGGGTTTTTCATAAGCATGGAGTTATAGAAGCGTTTGTCTCCTGTAACTTCTTCGCCGAGCCATTCGGGACGTTTGAACTCCGTACTCTCATCGGGAAGCTCTATTTCTGCCATAGTAAGCCCTTCGTTGTCCCCGTAAAACTCGTCTATCTCAAAGCACAAGTCCCCGTTTTTAACAAGATATCTGGTCTTGTCTATAACGCCCGGCTCACATATCTTCAATAGTTCGTTGACGTCGGAGGCGGGAATCTCTTTCTCCCATTCATATCTGCTGGCTCCACTTTCGTTGCCTATGCCTTTGACGGTAATAAATCCCTTGTCTCCTTTTACTCTTACGCGCACCGTACGTTCAGGAACAGAACTCAGATATCCCTGTGTTATGCGTGTGGACTTGAAAGCTTCTGCTTTGAAAGCATCGCTTTTTACCATGAATTTGCGTTCTATTTCTTGTGCCATAATACTTGTTAGTTTGCCAATGGTTTGTTTGTCATGCCGATAACTCTCTTTATTGCCTGTAGATAGTTGATGTTTTCAACACCTTCCAAGCCGCAGTCGGCAATCGTTTTCTTTATGTCTTCTATCTCTGTAGATTCTGAATTGATAGTCCTTACCATAGCTCCGTTGATGTAAACATTGCCGGTTTCGCATATTGTACCGTTTACCATGTATCCGAAACGTTCCTTTTCCACTTTTACAGCTTGCAGATCCGGATGTTCGTTTATCATTTGTAAGAACTCTTCAAGTGTATATGTATCTTTTGTAAGTTCGGGACATCCTTCTACTTTAAATGCAGGGAAGACCTCTTCTTTCAGCACTTTTGCGGAAATGGGGAACTCTCCTTTCATCAGCGGATTCCATTGTTCCAGACCGTCAACACTCTGTACGAAGGTCTTGATGTCCATTTTGCCGTCGCGTATCTTTGTGTTGTTTACGTCGTTAGTGCGGCTTACGATATATGTTTCCGTGCTGTGTCGCTCCCATACTTTTTCAGGAACGGGGGTGCTAAGTCTTGCCATTCTCTTTGCCTGTTCGCAGAAACAACGGCCGAAACTACGAAATTCAAAGCGCGGCTTTGATATTTCTCCAATCTTTAATTCTTCTTTTGCCATAACTTTTTTATTTGTTAGTAAGAGGGAAATGCCGCAACGGCGACATTCCCTCCCGATTGTTGTAAACCCTTTAATGTTTTTAATGTCTCGTTATTGTACAACTGTGGTGTCTTCAGTACCCGAAGTGGCATTCGCTGCATTAGGAGTCGGAGTGTCTGCGATTAGGAATTTACCTGTTCCGTCAGGTATACGGCTCCAAGAACCTGTAACGTTGGCCAATGAAGTGTTGCCCCATCCTGTTCCTTTTTCTCCACGTTGGAACTGGTCAAGCTTGTTTCCGCTTGGGTCAAATATCTCGACAAGTACGCTCTTCTTTGCTGAGAAGCCGCTGCTGAAACCACGTTCTGTAGTTCCCTTTGCGCCGATTACGGCAAACGCACTCTTCGGTTGGATAACCTCACCGTCTATTCCTTCCCATGCATCTTCCTCATCTTTCTTTATCTTAACGCCTTTCAGCTTGATTGGGAAATCGCCGTTGTTATACAGCTCTATGAATTTTTCATTGTCTGCGCCTGCTCCGTAGAGCTCGTTTATCACGAGTTTTGTATAGTCGGGAGCAGGGTCGCCTACCGTATATTCATATTCGCTTGATGTAGTAGCGAAACCTGCGGTGTTTATAACTGTTACTGAGTACTTCACATTAGTGCCGTCCGGCTGTGCAGGTATCTTGCCTGAGAACATCTGTCCCTCTCCTGCCATTTCTACTTTCTGTGTTTCGCCACCGTTAATGCTGTAGTTTATGAATGCCGACTGTATGTTTTGCAATCCGGAAGCAGTAACGGTAATGGTAACATCGTCCATAGATGTAGGTGCAGAAACGCTTGGTGTCACGGTCTCAATCTTTGACGGGCCTTGATATACTTCGTCTTCTACGCATGCTGCAAACAGCAACACCGTTGTTAGCATGAATAAATATTTTAAAGTTTTCATGATTTTTCTGTTTTAAATTAGGTTGAACATGTGTTTAAAAATCTATCTCGAAGCGCATGGCAAGCATATGATAGTTCACGCCACCTTTGCCTTTACCCTCTGTAACTTTAGTGTAGTCTTTTACAGGATTGCCGTCTGCATCATGTCCAACGTATAGTTTGCCCTTGCCGTTGGCATAACGGTCGTTGTTGGTATATTGATAATTGAGCACAATCTTCACGTTGTTGTTTACATAGAAGTTGAGTCCGGCTGTGAAATTCTCTGCCGCACCACCGTAAATGTCATTGTCGTTAAGTCCGAGATAGTCATAACGCAGCATCAATTCAAGGTCTCCCCATTTGCGGCCGCGACTTGGAGCGGTAAATTCACCCTCTGCAACATTGAAGTTCTGCTTGCCTCCGAACAGCATGCAGCCTGCTTGTGCATACCAACCGCCAAAGTTGTACTTCTTCAAAGCTGACACGTGGTTGCGTATGTATTCGGTCTGGAATCTCCAACCTCCATAGTATCCGGCTGATTCCACGCCATAGAGCCATACGTGATCAACGTTTGGAATGACGTCGGTGTCAAGATACTTCTTTCTGTTTATGCTTGTTGCGTTACGGGTACTGAAACGCACGCCTCCGTATTCGGTAGTTGCAACGTCTGTTTTAGGTGTTCTGTAAGAGCCTTTACCGCCGATGTAAAATCCCATATAGCGATCTTTGGTGTAAGGCATCCAACCTGCCTTACCCGTAAACGAATATCCCTGACTGCGTCCGAAGTCTTTGTTGTTGTCTTGTACGTTGGTTGCCTCTTCAGAACCTGCTACTGTCTGGAAGAACATACCTAATGACGCACGGAAATGGTCGCGCAGATATTCTCCTTGAATACCGATATGGCGTGACGGAACGAGTGCCTTGCATACCATAGGACGCTCCATGAAGGCAAGATAACGTGATGTTGTGGTCTGTTCCATAGAGAAATCTTCCTTGAAGTTACCTACTTTCCATGCCATATTCTTTATGCCTCCGTATTCGATTATAGCGTCTTTCAGCTCGAAAACACCGTCGGCGAAGTCAACATCCACCTCTCCGTACCAGTCTTTTGTTATTTGTGCCTTTACGGCAAAACGTGCGCGACGAACGGAAGTTCCGTTACCTATCTTGTCGTAATCGCTGTTATTCTTGCCGAAAAACGTAGCTCCGTCAATCTGAACACGGTTGTCGAACCAGAATTTGTAGTCTTTGTTCTTTGACTCAAATACAAGAATGTTACTTCTTGCTTCTGAATGTAAAGCCTTTCTGTCTACTGCTACGCCATACTGATTATAGCGTACAGAGTCGTTTTCTTGGGCTGTTGCTGTTGCTGAAAAGCATAACGGTAGCCCTAAAGTCAACATCAATAATTTTTTCATGGTAGATAAAATTAGGTTTATAATTAATTTGGTTATGTCTCTCCGAAGACACTTGCCATCAAGGAAAAGGCCTCTTCTTCCGCCAAA
>JBJFGK010000019.1:0-5608 GCA_051892655.1 Prevotella sp. | reverse complement strand
GCCTCTCGACCGTCGGTTCCGTCACCGGCGTCAAGGTGTCGACCCCAGAGTCGGATTACATGGAACCGGCGACGGTCGACACCGAGGTGCCCGTCGATTCGCGGCCCGTCGTCATCGCGGCCGGCCGCCTCGCGACGATCACGGGAAACACCTTCGAACCGCTGCCGCGCAGCCCCAAACTGATGCCGGTGCAAGATATGCATTCACTTCTTTTGAATATGATCTTTATCATCCGGCGATAACAGATCCTGTCTGGGGTTCAGAGGCTGAATATCAAGCCAACGACGTCAAATGTTCATATCATTGGTTTGAAGCCCTTGTCGGCGTGGATGCCAAGATATACGGTCCTATACATATGGGATGGAGTCTAAGATACAGAGGACGACTATCCTATAAGGACGGCGAACCCGGAAAGTCATGGTATGTGCCGGGATTCGGGAAAGGAGGAAGTTCAGCCATCGGCGGAACGTTCAACATATCAATAGATATTTGACGCTTTGCCGTAAGTCGGATTTAACGGGAAACAAGAAAACAGGATGAAAGAGGCATATTTAAACAATACGGATACCGCTTCGGGCAAGAAAGACGCAGACAACAGCTGTGATGCAATCAAAAGGAAACGAGTGAAAAGAACGCTCCAGATAATCTTTCTGCTTTTTCTTATAATCGGTTCTGTAATCATAATCCATAAGGAACACAATAAAAAGTATATCAGCAATACAGGATTTGTGTTCGGTACGGTTTACAACATAACATATCAAAGCGATAAAGACTTGCAGAAAGAGATTGAAGACGAGTTGCAAAAGGTTGACAATTCCCTTTCTACGTTCAACACTTCATCTGTCATATCACGTATAAACAACAATCAGGACTATCGTACAGACGGGATATTCAACGATGTTTTTAATCTCGCACAAACAATATCCCACGAGACAGACGGGGCTTTTGACATAACGGTAGCGCCACTTGTCAACGTATGGGGCTTCGGTTTCAAACATGACAAGCTGCCGGACAACAGCGTCATCGACAGCTTGATGCAGATAATAGGCTATGACAAGGTGAAATTGTCAGGCAACCGTATTGTCAAAAAGGACAAGAGAATAATGCTGGACTGCAGCGCCATAGCCAAAGGTTACGGTTCGGATGCTGTGGCACGCCTCCTAAGGAGCAAAGGCATTGAAAATTTCATGGTGGAGATAGGCGGAGAAATAGTCGTTAACGGTGTCAACAGCCATAACAGCGCATGGCGCATAGGTGTGACACGCCCTGTGGACGACTCGCTGAATACAGACAACGAGATGCAGACTATTGTCAATGTTACAGACATGGCAATGGCGACAAGCGGCAATTACCGCAATTTCTACTATAAGAACGGGAAGAAATACGCCCATACCATAAGTCCTGCGACCGGTTATCCAGTACAACACAACATCCTTTCAGCCACCGTCTTTGCCGCCGACTGCGCTACGGCAGATGCCTATGCCACAGCTTTCATGGTGTCGGGGCTTGACAAGGCAAAAGAAATACTGAAACGCCATCCGGAACTAATGGCATATTTCATTCTGGCAAGCGATGACGGCAAGAACGATGTCTGGTATTCACCATCGTTGAAAAGCAAGATCTCACAATAAAACAATCGTAAATGAAAATTCCGGATCTGCATAACCGCCTTCTTGAACTGCCCTTGTTTCAAGGTATGAGCCGCAACGACATAGACGAAGCCATATCCGAAATAAAGCCCAGACCACTCTCCTACTCCCGCAACAAGGTTATTATAAGTGAGAGTGACGTGTGCGACAAGCTGTTTTTCCTGTTGCGGGGCACCATGACATCCGTATGCTTCTCTGATGACAGGGGATATTCTGTAAGTGAAAAGCTGCATGCGCCCAACATAATCGAGCCTGAACGTATCTTCGGACTTACTCAACGCTACACCAGAACATATAAGGCCGCAGAAGAGTGTGACTTCATTTGCATCAGCAAAATGGACATGCTGTATCTGGCAGACAAGTACGAGATATTCAGACTTAATCTGCTGAACATAATATGTACGCGGTCGCAAAGGCTGGCACGCATGGTCTGGAACGTCAAACCACAGGACATAAGGTCGGAAATAACACGTTTCATCGCCTCCAGATGTGTACGTCCGGCAGGAGAAAAGACCATAGCCATAACAATGGAACGCCTCGCTTCAGAGATAAGCGAAAGCCGGCTTAATGTCTCGCGGGAGCTTAACGCCATGCACAAGGAAGGTATCATCACACTAAGACGCAGCGAAATACATGTCTCCGCCCTTGAAAAGATGTTGTAATCAGCAATCTTTCCGCCTGACGTGACTACTCCGTTTTGTATTGACACACATATATCCCCGCTTTTTATAGGCATATAACAACGTCTGTCTATATTGTTTGCATATCGCTAATATGCTGTTTTTATATCCTTACCATGCTGTTTACGACAAGCAAACAGCATAGTAAAACAGATACAATCAGAATAAATATAACCATGTCTTGGCTATAATTAAAATAAATTCATTAATTTCGCAGAGGCTAATGAATATCATTGCAACGGCGACAGCCATACCGCAATGTCGCATCAGCTTGAACTTATAACTTTAATCGCAATGAAAATCAAACACGTTTTTGGTGCAGCTGCCATGATATCCATATTGGCAATGTCTTGCAGCGAGAAAAAAAATGAAGGAACAATCATAACCCGCAAGCCCGTAGCGAGCAAACCGGCTGAGACAATACGCATGCAGGACTCCCGCCAAAATGTAGATGTTGAATGGCGGGGGAAGAACTACAACGTTGAATGTACACGCACGGCAGACACTTCTCTGACTCTTGTGAAAGACGATACAGGCGCTTCCTATTATGACAATACCATTACATTGACCGTAAAGCGCGAGAATGGTGACTTATTCTTCAACAAGACATTTACGAAAAAGGATTTTGCCTCTGTTTTATCAAAAGAATACCTTGACAAAAACATTCTGCTCGGACTTGTATTTGAATGTGCCGAAGGCAACACGTTGCGTTTTGCCGGCAGCGTAGGCGCCGCCGACGCTCTCAGTGATGAATATGTACCGCTGATACTTGTCTTGTCTTCCGACGGAAACATATCAATTTCCCGCGACAATCGTCTTGACTCTACAGAGAATGAGAAAGAAGAGGATGACGGTGTATAAGCCTCTGGCCTATAAAACCTCGTCCATAAGAACATCAAATTTGTCGAAAGGCACATTGTCAACTTTCTGGAAGTCGAAACAAACACCTATCTTGTAGGTGTCGGGCACTTTTACAAGAAAGCGGTCATAAAATCCCTTACCGCGTCCGAGACGATGATTAGCCCTGTCAAAAGCCATTCCCGGTATTACACAAACCTCTATATTGTCGTAGTCGGTATATAGTCTGCCCGTTGGTTCCATAATATTATAATATCCGCATTGCAAATCATTCTCCGACGAATATTCACGTATCTCCAGCATATTATCACCAATGACACGTGGAAGCAAGACTTTCTTGCCTTCTTTTTTCAGTCTGTCAATGGCAAAACGGGTGTCAACTTCATCGGGTAGAGAATGATACATAAGAATTGTCTTCGCATCGGCAACCTCGTTATTTGCAAAAAGACGTTCCATTATGACGGAAGACATCTCCGCCAATTGCGCGGTACTATATTGCCGTTTGACCTTATGTATGTATTCCCTTAATTGTTTTTTATCCATATCCGCCCTATGCCCGAATGACACTTATACCGTATGGTCGCGGCATATTCAGTATTCCGACTGCCATCTTGTCCTTTTTGTTTACCGTTTTTTTCGTTTTGGCAGGAAACGCCGAATTATTTCTGAACACATCAAGTGCGGCCTCTATGACCTTATCATCCATATTGATATATTCCGTCCACGCTTTCTCGTCCAACATATTATATATAATCCGGCTGTTGATATAGCGTTCAAGAAGTTTGCGTGACTTTCTTATCATCAGATTTCTACGCTGTAGTCCATGTTTGTCGGCATATACGGCGAATTTATCTACCGTATTCTGTTTAACCAGATAGTTTGCCAAATCCATCATCTCCGTAAAATTGTTGAGCTTAATGCGGTTGTCATCAGTATAAACAAACGCAAACTGCAATATCAGTCCGCTCATGCTCGCCTCTTTATAATAAGATGTTATGCCGACAGTATCTTCCGGAACAAAGATATCCGGCGTTATGCCACCACCCCCGTAAACTGTCCGTCCAAGACTTGTATGATATGCAGGGCCCGTATGCTTTATGCTGTCTTGTGAGAAGAACTCTCCATGCTTATAGCGTGACACGATGTCCTCCTCATATTCCTTGTCATCTCCGGCAGAATAAGGCTTCTGAATACATCTGCCTGACGGAGTATAATAACGTGCCACAGTAAGTCGTATGACTGATTTGTCGGGAAATTCAATCGGTTTCTGAACAAGACCTTTGCCGAAAGACCTGCGACCGATAATCGTAGCACGGTCATTGTCTTGCATTGCACCGGCAAGAATCTCCGATGCCGATGCCGATGACTCATTGATAAGTACAACAAGCGGCATGTTCTGATAGCTTCCGCGCCCGTCACTCTTGTATTCCTCCCTCGGTGACTTGCGTCCTTGTGTATAGACAATAAGCTTGTTCTTGGGCAGGAACTCGTTGGCTATCTGCACCGCTGATTGGAGATAGCCTCCGGTATTGTCGCGCAAGTCGATGACAAGGTTGTTGAATCCTTCCTGAGACAATTGTGCAAGGGAAATGAGAAGTTCAGGATAAGTGTTTTCTCCAAAGCTCTTTATCTTTATATATCCGGTGTTCTCATCAAGCATATATACGGCACTCACACTTTTCTGAGGGATATCGCCTCTTGTTATTGTGAAATCTTTAACCCCTTTGTGCCCGTAACGTATAACACCGATTCTCACTTTTGTGTCTTTGGGACCTTTCAGACGATGCATAGCCTCCTCATTGGTGACTTCCTTACCTACAAAAGGCTTGCCGTCAACACTTACAATCTTATCTCCTGCAAGTATTCCCGCCTGTTCTGCCGGTCCGTTTTTGATGACGCCTTGTATATGTATGGTATCTTCACGTATGACAAATTCTATGCCCACACCAGAGAAAGAGCCTTTTAAATCATCGTTTACCTGTTGTACGTTTTTTGCGGATATATAAACTGAATGGGGATCAAGATCCGACAAAATCTGCGGTATAGCCTTGTCAACGAGCGAGTCTATATTTACGGCATCTACATATTGGTCATCGATTATATGCAGAAGATTATTGATGCGATTGCTTCCCGAATTAATTATATTCAATCTGTTTCCTGAAAAATGATTGGCATAGAATGTGCCTATCATAATGCCGAGCACTATGCAGAATGCCATTAGCAATGGCATAAGTCGGTTAGTCTTTTGTTGTCTCATATTCATCAGGATTTATATATTTCACAATAATATTGGCTCTTTTGAGAAGATTAAGTCCGTCTTCAAGTCTGTATTTCTCACCATATACCACACGCTTAATTCCGGCCTGTATTATCAGCTTCGCACATTCTATGCAAGGAGCTGCAGTAACATAAAGTGTGGCC
>JBJFGK010000018.1:2089-24125 GCA_051892655.1 Prevotella sp. | reverse complement strand
GTTCTTTAATACACGAGGACACGCAGCAGGTAATTTCAATGATTATGCTTTAACGGCAGAAAACAGCACAGTAGAAAGCTTTTATTCTAATACTTATAAGAGCATAAATTATGCAAACGGCGTATTATACTATGCTTCAGCTAATAGCAAAGAAGCCGCAGAAGCAAGATTTATACGTGCGTATGGTTATTATCTTCTGACACAGCAGTTTGGAGCAGTGCCTTATATCACTGATTATATCAATTCAGCACGACAGGATTATCCACGTACAGACCTTGCTGAAATATATAAAAGCGTAATAGAAGATCTTGCAGATTTATATTCAAATTCTCCGTTAGATGCAGTAAGTCATGACGGTCATGCTAGCAAGCAAGCTGTTGCCGCTCTAATTGCAAAATTATATCTTGCATGTGGCTGGGATATAAATACAACTCTTAATGATGCTGTTCAAGGAACATATACGGTCAACAGTACGGAAAACTTCACACAGGCAGCAGCTTGGGATGAAAAAGCTATAAATGGAGTATCCCTTACAATGCCGTTCGCAACAAAATGGTCACCTTACAATGAAGGTAATGCTGAAGAAATTTGGTCAATACAATACGACCGCGCTTCTTATCCGGGTAATGTGGCAGAAGGTGGTCATAGTCTACAAAACAGTTATGGTGGATATTTTGGTAATGTAATGGAGTTCGGTCTCAAATATACAGGTTCAGACAACCAACCTACAGCTAAGGGAATATGCTTATTTGAGAAAGGAGACCAACGCTATGAAGCGACATTTATGACTACATATTATAATAGTAGCAAAAATGGTACTGAAGCTGCTGCTTGGGGTACAGATGGTTATTACGCCTATTACAATTGTACTGCAGACCAATTGAAAAACAAGCCTATAGCTCTGCGTTATTATCCATACTACACTACTCAAGAAGAAGTTGAAGCAGATCTTGCCGCGCACAAATCTCAATATGCAAACTATGACAATCGAGCAAAAGTTCAGCAAGCTGTTCGACTTGATGACGGAAACAACGTTCTCAAATACACTTTCAATGATGATGGTTCTATTAAAAAAGTAGAAACTACAAGTTACAGTCTCTATATGGAAACTACAGATGCTTTTGGCAGTGTTAAGAAATTTGATGATCCTGAGTCTGCACAGCTTACCGACAAAAATGACTATCGTGATGTGGTAATATTCCATGTCAGCGATATGTATCTTGTTGCAGCAGAAGCTTATCTTATGGCAGGTCAGACATCGGAAGCGCTCGCTAAACTTAATAATGTAAGAAATCGCGCCGGTTTGGCATCTTTGTCATCATTCTCAGCTTATTTACCGGCATATACAACATCTGCAACATTCTCAATCAGAGATATTGACTTAATTCTTGATGAGCGTGCGCGTGAGCTTTATGCTGAACGTCAGCGTTGGATGGACTTGCGTAGAACGAAGCAGCTTATTAGATACAATGTCGAGTTTAACACATATATAACAAGCGCTTCGCAAATGGCAAACACAAATGGTGAGTATAAATGGTTACGTCCAATTCCTCAGGCTGAAATATCGTCTAATACAGGCATTACCAACGAAGACCAGAACCCGGGTTATTAATCTTTAAAATTTAAAAGCAATGAAATATTTTTTAAGCGGATTATTCCTTTTGTTTGCAATGGGGCTGACCTTTACAGCTTGTAGCGACGATGATGATAATGTTATTGTACATGAAACCACACCGGAGATCGCAACAGCCGGAACATATGCCGGAACATGGACTAAGGAAATGGTTGGAGGAGAGACAACTACTGCTCCCGGAACATTGGAGTTGACGGCAGCAGACAAATATATAACCAACGTTAAGGTTGTATCATCTGAACTTGGTTTGGACCTTGAGTCTGTTGCAAATATAGCTTACGCTGGAGAAGATGTCTTTTTTAGTAATATGAATGTTACAAACGGTTTTGGAGTAAAATTCGCAGGAAGTGTACTGAGTGACAATACTGCAACTATATCATTTACTATAGTAGAAAAATCCGGACGTAAGACTTATACATACAATTACTCTTTTGAAGGAAACAAAGAATGACTTTTTTTAAAACAGTGTGGCAGATATAATGTCTGCCACACTATTACTAACAATTAAATAAAATAAAATTATGAAAAAACAATTACTTTTCGCTGCCCTTTTATTAGGAGCAGTCAGTGCAAACGCACAAGTTGAAACCGTTGTTGTTGATGGTACGGCAGTCGGTATGACAGAATCTTTAACTAGTTTTGCGGCAGGTACAGTATTTGGCTCTTCTTCAAGTATTTCTGTAAAAGCAGCTTATGATGACCAGTATAAGAAAGTTAGTTGTGCTTTCCAAGGCTACAACTCTGCAAGTGTTAATGGAACATCTATAACTTTTGATTGGGGTGTTCAAGGAAACACAAACCCAGTCGGACAGAAGATATCGACTGATGTGATAACAGCCCCGACTTCAGGTGCTGTATTTGAAATTGATGTTACAGAAGATGGCTATGTAGCAGTATTGTCAAAATTATCTTCAAACAAAGAGTATTATGTTTGGGAAGGAGATGCTACATATGCTGAACCTATGGCTTATTCATTATATATGGATTGGAGCTCAGCAGCTGATGCTTCTCATCCTACTATATGCTATACATGGCCGGCTAATGCAGAAGGATATCTTGATGTAACAGCTGCTGATATAGATAAATATGTTGATCTTGCAGCAGGAAAAGCTCGTTGGCCAGAGAAAGTTGAATTAGGAACTGCCGCTGCTGACGTTAAGTCAAACGGTGTTGGATTTATTGTCTTCCCTGTATATAAAGAAGCAGGTAAATATCTTGTTCAGGCTGCCGGTTCCAAGATTTCGGTTCCTGCTGTATTCTTCTCTAAAGATCCTATAACAAGTCTTTCTATAAGTGGTACAGATGCTGATTCGAATCCAATTTCATTAACATTCATCGGTACAGATGGTATCAACGGTATCACAGTTGACGGTGCTGATAACGCTAACGCTCCTGTTTTCAACCTCGCAGGTCAGCGTGTAAGCAAAGAAGCTAAAGGTATCCTTATCCAGAATGGTAAGAAATTTATCAAATAATAGTTTATAAATATTAAACTATAAAATAAGGGTGGAGCATGTTGCTTCACCCTTTTTTATTTGAATGTGATTTATCATTTAATTATTATGATATTATATGCTTGTAGATACAGTTTTACTATATCAACAATCTTTACTGTTTGAAGTGAAAATGTAAAAAAGAATTTGTGTTATACGGTTGGATGGTTTAATTGTTTTGAATTTTTAACATGCCAATTTTGTAATATATTATTAACATAACTAATTTTGCAAAACAAGACTTAAAAACACATTTATTCAATAACATTTTAATCTAAACAAAACAAATTATTAACTTTTATGAAGACCTATTTCAAAAAATTAGGGCTGTTCTTTCTGATGTCGGTAATGGCGGTTGTTGCCAATGCCCAAGAAGATGTTACAGCTACATGGGACTTTGAAAACGACTTGCCGGCAGGCATTCAGAGTTCAACAAACTATCAAGGTGTTGAAGCAGACATTCCATCTACAGTTGATGGTATTATGATGCATGTTGATGCCACAAATGGCAAACTCTACTGTATTGGTCGAAACAATGCTCTGTTCAATAGCGGTACCATTTTGCAAGTACCTGTGAAATCCAACAAGGACCTTGTCACTGTGAAAGCATATCCCAATTACAATAATTTGACAATTGGCGGTGTTGCCATGGTGGAAAATGAAGAAACCCACAAAGCAACAAGCGCAGAGGCTGCTCAAGGTTATGTCGAGGTGATAAGCACCGGTTCTTCTTATATATATAAAGTTGAGGTAGTGCATGTTTCTGCTTCTACAGATGAAACCTATGACAATGTTAGTGGCGTTTTGTCATGGGCAGTTGGCAATGAAGACGCAACAACGGCTTCAGCGGAAATAAAAGATGCTGTAGTTTCTTCAAGCGTAACGGTGGGTACAGACCTTATTGTTTCAGAAAGCCCTGCATATTCTGCTCTTGGTCTTTCTGCCGGTGCATATGTGTGCTATGTACCATCTACAAGCAATCCGGGATGTGTTGAAACGGATATGATAGAGTATTCTGTTAAATTACAAAAAGGTCTTACTTTTACACCGACAAGTGTAGAATTTGATGCTGTAAAAGACGGTACAGACAATGCATATTTCTCTTGGAGTTATACTATTGACGGAGTAGAGAGTGCTATAATTGCTTATAGTGATCCAGTAAATCAGATACGCCGTAATAATAATGCCAATCCTGATGCACCTTTGACTCATGTTGAAGCAATTAGCACAACTGATAGCGGACGAGAATTTTCACTGCGTTTCTACATTTCTAATGTTGCTAACAATAAGAAAATGAATATCGGCAACATAAAGATAAACGGAATTGTAAACGGAACAGTTATTCCGAGAGCTTTTAAAGACTTCAAGATAGATTTCCGTACAAACCCTTATACAGTATTGTCACCTGATACAGGTCTGCCCCAAGACGTTACTGTAACCGGTGCATGGCATGATACTCAACACGGATACGGGAATGCTGTAGTTAAAATTCCAGTAGATGGTCCTGTAAAGTTGACTATAGGCGGATGTATGTTTTCCAATCAAGTCACTATATCAGACGGTCAAGGAAATACAATAGACCTTGATACGAAGGCTGCCGGATGTGATACTAACACTTCATTTGACCATTTTGTAACATGGGTTTATAACAGCGAAACACCGACAACACTTACCGTTGATTGTGGCAGCTATTGTCCATTCATTTATGCAGAAGCTTGTGACCTGTTGCCAATGGTAAACGTGACATATTATGACACTGATGGTAAGACTGTTCTTGGTAGTGAACTTGTACAAGGAGGCTCAAAATTGGTATATAAATATACAGAATCTGATCTTACAATAGGTGAAGGTAAAGCGTTCAGAGGCTGGTTTAATTCAAACCAATCTACAGCTCTAAAAGTTCTTGAAGGAACTACTATCCAGAAAAAAACAATGTTGTATGCAAGGGCTACAACTATAGAAAATCCAACAACTACGTCACGTTATATCTATGACTTAAGCAAACAGTATTTCTATGATGAGGATCATGAGGCAATAGATATGACAGGAAAATACCACAATTCACATGGTTGGGTGTTCTCTAACGGTCAGACAATCAAACTTAAGGTTGCCGGCAAGGCTTATGTATCTCTTGGATGCTGTCTGTACACATCTGAAGGCGTTACGGCAACAGTAACAAAAGAGGATGGAAGTACAGTAACTACATTTGATGCAAAGGCAGCTACAGACGGTGCAGAGTATAGTTTCCAATACGATGGAGAGGCTACAACACTGACAATAACTTTCAGCGGTACCACATATATACATAGAGTAGCAGTCAGCAATGTGGTTGAATTTGTTGAATATAATGAGGCAACAGGATATTATGTAATAGCTCCAAACGACGTAAGTAGCTTCTTGCTTGCCCTTACAGACGCTAACGGAAAAGGCAATCGCAAGATATTCTTGCCAAACGGAACATACGATCTCGGTGAAACAGCACTTACTGCTATATCTGGAAACAACATTTCAATTATCGGAGAGAGCATGACAGGTACAATAATCAAGAATGCTCCGTTGATTGAAAATGAAGGTATAGGCACGACAGCTACATTGCTAAACTCTTCAACCGGTCTTTATCTGCAAGACCTCACATTGCAAAACGCGCTTGATTACTATAAGGCTTCAAGTGCTGGACGTGCTGTTTGTCTGCAAGATCGTGGAGCTAACACTATCTGCAAGAATGTGAGAATGTTGTCTTATCAAGATACATACTATAGCAATCCTCAAGGCTCAGATAAGGATTTCTATTGGGAAGACTGTGAAATTCACGGCACTGTAGATTATCTTTGCGGTGGTGGCAACGTACTTTACAACCGTTGTACATTCGTAAACGAGTCTCGTTCGGCAACAACACGTAGCGGTGATGCAACCATAGCAGCTCCTTATCCTATCGGAACTACAGAGACAGCTGTTAAATGGGGATATGTAATGCTCGATTGTAACGTTGTAAATAAATGCGCTACATTCAATTGGGGTCGTTCTTGGGGCGGTTATTCAACACTTGTCTATATCCGCACAAAAATTGATGAACCGTCACGTCTTGCCGCAAGCCGCTTTACAACAGGTGGTATGAATATTGCCGCAGGTAAATTTATGGAATACGGCACAATGGATGCTGAAGGCAATGATGTTACACCGACATCTAACGTGTTAACTTTCACACATAGTTCAGGCAACAGATCATACGAAACAATCATGACAGCAGACGCAGTAGCTCAATATACACCGGAAAACATGTTCCCGACATGGTTGCCGACGAGCGTTGCAGCGCAGAAGGAGGTTGCCGCTGTGACAGTCAACGGTTCTAACATATCTTGGGATGCAGTAGAAGGTGCTACGGCTTACGCAATATTCAATAATGATGTATTCGTAACCATAACAGATGCTATTTCTTATGCTGTAACAGAAGGTGATGCAAACAAGTATTCTGTACGCGCAGCTAACGCACGTGGAGGCTTCGGTCCGGCTGCCGGCTATACTACAGGAATTGGTTCAGTAGTTGCCGATAAGTCGGATGTGGTATCAACATCATGCTACAATCTTCAGGGTGTACGTGTCAACGACTCTTACAACGGTGTTGTAATAAAGGTTGCCACCATGAAAGACGGCAGAAAGGTTGCTACAAAAATTGTGAAATAAACAAGTTCGGTTATTAAACCGATAGATAATTAAGGTGGAGATGCTTTTTGATAAGTGTCTTCACCTTTTTTACATATTGAATATTTGTATGCTTTTTTATTAAAAAAGTTTGAGAAATATAAAAATAATATGTAGATTTGCACTACAAACTATATAGTTACTATAAAAAACCAATTTACACAACCGCAAATGTACACACAGTCTGCGTTGCTACGATGACAATTATGTCATCGCTTTAAGGCATATTTATATGTCTGATTATAACTGTGTCCCCATGTGTTATTTGATGTTTTATAGTCCTGTTTTTGATTTTTATATTGTTTAAATAATTTAATTGTAACATTTATGTCTGGTAATTTAAAAATTTTTCGTGTCGCGTTGCTGGCACTGTTTACCCTTGTTGTGGGCAACATGTCGGCACAGACAATCATGGGAAATGTTAAGGACTCATCCGGCGAGCCTATAATCGGCGCTACAGTGCAGGAGTTGGGTACTAAAAACATTGCAGTTACTGACCTTGACGGTAACTTCTCCCTGAAGACTTCCGGCAAGCAACAAATTCAGATTTCATACATTGGTATGAAAACAAAGAAGGTAAACGCTTCCGGAAAGAGTAATATCAATGTTGTTCTTGAAGACGAAGCGACAACGCTTAACGATGTTGTGGTTATCGGTTACGGTACTGTAAGGAAGAAAGACCTTACGGGAGCAGTCACATCTGTCAATTCCAAGCAGATTGAAAATATACCTGTTTCCAACGTAACAGAGGCTATGACCGGTAAAATGGCCGGTGTAAACATCACTACAACCGAAGGTTCTCCGGATGCGGAAATAAAGATTCGCGTGCGTGGTGGCGGTTCTCTTTCACAAGACAACTCTCCTCTTTACATTGTCGACGGCTTCCCTGTTAGCTCAATTAGCGACATTGCACCTTCTGAAATCCAAAGTATCGATGTGTTGAAAGACGCTTCTTCAACAGCTATATATGGTGCTCGTGGTGCTAATGGCGTTATTATCGTGACAACAAAGAGCGGTAAAGAAGGTAAGGTACAGGTTAATTTCAATGCTTCTTACGGTTGGAAGAAAATCACAAAAGAGATAGACGTCCTCAATCCGTATGAGTTTGTCTTGTACCAATATGAGGCTGCAAGTGCCAATAACAAGCCTACCAATCTCGGCGGACGCAACTATGGTAACTATTGGGACTATGATATCTACAAGTCAATAGAAGGCAGCAACTTCCAAGATGAGGTCTTTGGCAATACCGGTACTCAAGCTATCTATAACGCAAACGTCAGCGGAGGTAGCAAAGACTTTAAGTATAATGTCAGCTATTCTCACAATCAGGAGAACAGCATCATGGAAAAGTCCGGTTACAACAAGGATAATGTAGGTGCAAAATTACAAGCCAAGCTCAACAAGTGGCTGACTTTTGACTTCAATGGCCGTATGGCTTACCAAAAGATTCGCGGTCTTAACGGAGGTGCTGATACAAATGATTCAAGTGCGGCAAACTCTCTTGTAGGACAAACGTTGACCTTCGCTCCCGTTCAGGAACTTGTTGCTTCTGACGACGATGAAGAGAATTCGGCTTCTTCACGCCGTTCTCCAACAGAACGTTTGGACGGAACACACAAATTACAGACTCGTTTCCAGCAGAACTACAATGTTTCTCTTACTTGGAAACCGTTCAAACATTGGACAGCAAAGACTGAGTTTGGTTACGGATGGAAATATAACGACACAGAACAGGCATGGACAGCACGTGCAGCAGTCAATTCAAAGTTCGGTTATAGCGGTCGTCCGCAGGCTTATTTCGTTCGCGACGAATATAAGACTATGCGTAATGCAAACACCATTACCTATGACAACAACAAATTGTTTGGCGGTCGCGACCATATCAACGTTCTTGTTGGACACGAGTGGAGTACGGACAAGCAGACATCACGCACCAATACATCTGTAAACTTTCCCGTTGACTTTAGTATAGACCAGATATTGGCATTCACAAACGCTGCAGAGGTGGCTTTGGGAAATACTTCTAATATCAAGGAAAATGAAAATATGCTCTCTTTCTTCGGTCGTATCAACTATACAATGATGGACAAATACTTGCTCACATTCACATTGCGCGAGGACGGTTCATCAAAGTTCGGCAAGGATAACCGCTGGGGCTTGTTCCCGTCTTTGGCTCTCGCTTGGCGTATGTCTGACGAGAAATTTATGAAAGGTGCAGCTTCCTGGTTGTCAAACCTCAAAATGCGTCTCAGTTTCGGTACTGCCGGTAACAACCGAATACCTTCGGGAATGCTTTCTCCTACATTTGCAATGTCTAACAACACTGGCAAACATCCGGGCTTTAACAACGGAACAGGTGAGGTAAATACCGGTATGATGGAGATACAAAAGGCCAATAACAAGGTGGTTCTTTATAATCCCGACCTTAAATGGGAAACAACAACGACACGTAACTTTGGTATAGACTACGGTTTCTTCCGCGGACGTGTAAGCGGTACATTGGATTTCTATTGGAATACAACAGACGACCTGCTCATGTTGCAGACCATTCCGTCGGCAACAGGTTATGAAAGACAGTTCCAGAACGTTGGTTCTACATCAAACAAAGGTGTAGAATTTGCAACTAACGTTGTTATTTTTGACAACAAACGCTTCAATCTCAACTTCAATTTCAACATTGCTTACAACAGCAACAAGATTGACAAGCTTGCCGGAGCTGAACACTTTGAAACATCATCATGGGGCGGCAGCAAGGTAACTAAGGGTTCCGGTGACTTTATGCTGAAAGAAGGCGGTCGTCTCGGTGAACTATGGGGTTACAAACAAAACGGTTTCTATACTGTGTTCGACCCTGCAACAGGTAAGGGTGACCTTGTTCTTAACGGAACATCTTGGCGTCTTGCAACAGCAGCCGACGGACACATCGGCGGATACAATGCCGACGGCACACCGATTTATACTGATGTGAAAGACAATTCTTACACTCTTTTCAACGGTGCTCTTTATCCCGGCGTTGCTAAAGTGCAGTGTGATGAAGACGGTAATGCCGTTTATCAGCGTCTCGGAAATACCGTTCCTAAGACAACAGGAGGTTTTGGCTTTGACGGAATGTTGAAGACCAATATCGGTAACTTTGACTTTAACGTGTTCTGCAACTACTCTATAGGCAACAAAATTTACAATGCTACCGCACAGGGCGCATCGTTTATGAATGGTACATACACAGGTTGGAACCTTATCTCTGACTATGATTCAAAAGACCGTTTTACATGGGTAGATCCTGAAACAGGACTTAATCTCGGTCGCCCAAGTACTGCTACCATTGCTTACTATGGCAGCTCTGAAGAAGTTATGAGTCGTCTCAATGCCATTAATGCCAATGCAAGGACATGGAACCCCGCAGCCAACACCAAAATGGTTGTTCTTGACTCTTTCCTTGAAGACGCTTCATTCTTGCGTATCAACAATATTACTGTTGGTTACACCCTGCCTAAGACTTGGGTTAAGAAGCTTTGGCTTGAGAGCGTGAGAGTTTATTTCACCGCTTATAACGTTTATTGCTTTACTAACTATAGCGGATATGATCCCGAAGTAGACACCTCTTCAAAGGACAATCCTATGACACCGGGCATCGACTACGCTGCTTATCCTAAGAGCCGCTCGTTTGTTGCAGGTATTAATGTATCATTCTAATCAAAAGAACAGGAGACACAATATATGAAAAAGATTTTTGGATTGGCAGTCTTGGCGTTTGGTGCAATGTTGACAAGTTGCTCCGACTTCCTTGACCAAGATTCTCCGTCTGCACAGACAAAGGAAAACGTTTTCAATTCCGCATATTTTACAGGGCTTGAAATTAATAAGATATATGGTGAGTTCGGTCAGGACAACATGTATTCCAACCGAATGAGCATAAGCTATCCTACAAACAGCGATATAGAGTTGATTGACGGATTTGCCGCAAATACCACTGCTGCAAACGAACGCGGCTATATGAACTACAATGGTAGTGCAGGCGGATGGGACAAGATAGGCGGTACATGGACTACAACATATAGTTGTATAGAGTATTGCAACCTCGCTGTAGAAGGAATAAGAAATAGCGCAATAGCGGAAGAGACCGCTATGAAACGCTATCTTGGCGAGGTACTCACCCTGCGTGCCATGTTGTATCTTGATTTGATACGTCTTTGGGGTGACGTTCCCTTTAAGACAGAGTCAACAAAACCCGATTTGAGCAATGCTTATCTCTCTAAGACAGACAGAGACGAGATACTTGACGCTCTTATGACTGACCTTGAAGAGGCATCACAACTGTTGCCATGGGCGGGATCAGGCGATTATACAACCGAACGTGCAACAAAGGGATATGCCGATGCGCTTTATGCACAGGTTGCTCTTACTCGTGCCGGATACGCTATACGCGAACAGGCTAAGGAAGGATATGAAACTCTGCCTGAATTTTCAGACCCAACATATCCTACACAGCGTCCTGATGCCGTTACACGCAAAGCATACTACGAGAAAGCTCTTGCCAAACTTAGTGAAATCATAACAAGCGGTATTCACCAGATGAACCCCGACTTCCGCGAAGAATGGAAATTGGTGTGTTCACGTACACTTGATTTAAACTACAAAGAGAATATTTTTGAAATTCCTCTTTTGCTTAACGTTTCCGGAGAAATGGGTTATACCATTGGTAAACGTATCAACGGTGCTACCAGTTATTTTGGGGCTAAGGGTAATTCTTCAAGCAAACAAGGTACAACGGCGATGTTCCTCTATTCTTTTGAACCTACTGACTCTGTAAGACGCAATGTTACATGTTGCCCGGTATTATATGCTGAAGTTAACGGACAGACAGTTGAGAGTTTCGGTGATAAAGATGTCTCTAAACAAAAACTCAATCCGTTTACTATAAACATCGGTAAATGGCGTCCTGAATGGATGGGTGAAGAGTGGCGTACTGCCGCAAGAGCATCTACAGACAAGGTGATGACAGGTGTCAATCCGGTCAAGATGCGCTACTCACAGGTGTTGTTGATGTACGCTGAAGTAATGAATGAACTTGCGGGTCCTACCGGTCACTACGCAGGTGATGCCGGTCTTACAGCTCTTGACGCTCTCGCTATGGTACACAACCGTGCCGTTAAGAAGAACAATAATGACACTTCTATTGGTTCGGATGCTTTCCTTGCAGCTGCCGCAACACATGGACAGCAAGATTTTTTTGATGACATTGTAAAAGAAAACGCTTGGGAACTTTGTGGCGAAGGTGCACGTAAGTGGGACCTTATACGCTGGGGACTTCTCGCAAAAAAGATTGCCGAATCAAAGGCTGACTATGATCAGAACTGCCTCTCATGGCCTACAACAATCTACTTCAACTATACAGACGCTTCAAAAACACGTATTGACGAACATTCTATAATGTGGTACGGTCTTGATGGTACTGGCAAACTTTCTACCGATTTTGATGCGAGTGCCACAGGAGCAGGTTTTGAGACAGTAGAAGCAAAAGAAAAGAGTTCACAATGGACAGATAACTTGCCGAATATCAGTTCCGGACTTGTTGGAACAAGCATTGACGGAATACCGGCAGTGCCTTCTCATGGAGTGAAGAACCGTTATATATTGCCTATATATACCAATACTATAGCAGATTCTCGCGGCACGATACAGAACTCTTATGGTTTTTAAAATTTAAAATCACAGACAACAATGAAAAATATTAAATATTCGTTCTTGTCAGTCATGGCTGTCGCAATGACATTCTTCTCTTGCGCAGACACTATGGACTGGGAAATAGATCCGGAATTTGACCGTTGCTTCAGTGCAACGACACTAAGTGTCACTCCCGGAGAGACTGATGTCGAAGTTACTTTCAATGACGGCATGATGAAAACAAAGGGTGCTGAGGCTTTTGAGATACAGGTTGCACCAGTTGCTTCTATTACAAGTGAAGAAGATTGGGACACTTCAAGCAGCGTTTTACGTTATGAAACTGACAAGAGTCCATTCACAGTAACGGGACTTATAGGAAGTACGGAGTACTATCTTCGCATACGAGCTATCTCTTCACAGAAGAAAGCCAGTAATTGGGTTAAGTATTCAACAGATACCAAAGACTTTTTCAAGACTCTGCAAGAGCAAATCATGTATGATGTCGCTGAAACAGATCGTGGAGAAGACTTTATTATTGTTACTTGGGATGCTACTAAAGAGGTAACACATCTTACTGTGTCTGACGGAAGTGAAGATGTAGAACCGACAGTGATACAACTTAGCGATACTGACAAGGCTAATGGTAAATACACGTTGACAGGACTAAATTCGTCAACCACTTATACTATTGCCATTTATCTTAATGACGCAAAGCGCGGACAAGTGTCAGTAAGCACTGCAGCCAAGATGCCTGCGGCTAATGTCAAATACACTCTTGACCCGTCGGCAACAGTTATTGATCAGGTTCTTATTGACAATCTTGCAGAACAAGCAAAGGCTACTGCCGAAGATCCCAACAATTACAGTGTGACAATAGGTATCAACGTCGGACAGCAACTTGATTTCAATGGCGTTTCTGAAGACGGTTCGCCTTCAAACATCAAGATTCCGACAGGCATGTCAATAACATTCTTTGGTCTTGCCGGTGGTGATAAGCCTACTCTGACTTTCAAAAAGAATATTGATGTTGCAGGTTCACATGCTTTCATCAAGTTCCAGAATGTTAATATCAAAGATGGTGGCGCAGGCTATTTCCTCAATCAGAGTTCGGCGGCAACAGTAGAAGAGTTCTCTATTGACGATTGTGACGTTTCCGGTTTTGCTACTACATTCTTTAGAATACAGAACAGTGGAAGTGCGAAAGTTATCAATAAACTGTCTATTACCAATTCTATATTCAAGAATATTGCATCCGGCTACTCTTTCATCCACATGGATACAGACGGTGTAGGCGGTTCTATCATCAACAATATCTATATTGACGGCTGTACATTCAATGGTGTCGTTAAGAATGGAAAATGTTTTATCTATAGCGAGAAAGCTACTATGAGCGGTGATATTACCATCAAGAACTCAACATTCTACAATAGTGTTGGTAACAACCAGTACTTTATAGACTTCAATGCAGACACTTACGGCTGTAGAAGTATCAATATTGAATATTGTATCTTTGGTTTGCAGCCTGACACAGCAACTAAGAACATTCGTGCAAGTGTGCTTCCTACTGTTGTGGAGAGCTATGCAACGGCAGACTTCTACAAGAAGATTGTAGGTCTGGTATGGCTTGAGTTTACATCAGACCAACTATTTGTTGACCCGGCTAATGATGATTTCCACTTCAATGCCGGCACAACTGACATGAAGATTGGTGACCCGCGTTGGTATAACAACTGATGATACCAGTGTTTAAGGCATAGATTTTTAGTTAGGGACGGAGCCGATGTTTCGTCCCTAATTATTATTCAATGCAGCAATGGGTATTTTGTTGAATTATAAATGTTGTTTTATCAAAAGATTATCTTATCTTTGCATAAGACAGGCTGCACTCGGCAAATTGAAAACAAGTTTTCTTTGCGCTCGTTTGCACTATCTTTGCATAAGACAGGCTGCACTCGGCAAATTGAAAACAAGTTTTCTTTGCGCTCGTTTGCACTATCTTTGCATAAGACAGGCTGCACTCGGCAATTAAGGATTCATACTAATTTGCTCTCGCTGAATTGAATTATTACAAAAAAAGACATATAAACAATACTATTACATATACAATGAAAAGACTAAAATATTTCATTTTGTTAGCTTTCTTTGCTGTTTCTTTGACAGCAATGGCGCAAACAGTGGCATTTCCGGGTGCAGAAGGCTTCGGAAGATTTGCTACCGGCGGACGCGGTGGTGCCGTTTATCATGTGACAACGTTGGAAGACAACACTTCTGCAGGCTCTTTCCGCTATGCTTGTACACGCAGCGGAGCACGTACAATTGTCTTTGACGTAAGCGGTACCATTCAGCTTACATCCCAGCTTAAACTGTCTTCAGGCAATGTTACCATAGCAGGTCAGACTGCTCCCGGTGATGGTATTTGTATAGCCGGATATCCTTTTGTAATAGCCGCCGACAATGTTATAATTCGTTTTATGCGTTTCCGTCTCGGCAACGAGAATGTCGCTTATCACGAAGGTGATGGTTTGGGAGGCATGGACCGTTCAAATCTGATGATAGACCACTGTTCCGTGAGTTGGAGTATTGACGAGTGTCTTTCTGTCTATGGCAGTAAGAATATTACAGTGCAGTGGTGTATAGCGGCGCAAAGCCTCAAAAATGCCGGTCACAGCAAAGGTGCGCATGGCTATGGCGGCAACTGGGGAGGCGCTGGAGCCACTTATCACCACAATTTGTTGGCACATCATGAGTCGCGCGTGCCGCGTCTTGGTCCGAGACCGGGCACACAGACCGATGAACGTATGGATTTGCGCAACAATGTGATGTATAATTGGGCCGGTAACGGTTGCTATGGCGGCGAAGGAATGAATGTAAACATTGTCAATAACTACTATAAACCGGGTCCGGCAACGCTTACCAGATCAAGCGGAATACAGAAACGCATAGCAGCACCGGGCATAAGAACGGTTGACTATTGTCTTAATAAGACTACTATAGCTACAAATTATAATAGCGTTGCAGGTACATCTTTGACAAGCAGCAATATCTCCGGCTCTCATTCCGGCGGTAAATACTATGTTACTTGCGGCACAACCAAATATGAAATCAACATGACCGACAACACTATTGACGTTGACGGTACTCCTGTTACCATTGCTTGGAACGAATGGAAGGCGATGCTTCATGTATGGTGCAAGCTCTATGTGGATGGCAACTATAATCCTAATTTCCCCGCAATGAATGAGTTTACTGACGGAATATCGGCACAGATTGACAAGACTGGCAATGACGGCACTTATCCGGGTGATGATGCCATAAAGCTGTCAACACCGATAACATATTCTGATGTTACCACTCATTCTGCAAAAACGGCGTTTGAGCGTGTCCTCGATTATGCCGGCGCATCGTTACACCGCGATGCTTTGGATGAAATTATAGTAAACGACACCCGCAATGGTGTAGCTTCATGCACTGCAAGCGGTAACTTGGCTGGTATTATAAATACTCAGGACGATGTCAAATATGCTGACGGCTCTACGGGTTGGCCGAAGTTGGAGTCTATAGACGCCCCAGTTGATACTGACGGTGACGGTATGCCCGATGCGTGGGAAACCGAAAACGGACTCAATCCCAACGATGCTTCAGACGGCAAAACGGTAGGTGACGACGGATATACCAATTTGGAGAAATATCTTAACAGCCTTGTTGCCCATATAATGGAAGCAGGTAATGCCGGCGGTGTGGTGCTTGGTGACAATGAAATATTCACGGGTACAGGTGAGCCGGAGCCGGTAGAGTACACGTTAAGCAGCGCAACGGCTACATGTACTACCGCCGATACAGAGTGGACTTTCAACAACGGATGTGTCATAACCAATCCTTCAGGCAAGCTATATGCCACAGCCCAGAACTCAACAATCAAGTATAGCAAAGGTGTAGAGTTCACTATCAACCTGCCGGATAATGCACAGATATCTTCTGTCACGTTTACCGGATATGGCAACGAAGATGATGTCGATTGCTATCTTGGCAATCTGAATGGTACAGACTACTTGGAAACAGATTATGTTTTCCCTGATCGTAAGGAAGAAAATGCTACTACGTCAATGAAATCATATACCATAGATTTGCCAACACCGGTAGTTAATGCGCTGACATTCACTGTTAAACAGGCACAGGCGGCGTTCTTGATTAATCTTAAAGGTACAGTAACCACCGCAATACATGGTGTCGTGGTATCTGATAAGGCAAAGACCGACAACCGAATATACACGTTGCAAGGTGTGGAAGTCAATGCCGCGACGACGCCCGGTATCTATATACGCAACGGAAAGAAGTTTGTAGTAAGGTAATTTTATTTATGTGAGTCAAGGCGATGTGGTGTTATCATCGTTCTTGACTCATTTTTTTATATAAAGATCATGAAAAAATACATCACAACAGTCCTGTTTGCCTGCTTCGGCATTATGTATGCAGATGCTCAGGTTTTTCCTTATCAAAATCCGGCACTCTCTCCAAAAGAACGTGCTGCCGATTTGTGCGCCAGATTGACTTTGGAAGAGAAAGCCATTGTTATGATTGACCGTTCAAAAGCCATACCGAGATTAGGTGTTCCTGAGTTTGCGTGGTGGAGTGAAGCCCTACACGGTGTCGGTCGCAACGGTTTCAGCACCGTCTTTCCCTCATGTATCGGCATGGCGGCATCGTTTGATGATGTGCTTGTAGAGCGTATTTTTACTGCTGTCAGCGATGAGGCAAGAGCCAAAAACACCGTACAGCGAAAGAGCGGACATGTGACAAAGTATCAAGGGCTGTCGTTCTGGACTCCGAATATCAATATATTCCGAGACCCGCGATGGGGTAGAGGACAAGAAACCTACGGAGAAGACCCATATATGAACTCATGTTTCGGGCAGGCAGTAGTAAGAGGACTACAAGGTCCGGAAGGACATAAGTACCGTAAACTCTATGCTTGTGCCAAGCATTTTGCCGTACATAGCGGTCCGGAGAAGACAAGACACAACGTAAATATTGAAGATGTCAGTCCGAGAGACTTATGGGAAACATATCTGCCGGCATTTAAAGACCTCGTACAAAAAGGCGGAGTAAAGGAAGTGATGTGTGCTTATCAACGTTTTGAGGGCGATCCGTGTTGCGGAAGCAACCGTCTTTTGCAGCAGATATTAAGAGATGAATGGCGATTTGACGGTCTTGTCGTAAGTGATTGCGGTGCAATAGGCGACTTTTGGAGGCCGGGAAGACATGGTGTATCTGCCGATGCTGTCAGTGCAACGGCAAAAGCCGTGATAAGCGGAACCGATGTAGAGTGCGGAAAGACCTATCTTGATTTGCCTAATGCCGTGAAATCCGGATTGATAACGGAAGAACAGATAGATGTAAGTGTTAGACGTCTGCTTGAAGGACGTTTTGAATTAGGCGACTTTGATGCCGATTCGCTTGTTGAATGGACCAAGATTCCCGAGAGTGTCGTGGCTTGTAAGGAGCACAAAGATCTTGCCCGCCTTATGGCATGTGAGCAAATGGTACTGTTGCACAACCGTAATAACACCCTCCCGCTTGACAAAAACGCATCTGGAATAATGGTTATGGGGCCCAACGCTGCTGATTCAACAATGCTTTGGGGTATATATTTCGGCAAGCCAACCCATTCGGTAACGGTGCTTGAAGGCATTGAAGCAAAGATAGGAAAGGTGGCTTATGACAAGGCTTGTGACATAACGGAGATGACGGTTACCGAGTATAAGACCGGTAAATCAACCGAAGCGGCAGACGGAAGTACCACTTTGAACATGGACGTGATGTCAAGCAGAACCAACACCATCGCTGATATTCTGTCCAAAGCTGCCGATGCGAAGACCATAATCTTTGTCGGCGGTATCTCTCCTAACCTTGAACGCGAAGAGGCGAAGACGGACAAAGCGGGCTTTGACAATGGAGACCGCACCACTATCGAGCTGCCCGAAGTGCAGCGTAATATATTGAGAGCGTTGCACGAAGCAGGAAAAAAGATCGTATTCGTTAATTGTAGCGGTAGTGCAGTTGCCCTTGCGCCTGAGCTGGAAACATGTGACGCCATTCTGCAAGCGTGGTATCCCGGCGAGCAGGGCGGTCATGCCGTTGCCGATGTCCTGTTCGGAGACTACAATCCAAGCGGAAAACTGCCTGTTACGTTCTATCGTGACGACAGCCAATTACCATCTTTTGATGATTATAGCATGAGTAACCGCACCTATCGTTACTTCAAAGGCGAACCGCTGTTCCCATTCGGATATGGACTGAGTTACACTTCTTTTGCCATAAACAATGCAAAATATGATGCCGATAAAGGGCAGATAGCGGTTGAGGTTGCCAACACCGGCAAGGTTAAAGGCGCAGAAGTGGTGCAGGTATATGTAAAGAAACTGTCGGACAAAGAGGGACCGATAAAGAGTCTGCGTGCTTTTTCGCGTGTAGAACTGCAGCCCGGAGAAAGCCGGAACATAACCATTCCGCTGCCATATGACAGCTTTGAACTTTGGGATGCTGCTACAAATACGATGCGTGTAGTGCCCGGCAAACATGAAATATATGTCGGAAACTCAAGCGATGACAGTAATATGCACGTCCTGAAATATAATCTGCGCGAGGCAAAAAACAAGTCGATGAAATAAAAAGGAATAAAAATGTTTGTTCATTTGTAATAAATACCCATAGGCAAGCGTTTAGATAATAAGAACTAAAAAATAATTTGCCTATGCCGTATTTTACTCTTGAAGAAAAGAAACCGTCACAAAAGACCCTTAATATCATCAAACAGATAGCCTACACATACCGTGTTATAAAGATGAACGGTAACAACGAGGCATATTGTCTCAACTGATATGTGAAGTAATAACAGGGTAAAAGTTTTTGATATGTCAACATTAGTGTCTCCGTCTTTGCTTGCGGCAGACTTTCTTAATCTGCGCAAAGATGTGGAAATGATAAACGAAAGTGAGGCAGACTGGCTTCATCTGGATATTATGGACGGTTCTTTTGTCCCTAATATATCATTCGGCTTTCCCGTCATTGAAGCTGTGGCTAAAATATGTCGCAAGCCGTTGGACGTGCATTATATGATTACGCAGCCTGAAAGATATATTTCACGGACAGCAAAAGCGGGTGCCATGATGATGAACGTCCATTATGAGGCATGCATTCATTTAGACCGTACCATACATGAAATACATGAAGCCGGTATGAAAGCGGGCGTTACGCTTAATCCTTCCACCCCTGTATGTATGCTGGAAGATGTGATTAAGGATGTGGATATGGTATTGCTGATGAGCGTAAATCCCGGTTTCGGGGGTCAGAAGTTCATAGAGAATACCATTGACAAGGTAAAACGTCTGAAAGAACTTATTGTCAGAAGTGGCTCTCATGCGCTTATAGAGGTTGACGGTGGTGTTCAGGCAGAGACTGCACCAAGACTTGTCGCTGCCGGTGTCGATGTTCTCGTGAGCGGAAGCTATGTTTTCAAAGCCGACAATCCTAAGGAAACGATATCCAGATTAAGACAACTGTAATCGTAAGACCTAAAAAAACCATAAGATATTATTACTTATAGGTGGTAAAAAAGCAAGAAGATATGTCCGGAGGCATATCTTCTCGTTTTTTGATTTATACCGATAAGTTTCAACGATTATGGATTTCAGTCTAAATCAAGTTGTATGTGGTGTTCTTTAGTCATCCGGCGCAGGTTGATAATGGCATATCTCATGCGTCCGAGAGATGTGTTGATACTTACTCCTGTAAGTTCTGCGATTTCCTTGAATGACATATTCTGATAAAATCTCATGAATACCACTTCGCGTTGTGTGGGAGGCAGAGAGTTCATCATACGTTTTACGTCCTCCATTATCTGGTTATTGACGTATCTGTTCTCTATGTTGAGATCAAGAATGTTGTTTGTCCCGAGTCGTGACAAATCATTATCTTCTGTAGGCTCTACAAGGTTTCTTGCATGTTGGTCGCGATACCAGTCCATTATCACGTTGTGTGCAATGCGCATAATCCATGCGCTGAACTTGCCACTATCAACATATTTACCTTGATGCAGTTTTGTTATGACTTTAACAAATGTTTCCTGAAAAATGTCATTAGCCCTATCCTCATCGCGTACTACAAACAATATATATGAAAACAACTTGTTCTGGGTGCGTGATAGGAGCTCGTCAAAGGCTCTGTTGTTACCTCTGACATAAGACATGGCCAACTCTTCGTCGGTCAATTCCGAATGGTACTTAATCATTAATAATCCTTTGCTTTTGTTTAAGTATCAGTGTCTCGATAGGCTCTCTTGTTTTTATAATATTAATTTATAGTATTTTAAAATCGATGCAAATATAAGGCTATTATTGCAAATAACAAAAAAAAGAGTAAAAAATACTACAATTATTAATATTTTACCTATTATTAGCTATTATAGTAATATGAAAGGGTTGTGGCTTGTTGTCATTATGGCCTGTTTCGGAGTTGCTTACGTGCGTGCTGTCATTACTGTCGGATGTCGCGGTTATGGAAATCTGTAGTCGTCAAGAGGGTTAATTCCAGGCAGATTCAAATATTTTTTCTGAAATCCGAGTACCTCTATCATCTTGCCAAGATGTTCTTCGTTATCAACGAGGTTAAGTTCCGCCCTCTTTTTTGAACCGCTTGGCAAACATACCGACACGAGATAGTCGCCCTCTTTATAATTCGGACTGTCGGCAATCAGCAATGCCGTATTGTAAGAAAACGGTGGTTCAAATTCGTATCTTATCTTGTTGTTTGCTCCTGTTGCCGCTCCTACGATGTAGCCTCTTACCCACAGCTGGACGTAACTCAGATTGTTGTTGCAGAAAGTTGCTACATCTATAACGTCTCCCGACTTAAATCCACCGTTGTCACCACCTTCATTGTCGCTGCCGGAGCCGGTGTCGTCATCTCCCGAAGTGCCGTTATCACTGTCGCCTCCTGTGTCCGGAAGTTCAGTTTTTGTAGTGTTGTCATCGTTGTCCTCCGCTTTTTCGCACGATGAGATGACAAATATCAGGGACAAGAGTATGATTATTGATTTGATGTCTATGCCTTTCATGGGTTCTATATGACGAGGTTCTTTCATGTGTTTAGGTTTACAAAGGTAATGATTTAATGATAAACACACAACGAATGTACAATAAAAAGAGGTTGGTGCAGGATGCTACCAACCTCCGGCGATTTCGTTAAAACTTCGAAATCATAAATAAGATGTGGCAAATATAAATGTTTCTTATTATAATAACAAATTTTTAGCAAAGAAATATTTAAGATTTAACATTTGACACCCTTATCGTGATTTCGAGAATAAACCGTTATAGGCGTTTTCCTGATGATGTTCATAAGTCAAAACTATGGTGTTTGTTCCCCGTGACTATGCTGTTCACGGCTCGTGACTATGGTGTTTACGAAACCTAACTATGCTGTTTATGATACCTTAGTTACGTTGCCTTTGTTTGTATTAGTATTTTTGCATGGAGCAGCTTTGTAGTAT
>JBJFGK010000018.1:0-1989 GCA_051892655.1 Prevotella sp. | reverse complement strand
AGTTACGTTGCCTTTGTTTGTATTAGTATTTTTGCATGGAGCAGCTTTGTAGTATACACTTGCTTGGCATGTCAGAAAAATGCCTTATCTTTGCATAAAATATGCTGCACTTGGCAAATTGAGAATGAATTCTCTTTGCACTCGCTTGTACAATCTTTGCATAAGATATGCTGCACTCGGCAAATTGAGAATGAATTCTCTTTGCTCTCGTTTGCACAATCTTTGCATAAAAGTATGTTGTTAACCTGTATTCAGACTTACAATTGCGCTATGAGATACACATTAATATATATGTTGCTGTTGTTTGCGACGGTGTCTTCCGCCCGTAAAGAATGCTGGCCCGACGGATCGGCTATGGATTCTTGGTTCGCAGATACGCGGAAAATAGATCCCGTTTCGCTTGGCAAGCACTATAAAGTGACCGATTACGGAGTCTCGACCGACAGCACCGTTGTCCAGACCGCCGCTTTGCAGCGTGTCATAGACCGTGTCTGGCACGACGGGGGAGGGGTGATAGTGGTGCCCAAAGGCACATTTCTTACCGGCAGTCTGTTTTTCAGGCCGGGCACACATCTGCATTTGGAAGACGGGGCGAGGCTGAAAGGCTCCGACCGCATTATTGATTACGCCATAACAAAGACACGTATCGAGGGCGAAACATGCGACTATTTCGCCGCTCTTGTCAATGCCGACGGAGTCGATGGATTTACGATAACAGGCACAGGCACCATAGACGGCAACGGTCACAGCTATTGGCAGGAGTTCTGGATTCGCCGCCGGTGGAATCCGCAATGCACTAACAAAGACGCCCAACGCCCGCGACTTGTGTATATCTCTAATAGTAATGATGTCACGGTGCAGGACGTAAGGCTCATAAACAGCCCGTTCTGGACCAACCACCTCTATCGCTGTACACGTGTGAGGTATATTGACTGCTACATATATGCGCCGACAGAGAATGTATATGACTTTGAGCCGGAACGCGGTGCGCCGAGTTCCGATGCAATAGACGTTGATTACTGCACGGATGTATTGGTGTCAGGATGCTATATGCATGTCAATGACGATGCCGTAGTGCTGAAAGGCGGTAAGGGAACTTATGCCGACAAGGACGAAACCAACGGTCCGTGCCGCAATATCATGGTAACCGACTGCACGTTCGGCAAGGTTCACGGTTGTCTGACATTAGGTTCGGAGTCGCTATACGACAGAAACGTAGTCCTGCAACGCTGCAATGTGGTGCATGCCGCGCGTGTCTTGTGGCTGAAAATGCGTCCCGACACACCGCAACATTATGAGTTCGTGAAAGTGGACGGCATGAAAGGCACTTGCGGAAGCTTTCTCGTGATAAGGGCATGGACACAGTTCTATAATCTGAAAAGCCGTGATGACATGCCGATGTCCGAATGTAACGACATCACGATAAGCAATATCGAGATGAAATGCGACAACTTCTTCGATGTGGGCGGCAGCGACAAATATGTGTTGAGGGACTTTACGTTTGAAAACATTGTTGTCAGCGATGTAAAAATGGCATTTGACCCGAAACTGATAAGCAACACAAAGACAAAGAACGTGAACATAACGAAGGCTTTACAACCGTCTCTCTGAACCATGTCCATGCAGGACACGACTGCCGGAGACATCGCAGGCATGGTATAATGATGACGTAATGACGACATTAAATGTAATTCGTTGTTGTTTTTTCGGGCTTTACGCTCTCTTTGTAATATTTTTTGACTATCTTTGCCCCAAGATAGGTAGTGCCGTTATACTATATATAACAAGTATGGATGCCTGTCAGGTAATCTTAGTCCGATCTTTCCTATGTGAAAAATACAAATTTTATATACTTATGAGACGTTTTAAATTACTAATGCTATGTATGTTGTTGCCTGTGGCAATAATCGCCTCTGTATGGGACAACGAGTATAAACAAATAGAAAAGAATATCAAGGCTCCGGAATTTGCAAACCGCACTTTCGTAGT
>JBJFGK010000017.1:0-5681 GCA_051892655.1 Prevotella sp. | reverse complement strand
ATGAAATGACTGTTACCAATCGGCATAGGAATCGGACCTGTATATTCCGTACTGCTCGCATTAGGTGTAGTACCGTCAGTTGTGTAATATATCGTTGTTCCTTCGGTTGCTGTTAAAGTCACAGTACCATCTTCCGTTATCTCCGCTTCCGGTTTCAGTGTCTGTCCTTCAGGTGATATAACCTTAACCGTAAAGGCAATAGAACCTGAGGCATATTTGCTGTCTCCTTCTTGATTTAACGTAATTATTGTCTTTCCGTATCCCTTCGGTGTGATAACACCATTTTCATCTACTTCTGCCACACTTGGAATACTTGATTCGTAAGTGATAGTACCTGTGCCGGAAGTATAATAGTCGGTATCTAAAGTAAGCGTATAGCTCTTGTCAAGGTTAAGCGTGATATTCTCTTTTCCCAAAGCAATCTTCAAATCAGACAGGTGCTTTTGGGCAGGATAAGAAATTGAGACACTGCTCATGTAACCACCCATGTCATTTCCTATGGTAATGTCAATATTACCGTCACTATTTATATCTTCCTCTTTAACAGTTGCTGTGTAGTAATAAGGGCGAGCCGAACCTTCAGGACCGACAACAACAACAGTTCCAACTTTTGTGTCTTCAGCATCTTTATTAGAATAGGAGCCCAACTTAACCGACGCATTTTTAAAAGCAGGTATAGTATATACAGAGCCGGAGTTTACTTGAGCAAATTCATCAGATCTTGAGCTGTTAGCAAACTTTCCTGTTTTAGTCTGGATATAGAAAGGTACATCTATAAGGATGCCATTCACTTCCGCTTGTGTTACAAGATATAGCGTTGAATTAGTATTTATATTCAATGAGGGAGCTCCTTTTGATTTACCAAACTGCCAAGTGACAGTAGTCTCTTCCGTAAGGTCGCTAAGAGAAACGGTATTTGGTGTAAAGACCGGTGTCAGTGTTAAATTGCTTGTCGCTATGACACTCTCTCCTAACTTATATGTATTTGTTCCGTCGGTCCATGCCGTAAGTGTACATCCCTCTTTGTATAGAGAGTTATTGTTCGGCACAGTAAAAGAAGTTGCGTTATCTGCCTGTACATAGATAACCGGCGGAACCTGACCTGCAGCTCCACTCTCTCCCACTCCGAAAGTAATGCTATACTGCTTATCAAAAACAGCTGTGATGGCAACAGCCTCTGCCGGCATATTGAACGAATAGGTAAGTTCTGTACTTACTGTCGATCCGTCTTTCTTCCAGCCTTTAAAAGAATATCCCGTAGCAGGTACAGCCGTGAGGGTTATCTGTTCTCCTTCGGGATGTGAGGGGTAAGTATCTTTATTGGTAATGGTACCACCTCCTACCGGTTCTACTGTAGTGGTAAGGTCGTAAAGTGTCAATGCTTCAAAAACGGCAGTATAAGTTACATCCTCCGTACCCATAGTAAATGTATAGGGATTCTCCGTACTTACAACGCTACTACCCGCTGCATCACGCCACTCCTTAAAAGCATAACCGTGATTAGGCGTGGCAGTCATTGTTACCGACTCGTCTTTTTTATAAAGATTACCGTCAATATCAACAGTACCGGCATTTTCAAGAGAGTAATTTATATTTACTGCACAACCCAAAGCCTGTGTAACAGAAAAATAAGGCAGGCTTGTATATTCATCTCCTGCTATGGTAATTGTTGTTTCTTGAGTAACATAAAACGTACGTGTTATAGTGCTTCCATCAACACCATAACATTCTTCTGTTTTTGCATCAGAAATGGTAATAGTTTCAAAAGCTGCATTGTCAGAAGTTATTGTATAAGTACCGGTATTTTCTTTACATCCACCAAGTACAACAGTGTATTTGCCTTCCGTAGCGTTAGGAATGGTAATCGTTGTTCCCTTATTGCCATGAGTGTCACCATTGGCAGTGAACTTATACATTGCAAGATAACTTTCCGGAGCTTCTGTCACATAATTTCCATCAGCATCTATATAATATTGTGTCCCTGCAGAAAGACTACTTGAGGGAGAAGAAGACAATTCTATTGCCTGAGTAGGACGGACTATGGTCATGTCATTGAAAGAAGTTCCAGTTCCTTGATAACGGAAAAGATATAGTGTACTTATTCCATTTAAAGCTTGTGGCACTTCGTATTCAATATCCGCTACCGCCTTAGTATTATCCACATAATATGTCTTATTCTGTAAAGCTGCTGTACAAAAACAAACACCCGTCTTATTTGTAACATTCAAAGGCATTGATGCAAATTTTATCTTATCACCCGTCTGCAATGGTTTCGTCAATTCTATCTTGAAATAACAATGTGTAGTACCAAAATAGAAAAGAGAATTCTTAACAGCTGCGTAGGCCGTTCCTGTATGATTATTTTGATAGGTCACAGTACCTCCTGTCACATTGGCGAATGTGGAGCCTGCAATCGTACCTCCATTAATTACAGTTTCAGTTGATGACACCTTTGTTGACATTGAGAAGATAACCTCATCAGCCCAAGTGCTTTGTATCGAACCTGCAAGGAGTAGCAACAGCATGATGACAGTGCGTAATATTTGTCTGCAATGGATATTAGTCATTTTATTCATATCTTGTATGTTTTTATTTCTTCTTTAAACATTCATCTACCGTTACATGACACGCAGTTTGGTCTTGCCAACGATGTAGAAACCGCTTTGTATGCCACTATATGTAGCAGTGCCTGGACGTACATCAAGGACACGGTAAATCTGACCTGCCGTAGTATATACTTTAAGAGTTGTAGCGTATGTACTTTCAACACGGATGCAATTCTTGCCAACAGGTGTAACTATGAGTGAGTTTCCATCAACACCCGACTCTTCTTCCTGTTCTCCAAATTCAGGGTTGATGTTCTCTATACCTGCAGACTGAGCGATGTAGATAACGGAAACATCATTACGCTGTTTGAATCCCGGAGCCGGAACCGGAGAAACATTCTTACGGATATATGTACGGAAAGGTAAGACGTCGGAAGAACTGTCATCAAAGCCTTCGCCCGTATCATTCATACCGTAGATACTGCCTGTTACCGTTTCGGTAGCAATGAAAGTACCCACATGAGAATGAGAGCTGACAGCAGTCTCCATAGTACCGGTTACCGGAATAGTAATTGTTTCCTTATCGCCATAAGCGTAGAATGTAACCGTCTGTGCCGGTTCGGTAGAGTTGGTTCGGTTATAGAACTCACTTGTAAGGTCAAACTCATAGAAACTCTTTCCCGGCAAGCTCATTATATAAGGTACGCTCGCCGTCAACGGCAGATAGTCTGTCCATGTATGCTCTTGTGCATAATAGCTGTTGGCATCGTAGTTATAGTTCTGAGTACCGTAAGTATTGACAAAGAAATCATTAGAGAACGTATAAGAGACAGGTGTCATCGCTGCGTACTCAAATAGACCGGTACCCGGACGCTTGAAGGTCGCTTTGTCTCCGGCCTCATTTACCTCTGTCAAACCACGCAACCAATATTCATGGTGCAGGTTCCAATGGTTGTCAGCCGGATCTGTATTATCCGGAGCCGTGCCATAGAAGTGGGTGATTTCTCCGTTGAGGCTTGCTTCTGCCTTTTGAACGGTAAACGGCAAACAAATACCTTCCCATGCATCATTGCCTGTCTCTGAATAATAAGCCGGTTGTCTCGTGTACCATGCCTTTTCAGTAACAGTAAACTCTATCGGTGCACAGAAATCATTGTTGTCATCACTATCGTCGGCACGCTCAACAAGGTGCAGATATGATGTAGAAGCATTTTCATCCTTTACAATGATGTGATGCAACTGTATTTCAGCTTCGTTGGTTGTCTCACCATAGTTATACGGATAAACGGCATCATAGACATCAGTGTTACTTTCTTCATTATTGTCAGGAGTATAGACAAGAAGGTTTCTTGAAACACCGCTCTTGACGAAGAGCTTGCTATATGTAGAAGACATGTCTTTTATAGGTGCATAATAGATACCATTTGCGTTATAACCTACAGCCTTTGCCATATCATTCTTGCATGTGAAGTCAATAGCTGTAGTAGAAGGTATATAGACATAAGACCCCATCATTGTGCTTTCACGTTTGAAAGCGTTGTGATGATATGTACCGAGATTGGTATCGCGATAGTAACCGGCAGCACGGTAAACCCTGTTTGTCATGTCACTTACCTGGTTAGACAACAAGCATGAAGGATAAGCGTCAGGTGTAATCTGCAATGACTGTCCCCAGAAGAGGTAGTCGTTCATCATTTCAGTATTGGTTACTTGTGTCTCTCCTTCATGAGCCGCCTCATTGAAGAGCGGCATATAGTTGCCGGTTCTTGATTCTGCTATCATATCGCCTACCGAAGAAGCCTTGCCTTCGGCTACCTCTTCTTCTGTTGCAGCATGGGCAGCCACATAGCCTTGCGCACGAGGGCTGTCGATAGTATGCGTCTTGTCGTGACGAGTCTCATAGTTGCCATAGTTAGGATAGATAGCTGTACCGCTACCGGTACGCAGGTATTTGATACCCGTAACATTGTTTGTCAGTTCATCCTTACGAAGAGCATACTGATAGTCACCATTAGCGAAATAGTCTTTGACATATTGCAAATTGTCATTGTCAGCAAGTTGATTACGAGCTTCAAGATAATACTGGTTGAGGTCGTAAGCCACCTTTCCATACAGGAAGTCTTCATAGGTGTAGCCTTCATATTTATCACCATTGAGTCGATATACAACCGGAGCACTTCCCGTTGCCGGCTTGTATTCAAAGCAGCAATGGTATTCGCCGTTATTTGTTTCAGCCAAAGAACCGCTTGCCAAGCCGAGATTATAAATCTTGCCTTCATTGGTGTTGATAAAGTTACCATCCTTTGAAATTCCGGAAATGACATTACCATTACCATGAATGATGCCCTTGAAGAGTTGTGCCTTCTGGAAGTCATCAGGAACAGTTATATCGTTCTGGAAGACGAACTGTGCATACTCACCATAGCGAGGTACTTCAATTGTCTCACTACCTATCTTAACCTCATATATCAGGTCGGGAGCTCCGATTGTATCAACAAACTGCGTGAAAGCCTTAATATCTTTCTGATCGCTGATATAGATACGCGGTTGGGCGAATGTTGTCGATTCAGATTTTGCACGTGCCACAGCTTCAGAAAGACGGAGGTTTACACCGGCAGCATGAGGATCCATTTGGTGGAAGTTGTGTACCACAAGTTTGTCGCTGTCAAGCATCGGAGCTGAGAATATTTCGTCAAGACGATTCATTGTAACACCCAACTGTACCTTATATCCGTTCATGAAATAATAGGCCGGAACATCAAGATAGTCTTCCGTACTGTTATAATAACATCCGGCAAACAATCCTTCGCCCTTATCATCTCCAACTTTATAAACATCATATTGGGTAGCCGTACCGTCAACAATCCATGTATCAGAAGAATTGAAGTCTTTTCCTATACGCCAATAGTAACCGTTTGCCGAGAAAGAATCGTCGGCATCAATGACAACCTTATCTTTCTTCAAACGTATTACCTCACCCGGAAGAGCGCAGTTTTCAATAGTAATGTTTCCAGAAATATCAGGTCCTTGAACATATTCTATTGTAAGGTCAATGGTGTAGGTGTTATATCGGTCAAGCATAGCGTATCTGCTATTGTCTATATCTCCTCCACTTTCACCTATATTTACTTCTGT
>JBJFGK010000016.1:0-5720 GCA_051892655.1 Prevotella sp. | reverse complement strand
CAGCCACGGATGCGGTCTTTTGTCCTCAACTTCAGATAATCCTTTCTTTGCTTGCAGCTCTCCACAAACTGGCGCACGAAATCTATCTGCTCCTGTGTCTCAGGAGACTTGCGATGTGAAGCTTTAGGCATTTTCGAGAAATTGTTTCGCATAGCGGTTAGTACCTTCTCTAATGTAGGTTCTTCCATCTGTCGTGCTTCATAGCACGCCACTATGGTACCAGTACGCCCAACACCTCCCCAACAATGCATGTAGGTATATCCGTTTTGCTGTATCAAGTATTCCATCTTGTCAATGAGTTGATGTACAGCCTCTACCGACTTAGGCACATCCACATCCCGTATGGGGAATCGCAGATAGGTGGTGTCATTGGGCAACAGTTGGCGATAAGGCCGTAGTTCGCCCTCTTCGGTGAGGTCAACAAAATGACGTACGCCAAAGTGATGAATTCTTTTTAGCTTTACTTTAGCCAGTTCCTCATACTTGTCCCCAGGATATTCACCTGCGAACAAATACCTACCTATATAATAGGACTGATGCAATGGACGGCTGACAAAAGCCTCAAAGCGGTCGTTGATGTCGAGCAAATCTGCCGGAAGCAGCACACGGCATTGGTTGACAAGTTCTTCGCTGAAACCACCGCCAATCACGCTGAAGCGTTGTGCTCCTGCAATGGAGGCAGTCATGGCTCCGATGGTGTCAGAATCGCCACCCATGGAAATGGCAAGTCGCAACGCCTTCTCAGCATGATAACCGCTTCTTTCAAGATAAGCCTTGATGGCAATAGGAACACTTCCATGGCAGGTCACGTCAAAGCCGTATGCGTCACGTATGTCCTCCAGTTTGAAGTTGAGATTATAGCCTATATTTTCCGTGACAAAAGTCATTATCTCGTCCTCTGCACATAAAGGGCAGGTCTTTTTCAGATAAACGCACCCAGCTATGGCTTGTGCACCTTTGATGCCCTCGGGATGGTTATGGGAGACGGAAGACGTAATGCGTGCCAACTCCAATGCCTCTTCAAGAGAGTTGGCATACAAACCTATGGGACTCACACTCATGGCAGAACCATTGCCAAAACTGTTGTAGTGCTGCGGATTGTCGCTCATCAGCCACTGCGAGAACATCTTGCCGTAGCCGGCATAAGGGTATTTCCTTCCCAACTGCTGCATACATGACACCAATGTCTCCTGGCGATGCTCCGGGTCGGTCATCAGCCATTCTGCAACGGCAAGAGTCATCACCGTGTCGTCCGTGAACCGGCTTCCATTGGGAACCAGTTCAAAATCCTCAGTCTTAATGTTGCGCCACTCGCGGGTACTGCCCACGATGTCGCCTATGATTGCTCCTAGCATCGTATGTATTTGTTTGATTTGTTATATTATCTATCCATTAATCATTTCCTCTATCCTTTTAACTATTTTCTCTGGAATTGTATAACGAATGTCGTACAGCACGTGTACGTCCTTTTTCATTGGTCAGTGCATATAATATCTCTGCGGCCGTCAGAACCTGTTCACTATTCATCCATTGTTCGGCAATGTTCTTCACATCATTGTAGGTCTGACGGGCATCTTCCATACTGTCATGGTAAAATGCACCGAAGAATAACGGAACAATATCATCCTCATTGTCGCAGACAGTGTATCCATACTTCTGAACTGTATCGGCAACCATATCAAGATGAAATCCGTATGTATGAACTTTGTCATATGTTTGGTTAACATGTTCATGAAGATTGTGTGCATTCTTCCTGATTTGTGCAATAACTTCACCATACTTATCCGTCAGTCGTTTGAAATCTAGATGTAACATATTGTTGATTATCATTGTCAAAACTCCAATCTGAATCCTTTTTGCTTCAATTCATCATATTTAGCTTTATTGAAGCTGAAGAGAAACGCCTCTTTCTTTTTCGACGGATTGACCGTCTCGTCCATCTGTTCAAGCATTTCCAACCTCTTCATCTTATTGTAGAAGTTTCGGCGGTCGAAACGCACGTTTAGTATTGCTTCGTAGAGATTTTGCAGTTCTTTGAAAGTAAATTTCTCCGGTAGAAGTTCAAAGCCAACAGGTTCAAAATGTATTTGTTGGCGTAACGCCTGTTCCGCTTTTCTGAGTATTTGGTCGTGGTCGAAAGCCAACTGTGGTACTTCGTCAAGTGCAAACCAGCGTGCATCAGCAGCATCGTCACCACCTTTTACGTCTTGAATTTTAACCAAAGCATAATAAGCGATAGTAATGATTCTTTCACGTGGATCACGCTCCGGAGCGGTAAAAGTATGGAACTGTCGTATATAAGCCCCTTTCAATCCGGTCTCCTCCTGCAATTCTCTTAATGCACATTCTTCTGCACTCTCGTCCATTTTCATAAATCCTCCCGGAAAAGCCCACCGTCCTATGTAAGGCTCAACACCTCTTTTAACCAAAAGCACCATTAATTTTGTACCGTCAAAGCCGAATATTACACAATCTGTTGCCACACTAGGATGAGGATACTTATAACAGTATTTCATCTTATTTTCAGTCTTATGAATTGTTACCATAATATACATGTGTTATAATTACGCCACAAAGATATAAAGTATAATTTAAACCGCAAAATATTTTTGTGTAAAAATTACACAATTATTAGTTTTTCTTTATCTAATATTGATTATTTGAAGTGATTAGGACACTAACAAACATTCTTAATACAACACTTTTAATGAACTAATTATCTTTGACACAACTGTTCGGAGCCGTTGACACAAGTGTATATTGCGTTTGAACAATTGTTCAATGCAAAGACACAACTGTGTCAATAAATGTTTATACACCCACATGTGAGACCTAACCACTAAAAAAGCAACTTAACATATCTTAATTTGCAGTCCAAAATGGTAAAAATTACACCTTTCTAACCCTAAAACTAGTTGAAAATATTATATATTTACGGATTTTTACAAAAATGAGCACGTAAAATAGCGCACATCTATTCAAAAAAAAGTGTTTATTATGGGGCAAATCACCGTTTTTAGAAACTACTGTCACAGTTGCAAATTCGTAATATGATGATAATCAAAAAAATAATAATTATCTGTGACAGTGACAGATGTTTTCAAACTTTTTATTTTTATAGAGAGGTAAGTATTGCATGCAAAATTTCTTACAGAAACTCTTACGCATAAATTGGATGTAACATAATTATCTCCTTTAAGACATTTATTGAAAAAATAAAATATTACCTAATTTGACATTAAAGGAATGACTTTGCCAAAAATAATGATACCTCATTTTGTAGTGTTTTATTCATCTATTGCATACAAAAATGGAATATATATAATAAAATAAAGGTCTTGATTTTACAACCAGACCTTTATTATAATTAATTTATCAATCGTAATGATATCAATTGAAATACAAAAGTATGTTATTTGTTAACTTGAAATTTTGTGCAGCCGTCTTTGAAGAAAGCATTTATCTGTTTTGCGGCAGCAATACCAGCGTTGATATTTGCCTCTGCTGTCTGTGCACCCATTTTCTTAGGCGTGCTGAAATAGCGTCCTTCAAACTTTGTGAATTCAGCGTCAGCATCAGGTTTGATGTCTGTTACATATTTCAAATCTTGACGCTCGGTCATCAATGCAATCAAACCCTGTTCGTCAATAACTTCCTTACGTGCTGTATTTACAAGTACACCGCCTTTCTTCATCTTTGCAACAAGGTCATGATTGATGCTTTGGCGTGTTTCAGGTGTTGCAGGAATATGCAGTGAAACAACATCACATGTTTCAAATAATTCGTCTTGTGAATCTACAGCATTTACACCTGCAGCTTCTATTACATCTTTAGGGCAGAATGCATCGTAAGCATAAACCTCCATTCCGAAACCTTTGGCAATACGTGCTACGTTGCGACCGACGTTACCGAAAGCAAGTATTCCGAGTTTCTTACCCATTATTTCTGAACCGGCTTTGCCGTTATAGAAATTGCGTACTGCATATACCAACATACCGAACACAAGCTCTGCTACTGCATTTGAGTTTTGTCCCGGTGTGTTTTCCGCAACGACATTATGAGCAGTTGCGGCTTCCAAGTCAATATTATCATATCCTGCACCTGCGCGTACAACGATTTTCAGTTGTTTTGCAGCGTCAAGAACCTCAGCATCAACCTTATCACTTCTGATAATCATTGCATCGGCATCTTTTACAGCATCAAGAAGCTGCTGCTTGTCAGTATATTTCTCAAGCAACACTAATTCATTGCCTGCTTCTTCTACTTCTTTTCTTATTCCATTAACGGCAGCTGCCGCAAAAGGTTTTTCTGTAGCTACTAATACTTTCATGATTTGATTTATATTTTATTGACAATCAAAAGAAGGAGAACATGGTTCTCCTTCTTCATCTTTTTATAGTCTTTTAGTTATTTGTCTCAAATTCTTTCATTGCATCAACAAGAGCCTTAACGCCTTCCATTGTCTGTGCGTTGTAGCAACTTGCGCGGAAACCTCCAACAGAGCGATGACCCTTTATGCCGACCATACCTTTTGATGTTGCAAACTCAAAGAATGGTTTTTCAAGTTCAGCATATTCCTCATTCATAACGAAGCATATATTCATCAGAGATCTGTCTTCTTCAGCCACTGTACCTTTGAACAATTTGTTGCGGTCTATTTCAGCATACAACATTTCCGCACGTTCGTTAGCCCGTTTGTCCATTGCAGCAACACCTCCGTTTGCCTTTATCCAACGCAGATTTTCCATTGCAGTATAAATAGGTACTACAGGAGGTGTGTTAAACATTGAGCCTTTTTCCACATGTGTGCGGTAGTCGAGCATTGTCGGAATTTTGCGTTCAACCTTGCCAAGTGCATCATTTTTTACAATTACTATTGTAACACCGGCCATAGAGAGGTTTTTCTGGGCACCTGCGTATATGCAGTCATATTTAGCGACATCTACCGGACGGCTGAAAATATCTGATGACATATCGGCAATGAGGCGTACCGGAACATCAAGGTCCTTACGCATCTCAGTACCATAAATGGTATTGTTAGTTGTAATATGCAAATAATCAACGTCTGCAGGTACACTCCAACCTTTGGGGATAAATGTAAAGTTAGCGTCTGCGGAAGAAGCCACTTCAACCACTTCACCAAACAGCTTTGCTTCTTTCATGGCTTTCTTTGCCCATGTACCGGTATTCAGGTATGCAGCCTTTTTAATAAGGAAGTTGTAAGGCACCATACAGAACTCAAGCGAAGCGCCACCGCCAAGGAATAATACGGAATAACCCTCCGGAATGTCAAGCAATTCCTTTACAAGGGCTTCAGCCTCGTCAACTACCGGTTGAAAATCTTTTGCTCTGTGGCTGATCTCTGCAAGTGAGAGACCGCTACCGTTGAAGTCTAAAATCTGCTTCGCCGTGTTCTCAATTACTTCGCGTGGAAGCATTGAAGGACCTGCATTAAAGTTGTACTTCTTCATTTGATTGTTCTTATTTTTATTATGTTTGTAACAATATTCCTGTTTTTTACGTTGCGAAATTACGATTTTTATTTGAACTGGACAAGTTTTTTATAAAATATATGCGCCTACGGAATATTCATACAATTTATATAAAATCTGTTTTATTAAAACTATAGAGTTATATTATTATTTGTACATTATTAATATTAATACAAAAATTGCCTATAGCCAAATGTTTGTAGCGTTAGCGACAATATTGTCTATAGG
>JBJFGK010000015.1:0-1526 GCA_051892655.1 Prevotella sp. | reverse complement strand
CCGGCAATGCGACTACGAACTTTAACAATTGGACCGTAGCAGGACACACTAAATATATAGAAGACAACATTAAATATGATACTAACGGCAATCCTATTTACGGAGAAGCCGGGTTCGTACAAATGTGTCGCGACCTTGTTAAAGGTGATGATCCGAATGAGCGTCTCGGTTGGGTGGAGATAGACCATATACCATACGTAGAACGCATACAATGGGCATGGTCTAACACATCTTGGGGACGCGGAATAAAGTGTGACATAAAGATAGGTGACGGCGATTGGACTCCACTTGTATGGATGGGCTCGGACAAGCATAAGAGTGGATATACTATGTTTAGCGATCAAGGCTACTTTATGGAAAATGTTATCAATGCCAATGATGTATCCATACGTTGGAGAATATGGGATGGAGAGACCACTCCATCTGTACAAAGCGACATATTCTCAAAAATAGGATCACTTACTTGGTGTCAAGCTGCTCGTCTTCACAAGGTACAGATATTCGGAAACGAAATTACAGCCGAACAAGCTCAATATGCGAAAGATAATCCCGTTGGAGATGTCGGTGAAATTTCCGACTTGGGAGGAGGTTCTGGAGATACACCCGAAGATGTAACAGCACCTGACGCAAACGCTCCTGTTGTAATTGCCACCGTTGACCAAGCCGGTAATGGAGACTTTACAACAATACAAGCGGCTATTAACTCCATACCTGACGGTTCGAGAGGTCTTATATATATTCGTCCAGGAGTATATGATGAAAATATCTATTGCGGAACAAAAGACAACAAGAACAAATTTATAAGCCTCATCGGCGAGAACAAGGAAACAACAATATTGACATCTTCTGTTGATAGAGGAGGTAATTCATCAAACACATATAACGACTGTGCTGCACTCAATGTCTATACAAGTTGTTTCTATGCAGAAAACCTCACCATACGTAACACCAGCGGCAATGTAGGACAGGCGGAAGCTCTGTTTACAGCAGGAGACGCACACATTTTCAACAATTGTATTCTTAGCGGATATCAAGACACATACAAGTCAAATGTGGCTTCAAGAGGTTATTTTACGAATTGCAAGATATCAGGTGCAACGGATTTCATTTACGACGGCGGATTGGAATGGTTTGAAAATTGTGAAATTCTTTGCGTAAAAGGAGGCGGATATATTACAGCACCGGCAGAAAGCAGCATGCCTATGACAAGAGCTCTCAATCCGTCTTTAAGCACTTCAGCATTCTATCCGGGACTGTTTTTCAGAAATTGCAACATAACAGCCGAAAGCGGCGTAAGCAACGGAGCATATTATTTAGGTCGTCCGTGGAAAGCAAAAGGAGGAGCAATGTTCATTGGCTGCAAATTAGGCTCACATATAAATACGCTCGGTTGGCAGGATTGGAACAGTAATGGAGCCAAGAGCTCTTTATGCGAATACAAGAACCTAACACCCGAAGGAAATCTCATAGACACTTCATCACGCGCTTCATTCAGCTATCAGGCTACAGACGAAGAAGTTGAAGCA
>JBJFGK010000014.1:0-1548 GCA_051892655.1 Prevotella sp. | reverse complement strand
ATCAAGGTCAGCGCACGGTTATGAAGAATGTTTCTATGATGAGCTGGCAAGATACATACTATTCTTCAAATGCTAATGATAACTATCGCGGCTATTTTGAGAATTGTGCTATCGGCGGTGTTGTCGATTGGCTCTGCGGTGACGGTAATATATGGTTTGAAAAGTGCGATCTTGTTATTCGCGACCGTTCCGGTAACAACCTTGCGGCACCGTCTCAAGAAAATACGCAGCAGTGGGGATATGTATTCAAAGACTGTAATGTCGTTCCTGAAATTCCTCTTTCACAGACAGAAAGTCTTAAAGACAAGACATGGACTTTGGCACGTCCGTGGGCAAGTAATAATGACAAGTCTCCGGCATGTACCTTTATTAATACCAAAATGGGCGTATTGCCGAAAGATCAAGGTTGGTCTCCGATGACCGCAGGTGCTGTTCTACGTTTCCACGAGAACCATAGTATGACTGCCGATGGTACTGTTTTGTCTCTCGGCGCGCGTTCTTTGGCTCTTTGTTCTCCGGCGGCAGGCTCTGACGACTGTGTGATGAACGATGCTGACGCATCAAAATACACTATTCAGAATGTACTTGGAGGCTCTGATTCATTCACTCCACAGGAACGCACACAGCAGTTGGATGCCAAATCGGGCGATCCTGCGACTTACGATCCTGTGAATAGTGTCCTATGGGATGACCAAATAGAGACCGATGATGACCGTTTGCAATGGCAGGCTCATCCAAATGCCCTCTGTTACTTTATATTTAAGAAGGAGAATGACAAGTGGGTATATAAGGCAAACATTACGGAGACGAGCATCAGTCTTGACCAACTCTCTCTCGGAACAGGTACTTATTGTGTGCGTGCAGCTAATCAATATGGTGGTTTAGGCGCACCGACAGCACCGATCTATTATCAAGAGATAAAGCGTTACACACTTTCTATCAAACAACTCGGCAATCTTGTTGTTGACGGAGAGCCTTATGGCTGGAGTACAATATGTCTTCCATATAACGCAAAGACACCGGAGGGTATCAAAGTCTATGCCGCAACGGCTCATAACAAGACAACTGACACAGAAAAGATTAACGACTACTACATGACTCTTACTCCTGTAAATATCCTTACAAAGGAAAAGGGATATGTCGTATATGGTCCGGTTGGTGACTATGTCTTCAAGGGCACTTCACACAGCGAAGATGTGCCAACTATCCTTGAAGGTAATGCCACCGATTCGCCAATATCATCTGTTAATCACAACTGTTATGTACTCTCAAACAAGACCTATGGTCTCGGATTCTACAAGTACACAGGTTCGGAGCTTAATCCTTATCGCGCTTGGTTGCCGGCAGAGAAGGTCGTAAGTGACGTTAATATAGGTCTTTCTACAGGCACAAAGGGTATCAGGTTTATCTTCGGCGATGATGAAGATATATCTACCGGTCTTGAAGAAGTGCTCTACGGAACGTACGGTATATCAGATGATGATAAGCTTTATAATATTTCCGGACAGCGTGTCAAGAAAGTAGGTGCTACGGGCATATACATTTCCC
>JBJFGK010000013.1:0-5899 GCA_051892655.1 Prevotella sp. | reverse complement strand
AGATTAAGGTTATATCATGATTTGAAAACAGTTAAACAGACAAATGAATTGATAATCTCAAGAATACGTGTGTTACAAGAGCAATGATAGTATTTTCCAATGAGTCTATTTGTTGCAGCTTGTCAAGATTAGATATAATATAATAAGGTATATATTGAATATGGAAAAGTTGAAGATCAATACAGTCGAAGAAGCGATATCGGATTTTAAAGAAGGTAAGTTTGTTATAGTTGTTGATGATGAAGACCGCGAGAATGAAGGCGACCTTATAATTGCAGCGGAAAAAATTACTGCAGAAAAAGTCAATTTTATGTTGAAATATGCTCGTGGCGTATTGTGTGCACCAATAACTATAAGCCGTTGCGAAGAACTTGATCTTCCGAGACAAGTTGAAGAAAATACGTCTGTTCTCGGAACTCCTTTTACTGTAACGATAGACAAGCTTGACGGATGTTCTACCGGAGTGTCGGCGCATGACAGAGCCGAGACGATTAAGGCTCTGGCAGATCCATCGTCCACGTCTTATACTTTTGGCCGACCGGGACATGTTAATCCTCTTTATGCACAAGACAACGGAGTGCTCCGTCGTAGTGGGCATACTGAAGCTGCCATAGACCTATGCAAACTTTCCGGTCTTTATCCTGCCGGTGCGCTAATGGAAATTATGAATGAAGACGGGACAATGGCACGTCTTCCTGAACTGATTGAATTTGCCAAGAAACATGATTTGAAAGTGATATCTATTAAAGATATGATATCTTATAGATTGAAAAACGAAACACTTATTTCTATCGGTAAGAAAGTGAATATGCCGACAGAATATGGCGATTTTAAACTTATACCATTCCGTCAGACAAGTAGCGGCTTGGAACATATGGCATTGATTAAAGGTGAGTGGGAGCCTGAAGAGCCAATTCTCGTCAGGGTACATTCGTCTTGTGCAACTGGGGATATATTTGGAAGCAAACGTTGTGATTGTGGACAGCAATTGCACAAAGCGATGGAAATGATAGAAAAAGAGGGGAAAGGAGTCCTTATATACATGCAGCAAGAAGGACGTGGTATCGGTTTGATGAATAAAATAGAAGCATACAAACTACAAGAAGAAGGATATGACACCGTTGATGCTAATGTTCATTTAGGCTTTAAGCCGGATGAGCGTGACTACGGCTGTGGCGCACAGATGCTCAGGCAACTTGGTGTTCATAAAATGAGACTTCTTACAAACAACCCAACCAAACGTGTTGGCTTGGAAGCCTATGGTCTTGAGATTATAGAAAATGTGCCGATAGAAATAAAACCCAATGAGTATGATTATAAATATCTCAAGACTAAAAAAGACAGAATGGGGCATACGCTTAATCTGTAAACGATGAATTTATAATTTATTCTATTATTTATTTTCCTAAATGAATATTTTTTTTACTTTTGCAGTTGTTATAGATAATTTAAAAAAGGCTCGTTTTCTTTAGAAAGGATATTATATCCCAAAAGTATAAACGTAGACTTTATTGTTAAAAACTGATTTTTAGAACAAATTTAGCAAATGGTACAATTGTCAAATCGCCTTAACAGGCTTGCACCTTCAGCAACCCTTGCAATGTCTCAGAAAAGTAATGAGATGAAAGCACAAGGAATAGACGTTATCAATATGAGTGTTGGTGAACCGGATTTCAATACACCGGATCATATAAAGAATGCAGCAAAAAAGGCTATAGATGATAATTTCTCACGATATTCTCCTGTTCCGGGATATCTTGATCTTAGAGAGGCTATCGTTGCAAAGCTTAAGAAAGAAAACGGTCTTGACTATTCGGTTAACGAGATTCTTGTGTCCAATGGTGCAAAACAAAGTGTTTGTAATACCATAATGGCTCTCATAAATGAAGGAGATGAGGTAATAATACCGGCTCCGTATTGGGTCAGTTATCCTCAAATGGTAAAACTTGCCGGCGGAGAGCCTGTTATTGTTGAGGCAGGTTTCGATCAGGATTTCAAGATGACTCCGCAACAGTTGGAGAAAGCGATAACAGCCAAGACAAGAATGATTATTCTTTGTTCTCCGAGTAATCCTACCGGTAGTGTATATACGGCATCGGAATTAGAAGCATTGGCGGAAGTCATCAAATGTCATGAAGACCTGTTTGTTTTGGCGGATGAAATATATGAGCATATCAATTATACAGGCCGTCATTGCAGCATAGCACATGTCGCAGGTATGAAAGACAGGACAATCATTGTTAATGGTGTGTCTAAGGCTTACGCAATGACAGGATGGCGTATTGGCTATATTGCGGCGCCGGAATGGATCGTTAAAGGTTGCAATAAACTTCAAGGCCAATATACAAGTGGTCCTTGTTCTGTAAGTCAAAAAGCAGCAGTGGAAGCTTATGTCGCTTCTCAGGACTGTGTGGAGCAGATGCGCCAAGCCTTTGAACGCAGACGTAATCTTATTGTTGAACTTGCAAAAGATATTCCCGGACTTGAAGTCAATACGCCACAAGGCGCTTTCTATTTGTTCCCTAAATGCAGCAGCTTTTTTGGAAAAACAGATGGCACAACCATGATAAACAATTCTACAGACTTTGCCATGTATCTTCTTGAGAAAGGACATGTCGCTACTGTGGCAGGAGATGCTTTCGGCGATACTGATTGTTTCAGAATGAGTTATGCAACAAGTGATGAGAACATTCGAGAGGCAATGAGAAGAATTAAAGAGACTCTGGCGGCTCTTAAGTAGTTCGCTTTTGTTGAGGAAATATAGAGTTACAACCAAAAATGTGAAGTAATGTCTGCATCCGTAAAATGCAGCGATATACAGATAGATTGCTTCATGTGGCGTTTTAGATATGGTAAATCAAATTAATCGGATAAATCATAAATAATGGTTTTGTATCAAAAAACTCTGTTAAAACTCCTTAATCATCCCTTTTATTTTCTATTAATTGTTATCTTTGTGCTGTTGTATCGGCATCTATGTTTTATCTATGATTAACACCTTTGATTATAAATATGGTCATTTAGACGAATCTTTATAACTTAAATTATTAATAACTAAAATTTAAATTCAAAATTATGGCAACTACACAAGCAAAGGCAGCCCCCAAGAAAAAGACGGGCTTCCAAGGTATCCAAGCAGCAATTTGGGTAATCGTTTTCTGTTTCGTCGCAGCCGTTCTGGTTTACAAGTTCGTGCTCGGTAATCCTGACAACTTCCAGGGTGGAGATCCTGCAAACGCAGTTAAGGACGGAAGCCTTCTTGGTACAATCTACAAGGGTGGTATCGTCGTTCCTGTCATCATCACTCTTTTGTTTACCGTTATCGCATTGAGCATCGAGCGTTGGTTCGCACTCAACACAGCGTTTGGAAAAGGTAAACTTCCAAAATTCGTAGCAAGCATTAAGGCTGCTCTCAATGCAAACGATTTTGCAAAGGCACAGAAACTTTGTGATGATCAAAGAGGAACTGTAGCTAATGTTGTTGGTGCTTCTCTTCGCGCATATAAAGAAATGGAAGCTACTCCAGGAATGAAAAAAGCTCAGAAGATTGCAAAAATACAGCAGGCTCACGAGGAAGCAACTCAGCTTGAGATGCCTACTCTTCAGATGAATATGCCTATTCTTGCAACTCTCGTAACGCTTGGTACACTTACCGCTTTGTTCGGAACCGTTGTCGGTATGATCCGTTCATTCGCAGCTTTGGCATCAGGTGGTGGTGGCGACTCTCTCGCTCTGTCTGAAGGTATCTCTGAGGCCCTCGTTAACACAGCATCCGGTATTTTGACTTCTTGGTGCGCCGTTATCGCTTATAACTACTATTCAAACAAGATCGACAAGCTGACATACGCTCTCGACGAAGTTGGTTACACCATTGCTCAGACATACGAAGCAAATCACACAGACGAGGCTTAATTTTACTAACCCTTTAAATTTTTTATCACTATGGGTAAAGTAAAAATTAAGAAGGCGGACGTCTGGATAGACATGACTCCTATGAGCGACGTGATGGTCCTCCTGCTGACTTTCTTCATGTTGACATCAACATTTGTGAAGAATGAAGCAGTGAAGGTTAATACTCCGGGCTCTATTATGGAGACTAAGGTGCCTGAAACCAATGTCTTGTCAATTCTTATTGACAAGGAGGGTAAGGTGTTCCTTGGTATGGACAAGCCGGGCGACTTCACTAACGTGCTGACTTCAATGACCGATCAGTTCGGTGTACAGTTGAATGGCAAGCAGCTTGAGACGTTCCGTACAGCAACCAATATCGGTGTGCCTGTTGAAGAACTTCCGATTCTGTTGTCATTAGACGAGACGAAGTTGAATGAATATATGGCTACTAAAGGTATTCCAACCGATAGTATTGAAAGTAACGGCCAAAAAGGAATGAGCGAATTCCAATTGTGGGTGCAGGCTGCACGCGACAATAATGGCCCGGATATGAAGATTGCGCTCAAAGCCGATGCTGACACACCTTATAAGGTTGTCAAGAAGGTTATGTCTGAACTTCAAGACATGAGCGAAAACCGTTATTACCTCATCACATCTTTAAAAAAGCAGGAGGACTAAGACATGGCAAAACAGAAAGCAAGCAGACAAAAGAAGGTTAATGTCCGCGTAGACTTCACACCTATGGTGGACATGATGATGCTTCTTATCACGTTCTTCATGTTGTGTACCTCTTTGAGTAAGCCGAATACAATGCAGCTTACCATGCCGAGTAACGATGAGAATGTAAATCAGAATGATAAAGTAGCGGCAAAAGCTTCACAGACTGTTACTATATATGTATGTGGTAACGATAAGGTTTATTATGTACATGGCCTTCCTGCTTATGATGAACCCTCTCGTATGATAGAGACAACATGGGGCAGCAAAGGTCTTCGTAAGGTTCTTATCGAATTGCAGACAGAAGACGGTTCGGTTCCTGTAGCAGATATTATGAAAGCCAAGATGGATCTTGATGCCAAGAAATTGGCTCATCCCGAGCAATGGCCTGATAGTATATACAACAGGGAACTTGATAAGATAAAGAATGGTAAGCTTGAAGGTAAAGAAGTACCTACCATTACCGTAATTATCAAGGCTACTGATACAGCATCTTACAAGAATGTTGTTGACGCTCTCGATGAAATGCAGATATGCAGTATAGGCAAGTATGTCATCGACAAGATTAATCCTGATGATGAGGCTCTGCTTCAGAAGAAAGGAATCAAGTAATCTTAAATGATGATTAACATTAAAAAAAGATTAAGACAATGGCAAAAATAGATTTGGTATCCAATGATTGGACTGAACTTGTTTTTCAAGGACGTAACCAAGCCTACGGTGCCTATGTGCTTCGTAAAGGTACTTCCAAGAGAAATCTTTGGTCTATCATTATTTTGTTCTTCCTTGCTGTACTCTTATTTGTAGGATTGGCTATCAATAATGCTATTGAAGCAAACAGACACGTTGCCAATACGCAGGAGGTAAACCTCTCCATGATCGAGCAGGCGAAGAAGAAAGCAGAGGTTAAGAAGAAAGAACCGGTTGTTGTAGAGCAGAAGAAAGTGGTAGAACAGGTTAAGAGTTCTATTAAGTTCACTGCTCCGGTCATAAAGAAAGACTCTGAAGTTAAGCCTGAAGAGGAAATGAAATCTCAGGAAGACCTTCAGAAAACAAATACCGCAATTGGTGCTTTTGATGTAAAAGGTAATTCCGATCAAGGTACAGTGCTAAAGGCTGAGCAGGAAATCGCACAGCCGGAACCGCCAAAGCATGAAGAAGAGAACAAGGTCTTCGACGTTGTAGAAGAAGCTCCTTCTTTCCCGGGCGGACCTTCAGCTTTGAACCGTTGGTTGCGTGAGAACATGAAATATCCTGTTGTCGCTGCAGAAAACGGTATTGAGGGTAGAGT
>JBJFGK010000012.1:0-25004 GCA_051892655.1 Prevotella sp. | reverse complement strand
GGTTTTGCGTCGCCTTTTGCGTGTGTGGCGACAGTAGAAGCCAAATGTCCTCCTGCAGATGAGCCCATGATGCCGATGTCCTTAGTGTTTATTCCCCATTTTGTGGCGTTGCGACGTACCATTCTGATAGCTTCTTCTGCATCGGATATGGGTATGTCTTTATTGCCATTGGGCATACGGTATTTCAAAACAATAGCAGCAATGCCCATATTATTGAAGAACGGCGCCCAATCGTGGCCTTCATGATTCATGGCAAGATGCTTGTAACCGCCTCCGGGACATATTATTACGGCACGGCCTACGGCCTCTTCTTTTTTGGGAAGATAAACCCAAACTTTGGCTGTATCGGAGTTGTCGTCGCTTTTTATATCAGGTTTACCATTCCATAAGTCAAGTTCATATTTCTGTTGTGCCCAAACAGGGAAACACAAAACTGTAAATGCAACAACTAAAAAAAGACGTAATGAATGTGTGTTAAGCATAATTGTAGGAGCGGTTAAAATATTTTTATGTGTTTCTGCAAAAGTAATTATTTTTTTGTAATATTGCAAGCGTAAAGAATTTAATGAAGATAAAAAGGTTGTTATGAATATGTTAGACAAGTTTCGCTATTGTCCTATATGCGGAAGCCAGCAATTTAAGGTCAATTCGCCCAAGAGCAAGAAATGTGAGAAGTGTGGTTTCGAACTGTTTATGAACTCTTCGGCTGCCGTAGCGGCATTTATAACCAATTCAAAGGGAGAATTGCTTGTAGAAAGACGTAAACTGGAACCGGCAAAAGGTACACTTGATCTTCCCGGAGGCTTTGTTGACCCTCAGGAAACGGCAGAGGAGGCAATACGTCGTGAGGTGTTGGAAGAGACCAATCTTAAGGTCGATTATGTACATTATGTATTCAGTATGCCTAATATCTATAGGTTTTCAGGTCTTGAAATACCTACTCTTGATTTGTTTTTTAATTGTAAGGTAGTAGACGAATCGGCTGTTAAGGCTATGGATGATGCTGCAGAATGTCTGTGGATAGCTCCGGATGATATTCATACGGAACATTTTGGTCTGCGTTCGGTGAGACAAGCTTTGAGAATGTGGATAAAAAGTCAATAGAAAATAAAGATTGTCGGATAGTGATAATTATAGATAACAGGAGGTTAAACTATAATTCACATAACATTTGTTGATACCTGATTTGATTGATTATTGCATTTGTAATTGTATGTTTATGGGGTTAAGATATTATTACAAATAGTGATAAAACCTTAATTAATAAGCTTTAATTTTGTTATTCAGTTGATTTGCATTATCTTTGCCGAGATTTTTTGATGTATATCACAGATATTTTAAGATTTAGATGAACGTAATTACAAAAACAGTATCGTTGCCTGATGGCAGAACCATCAGCATCGAGACCGGGAAAGTGGCAAAACAGGCCGATGGCTCATGCATGCTTCGCATGGGCAATACAGTGTTATTGGCCACTGTTTGTGCCGCAAAAGATGCAGTTCCCGGAACAGATTTTATGCCTTTGCAGGTTGAGTATAGAGAACAATACGCCGCAGCGGGACGCTTTCCCGGCGGTTTTACCAAGCGCGAAGGTAAGGCAAGTGACAATGAAATCCTAACATGCCGACTGGTAGACCGCGCGTTGAGGCCGCTTTTCCCGGCAGATTTTCATGCAGAGGTTTATGTCAATGTTATACTATTCTCTGCGGATGGTGTGGACCAACCGGATGCTCTCGCCGGTTTTGCAGCTTCTTGCGCTTTGGCATGCTCAGATATTCCATTTGAATGTCCTATTTCAGAAGTGCGTGTAGCTCGTGTTAATGGCGAATATGTCATAAACCCGACATTCGCACAAATGGCGGATGCAGACATGGATCTCATGGTTGGCGCGTCAAAAGAGAATATAATGATGGTTGAGGGCGAAATGGACGAGGTAAGCGAACAGGATTTGCTCGGTGCCCTCAAGGCTGCTCAGGATGCCATTCGTCCGATGTGTGAATTGCAGGAAGAATTGTCAAAAGAACTTGGCACGGATGTTAAGCGTGAATATTGTCATGAAGTAAATGATGATGAATTGCGTGAAGATCTCCGCAAGGCTACATATGACAAGTGTTATGCAATAGCTCAGGCTGGTGACCATGATAAAAAAGCGCGTGAAGAGGCGTTTGACAAAATAAAAACAGACTTTACAGAGGCTTATGTCAATGCACATACAGATCTCTCTGAAGAAGAACTGGAAGAGAAGAAGGCTCTTATAGATCGCTATTATCATGATGTAGAACGTGATGCTATGCGTCGTTGCATATTGGATGAGGGAAAACGTCTTGACGGTCGTACTACAGAAGAGATCCGTCCTATATGGTGTGAAATTAGTCCTCTGCCAATGCCTCATGGAAGCTCTATATTTACTCGTGGCGAAACACAGAGCCTCACAACATGTACGCTTGGTACCAAACTTGACGAGAAGCTTGTTGACGACGTACTTGACAAGAGTTATATGCGTTTTCTTCTGCATTATAACTTCCCTCCATTCTGTACAGGTGAAGCAAAAGCACAGCGTGGTGTAGGCCGTAGAGAGATCGGACATGGACATCTTGCATGGCGTGCGTTGAAAGGACAGATTCCGGCAGAGTTCCCTTATACCGTTCGTCTTGTTTCGCAGATACTTGAGAGTAACGGTTCTTCATCTATGGCAACTGTTTGTGCAGGTACGCTTGCCCTTATGGACGCAGGTGTTCCAATGAAGAAGCCAGTAAGTGGTATCGCAATGGGTCTTATCAAGAATCCCGGAGAGGATAAATATGCTGTTCTTAGCGATATTCTTGGAGACGAAGATCATCTCGGCGATATGGATTTCAAGACAACAGGAACAAAAGACGGCCTCACTGCAACTCAGATGGATATCAAATGCGATGGCTTAAGTTTTGAAATCTTGGAAAAAGCTCTTATGCAGGCTAAACGTGGACGTGAATATATTCTTGAGAAGCTCACAGATACTATTTCTGAACCGCGTGCAGATATGAAGCCTCATGTACCACGTATTGAAACTTTTGATATTCCTAAGGAGTTTATAGGTGCTGTAATAGGCCCGGGCGGAAAGATCATCCAGCAGATACAAGAAGAATCCGGAGCAGTTATCACCATTGACGAGATTGACGGAAAGGGAAAAGTTCAAGTCAGTGCTCCCAACAAAGAGAGTATAGATGCGGCTATCTCGAAGATTAAGGCTATTGTTGCCATTCCGGAAGTAGGTGAGATTTATGAAGGAACAATACGTTCTGTCATGCCTTACGGATGCTTTGTTGAGATAATGCCGGGCAAAGACGGTCTGCTTCATATATCAGAAATAGACTGGAAACGTCTTGAAACAGTTGAGGATGCAGGTCTGAAAGAAGGTGACAAGATAAGCGTTAAGCTTATGGATATTGATCAGAAGACAGGTAAATATAAGCTTTCTCATAGAGTGTTGATACCAAAACCGGAAGGATATGTAGAGCGTGAGCGTCGTCAGAGACCGGAACGTCGTCCTCGTGGAGAACGTAATGCAACACGCGAACAACGTCGTTTTGAGCATCGCGACACCTCCAATGAATTCCATGATCCTATGGAACAGAAGGAGCCGAAAGACTTTAACGACAGTCTCGATAAATTGTCTTTTGACTGATAAGTTACCGATAGGGAAGTCGATATGGGATAAATCCAATATCGGTTTCGTGTCGGAATGATACAAGATTTTTATTATTATAACCACCCTTACACTATTCATAGAGTGTAAGGGTGTGTTTTTTATGTCATTATGATGTAAATGTGAAGATATATTCATGTTGTCTTCTTTGCAGAAGAGCTGTAAAAAAATGATTGGAGCCGCTACTTTTGAATTGGTAGCGGCTCTTCTTCTTTAAATTAGTATGTTATGAAAATTTGAGAAAAAGTTGGAACTTCACAGTCCCGTTTGTTTTACTAAACATGGTTTTATAGAGAAAGCATAGAAAATTATCTCGTTTTTGCAGCATACACATGTTGTCCGAATTTATCATTTCAGGATGTTTTGTGTTGCTGTTGCACATTTCATTGTATCTCCTTTCAATGAATCGTTCATTGCAACAGACAGACCTTCATCGGCTCTCTGCATTGTGGAGGCATTTGTGGCATTATATGTATTGTCGTTAGTAAAGACGAATTGAGAAACATTGCTCAATGCGAGAAATAAAGCGACAACTGCTGCTGCTTTAAATAGAGGTATGCAACGTTTCCTAAAGCTTATTACCTTTGCCTTAACAGGGGCAGGTTCATTTATAAGCTCAAATATCCGGTTATCGAAATCATCTCCCAACACGTTTGTGTTCATATCGTCGTTGATATATGTAAAGAGATTACGATATTGAAGCAGCTCGGACGGTACGTCTTTCTGGCTAAAGAAAGAGCGCAGTATCTGCTCCTCTTCAAGAGAAGTTTCGCAGTTCCAATAGCGTTCCAATAGTTGTTCGATATATTTATAGTCCATATTTGTCAATTTCTTTGAATTGTTTTTTCACTGTTTGACGGGCCCTGAAAATGTTTATCTTCACTTGCTCTTCGGATATTTCCAAAATATTGGCAATGTCTTTGTAGCTTTTGCCTTCAAAATCGCGAAGCTGCATACAACTCTTTTGTTTTTCCGGCAGACCGTCAATGATGTGTTTTACTTGTTCGATGCTATCTTTCTGTACAATCCGTTCATAAGGATTAATAGAATTTTCGCTATCGGTATGTTCTCCTTCCTTTATCGGCTGGGTGTCGTTTCCCGCACGTTTGATTCTGTCCAGCGATAAATTCCGGCAGATAGTGAGACTATAAGCTTCTATAGATTTGATGTCTTGCCATTCGTCTCTTTTGTTCCATACTTTTATCAGCGTATCCTGCACGATGTCTTCCGCCTCTTCTCTGTTTAGCGTTATGCGTAATGCAAGTCGGTATAGCACGTCTTTCAACGGCATCACATCGTTACGAAAGCTGATGTTTCTCATCTGTCTTTAATAATTTGACGATTGGCACGACACAAAGTTACAAATTTTTCTGTGTTTTTTCAATATTTTTTGTCAGTGATTTCTTAATGACTCCTCATGCCGTTTGCGTTAATGTGATAAGGGGTAACATATATATCTGTTATGCAATGATATATAAAGAGGCCGGATAAAGAGTATTCTGTTATGATGAATATTCAATACCGGTCTCTTTTGTCAGTCACTTGAAATTATTTTTGTATTATGCAGATATTCTTATTTTACGAATTTCAACATTTTGTCAATACATTTGCGTTTCTGCCCTATGTCGGGATGTACATAAAGATTGAGAGTCGTGCTTATATTTGCATGTCCGAGAATGGAACTTACGGTCTTATAGTCGCAGTTGCTTTCTATACAGCGTGTCGCGAATGTGTGCCGTAGCCCGTGAAACTTTATATTAGGCAGTTTCAGAAGTTTCAGAGTATTGATGTAATGTCTGCGATAGATACGTGGTTCAATGGGGTTTTCATTATTGGTAAGTACATAATAGTTGCCATTGATAAGTGTCATTATAGGTTTTAATATTTTTATAAGTTCAGTACTTATCGGAATCTCTCTGCGTGATGTTCCTGTTTTCGGGCTTCCAATAATTATCTTGGTGTATTTTTTATCTTTATCTATGATATATACCCGTTCTATTGTGCGGTTAATCATGATAATTCTTGAGTCAAGATGAATGTCATCCCATTTCAGTGCACATATTTCTCCTATCCGTATTCCGGTACATAAACAGATGTATAATCCGAGATTCCTGAAAGAGAAATGAGATTTGAGATGCTCCATCAGCATTTTCTGTTGTTCTATGCTGAATACTTTAATGGTGTTTTTCTCTTCCGGACGCGGCAGTTTTATGTTCCAGTCGCTCCAAGTCATACATCCCATTCTTATGCCATGATTAACAATCATGCGCAGAATGAGAAGTATGTCTTTGACCGTTTTGATGTTAAGACCCTTGTCTATAAGGTCAAAAACAAATTGCTGCACTTCTGCTTCACTGATACTTTCTTTGTTTCCAAATACAGGAAGGATGTGTTTTTCCGTGTTTGTTGAGTAAGTTGATAGTGTTGATTCTTTTACCAACATTTCTTTCATTCTTCTCCAATCAGAGTAAATGAATTTAACTGTCTTTTTTTCCATAATCGTAGATTATTAGTTTAAAAACAGCTAACGTAATGAAATAATCTTAAAAATGAAACTAAAATAGACAAAGTTTGTCAATTTTAACTTTTAGATAGTCAATCAGGCCTTCATCGCCTATGATTTCAATATCATCAAACAATCCTATTATAAAACGTCCGATACCGGTATAGCTGCATACGTCCATTTCAAGGCGAAATTTCTCGTTGTCAATAGGTTTTATATATTGTTCTGATAAAGGATATTCCTCTTTCAGAATATTGCATGATAATCTTCCTAAGATGAGTTGTATGTGGTAAGTCGTTTCTGAACTGAACATGAAAATGTCAGTGTGCATGGTTTTATGGCGATTTTCGTATATCCATTCTGTGTCAAGGATTTCAACGTCTGCCATCCTGCTTATTTTAAAAGTCTTGTTCATGCCTGATAACGGTTCAAAACATCTAACCTCATGATTGTTGTTCATAAGGTTGAAAGGTTCTACCAGACGGTCTTTTGTGCTGTTGCTGTGTGGCGATGTGTAATTTCGGATGAAAATTTGTCTTTTCAGCTTAATTGCATTGTATATTCGGGTCACCTTTTTTAAAGATTCCTCGTCAAGTTGTTCTTCTGCAAGGATGTCAAAATCATAGAATCTGTCAAGCTTCTTCTTTATATTCCCGATTATGGCATTGCCTTTTCCGTATCTGCTTATGGCTCTTCTTATTGTTATGGCTTCTTCTTCGGTAAAGGAGATGCGCTGAATCAGTCTGTCAAAAAAAGGCGAATCGCGGTCAATGCAATAACAATTGCCTTGCTTGTATATGTTGAAACCGTTGTCCCGGAAGAACTCTATGTAATAATAAAGATTGCGACGTGACATGCCAAGTTTATCACAGATCTGTTGTATGTCATAAGTATGATTTTCAGTAAGCAGTTCGAGCACGTAGAGTTCTTTTTCTAATTTGTCATGTCGCATTTGAATCTATATATTATATATAATGTGTAATTGTAATGGGGCGCTAATCTTCAAATGGAAGTTCAAGTTCTTGATTGAGCAGTCTGAAACTCATGCGGTGATATGGTGTTGTTCCGTGAATGGCAATGGCTTCTCGATGCTTTTTTGTGGGATATCCTTTGTTTGACAACCAGTCATATTGCGGATACTCTTCTGCCAATTTGTTCATGTAATCATCACGATATGTTTTTGCAAGAATGCTTGCGGCTGCGATGGAAAGATATTTGCCGTCGCCTTTTACAACGGTTGTATGAGGTATGTTTTTATATGGTTTGAAACGATTACCGTCAACGATAATGGTTTCAGGTCTGAGTTGCAGTTGGTCTAACGCCCTATGCATGGCAAGGATACTTGCGTTGAGAATGTTGATTTTATCTATTTCTTCAGGGCTTACGATGCCTACTGCCCAAGCGAGAGCATCGTGTTCTATTGTTTCACGTAGTTTATAGCGCATGGTCTCAGACAGCTGTTTAGAGTCGTTGAGGCTCTCATTCGTGTAGTCTTTTGGGAAAATTACAGCTGCGGCGAACACACTTCCGGCAAGACATCCACGTCCCGCCTCATCGCATCCGGCTTCAATCAAGTCTTCATTCAGATAACTTTTCAACATATAACCAGAATATTTGTTTATATTATTTAACAAATAACGTTGACAACGTGAACTTATTGTGCACAAATATATCTTTATTTTGCATCAGAAACATAAAAACAAATAACAACAGTAACTAAAAACAAAAGATATGGAAAAACAAGTGGTTTTAACAACAGGGATATATAAGAACGTTGTAGGTAAGTCTTTAAACATGCAAAAAACATGTCCGTTGAGCAAAACAATTACTAATATGATTTCTAAAGCAATTAATTCAACTATTGGATTTGTAATTAACATGCAATTACCGTTATGCATAATGTCGCGCTATTACTCAAAAGTACTTGAAAGGGAAATAAATATTAGGCAAGCATGCTCTCTTACAGAGGCACAAGTGGCGTTCCTGACTTTTATTTTTCCGGCAGATTACTCTATTATTTTGCGTGTATGTGTAGGTATATGGGTCTTCTTTGCACTAAAAAGATGCAAAGAGAGATTGCGTGAGAAATGATTTATAAAAAATAAATGATAATGCATGTTGCCGTTATCTTCGTAATCATGATTTGTAATAATGTTTGTTGCAAGTCATGATTATTCTTTTTTGCTCTTTTTTTATGTTGTTTCCTGTGCGTTAATATGGTGTTTTCGCAGTATGTAACGGCACATCAATATATAGAGTTTGTTCTGTTTTAGAACATTTTGCTGACGCGCTTTATCCCGTCTATCAGTATATCTATTTCTTCGGTAGTATTATATAGAGCGAAAGATGCCCTTACCGTACCTTGAATGCCGAGTCTTGTCATAAGCGGTTGTGCGCAATGGTGCCCGGTACGAACGGCAATTCCAAGTCTGTCAAGAAGTGTCCCCATGTCAAGATGATGTATATCGCCTACAAGAAAAGACACTACGGCATCTTTATTGTCAGATTCTCCGAAGATATGTATCCCTTCTATTTCTTTTATGCGCTTCATTGCATATTCGGTAAGTTCCTGTTCGTGTCTGCTTATATTGTCGATACCAATCTCCGTTATGTAATCAATAGCTTTTGCCAAACCGTGAGTGGCAATATAATCAGGCGTTCCTGCCTCGAATTTAAATGGAAGACGCTCAAAAGTAGTTTTTTCAAAACTTACGCTTTCTATCATTTCTCCACCTCCTTGATATGGAGGCAGACGGTCAAGCCACTCTTCTTTACCATATAATACTCCCACTCCTGTAGGACCGTACATCTTATGTCCGCTGAAAGCAAAGAAGTCACAATCCAGGTCTTGAACGTCAATGGCAAAGTGTGGTGCGCTTTGCGCCCCGTCAATTACGCACGGAACTCCATGTGCATGGGCGATTTCAATCATCTCTTTTACTGGATTGACTGTTCCCAAAACGTTGCTTACATGTGCGACACTTACAATTTTGGTTTTTTCATTAAAGAGTTTTTTATATTCATCAATAATGAGCTCGCCCTTGTCATTTATAGGTATCACTCTTATTGATATACCTTTGCGTGTCCTTTGCAACTGCCATGGAACGATATTTGAATGGTGTTCCATGACCGATACTATGACTTCATCACCCTCGTTCATGAATTCTTCGCAGAAAGAAGATGCTATAAGATTGAGGCTTTCTGTTGTTCCACGTGTGAAAATGACTTCGCTTGTAGATTTGGCATTTATAAAATCACGTACTTTCTCGCGTGCTTCTTCGTGTAGGTCTGTGGCTTTTTGTGACAGATAATGTACTCCTCTGTGCACATTGGCATTTACATTATAATACTCTTCTGTCATTGCTTCAACAACTTGTCTGGGCTTTTGTGTTGTTGCGGCATTGTCTAAATATACGAGTTTATGGTTGTATATATCTCGTTCCAATATGGGGAAATCCTTGCGTATCTTGTTTATATCGTACATATAGCGAGTATTATAGAATGATTTATTTACACAGCTTGCATCCTTCGCATTTGTTGAGTTCTCCTCTGAAGCGTTTTTCTACTAAATAGTGAAGTCTGTCGCGCAACGGTTCAAGCTTCATGGTATCAATGACTTCATTGATAAAAGCAAATTCCAATAATAGTTTGGCTTCTTTTATGCTGATACCGCGTTGGCGCATATAGAATAAGGCCGCCTCATTGAGCTGTCCGACAGTACTGCCATGTGCACACTTCACGTCATCAGCATAAATTTCAAGCATGGGTTGGGTGTACATTCGTGCTTTATTGGTGGCACACAAGTTCTGGTTTGTCTCTTGTGATGTTGTCTTTTGCGCTCCATGTCTTACCAATATACGACCGGCAAAGGCTCCTGTTGCTTCATCATCAAGAACATATTTGTATAATTCGTTGCTGGAACAGTGTCCTACTTTATGGTCTATCAGTGTATTGTTGTCAACATGCTGCTGTTTGTCAGCAATAACGCAGCCACATAGATTACATTCGCTGCCTTCTCCGTTGAAGACAAGATCTGTTCTGTTACGTGTAACCCCATTATGAAGAGTTATAATATTGTGGTTTACCCGGCTGTTTGACTCTTGATTTATATACACATTGCTTACTCTGACATTCTTCGCATGGGTTTCTTCAAGACAATACAAGTCAAGTCCGGCATTGTTTCCTACAAAAACCTCTGTGACTTGCGTTGCAAGAAACTTGCGGTCATCAACAGCATGGTCACAGAACAGCAGTTTTATCTCCGCAAAGTCTTCAACAATGATAAGAACCCTGCGGTTTACCATTAGCTCGACATCTGATCTAAGGATGTTGATAATCTGTATAGCCTTATCCACAACCACTCCTTTGGGAACATAGACAAACAGTCCGTCTTGAGCCAACATGGTGTTAAGAGCATTAATACCGTCTTCTTCCGTCTTTGCCAATTTGGCATAATGTGAAGATATTATTTCCGGATGTTCAATGGCGGCTTGTTTAAGCGAGCCAACAATAACCCCTTCAGGCAATAGCTGGCCTTTGGGTAACGCCTTATCATAGAATTGATCGTTGACAACGAAATACAATGACGTACTAAGGTTAGGCACATCACATTTAAAAGCCTGGTATGGATCTACAGGTATATCCAACCGGTTTAGATTAAGTCCATAGTCGGGTTCAAATAAGGACGGGATATCCGTATATTTATATCTCTCTTCCTTTTTTGTCGGAAAGCCAAGACGTTTGAAATCATCAAAAGCCTTGTCCCGCACGGCGTTCATTACGTCGGCGCTATGCGAGCAAATCATATCTCGGCATTGTGTGTAGATATCGATATATTGTTTTTCGCTATTCATTTGCTTATCTTTAAATGAAATAATCTTTATGCCTTTGCCTGATAAATAGGTTTACAGGCCATTGATTATCCAATCGTATCCACGACTTTCTATCTGTCCGGAGAGTTCCGGACCGGCAGTTTTTACTATCTTACCTTTATACAGCACATGCACGATGTCCGGTTTAATTATTTCAAGAAGACGTTCATAGTGGGTGATGACAATACAACTTGAGTCCGGTGTACGTAACTTGTTTACACCTTCTGCAACGATACGCAAGGCGTCAACATCAAGTCCGGAGTCGGTTTCATCCAAGATGCTTAATTTGGGTTCAAGCATTGCCATTTGGAAAATCTCATTTCGTTTCTTCTCTCCGCCACTGAAGCCTTCATTAACAGACCTGTTGGAAAGTTTGCTGTCAAGTTCTACGATTTTACGTTTCTCACGCATCAGCTTGAGAAAGTCCGCAGCGTTGAGAGGTTCTTTGCCTTCGTATTTGCGCTTTTCGTTTATTGCGGCCCTCATAAAATTAGTCATTGACACACCCGGTATTTCCACAGGATATTGAAATGACAGGAACAGACCCTCGTGTGCTCTGTCTTCCGGTTTCATTGCAAGAAGATCTTTACCGTTAAATGTAATAGATCCTCCGGTAACTTCATATAGTGGGTTGCCGACAAGAACGGCACTTAATGTGCTTTTTCCGGAACCGTTAGGCCCCATAATGGCATGCGTCTCACCGTCATTTATTATAAGGTCAATACCTTTTAATATTTCTTTGTCACCTATTTTTGCGTGTAGATCCTTAATTTCTAACATAATATAAATAACATCTAATTCAAAATAATACGATTATCCTACTGTTCCTTCAAGTGAAACGCTTAGTAGCTTCTGCGCTTCTACTGCAAACTCCATAGGCAACTTGTTAAGCACTTCTTTGGCATAGCCGTTTACAATCAGTCCTATCGCTTGTTCTGTAGGTATTCCACGCTGGTTGCAATAGAAAAGTTGGTCTTCGCTTATCTTGCTTGTTGTCGCTTCATGTTCAACTATGGCCGTACTGTTGTGTATATCCATATAGGGGAATGTGTGTGCTCCGCAGTTGCTGCCAAGAAGCAGGCTGTCACATGAACTGTAGTTACGTGCATTGTCTGCGCTTGATGCTGCTCTTACTAATCCGCGATACGAGTTCTGGCTGTGTCCGGCACTTATTCCCTTGCTGATAATAGTGCTTTTGGTGTTCTTGCCGATATGTATCATCTTTGTGCCTGTGTCAGCTTCTTGATAGTTGTTGGTTACTGCTACTGAATAAAATTCAGCCGTAGAGTTGTCTCCGCGCAATATGCAAGACGGATATTTCCATGTTATGGCAGAACCTGTTTCCACTTGTGTCCATGACAACTTGCTGTTTACACCCCTTAAATCGCCTCTCTTGGTTACCAAGTTCAATACTCCGCCCTTGCCATGCTCGTCACCGGGATACCAATTCTGCACAGTTGAATATTTTACTTCCGCACGGTCTTTCACTATTATTTCAACAATAGCGGCATGTAATTGGTTTTCATCGCGCATAGGTGCGGTACATCCTTCCAGATAAGATACATATGAATCATCTTCGGCTATGATAAGAGTCCTCTCAAACTGTCCGGTGTTTCTTGCGTTTATGCGGAAATAGGAACTGAGTTCCATAGGACTCCTTACGCCTTTGGGAATATATACGAAAGAGCCGTCGCTGAATACCGCGCTATTAAGTGCTGCATAAAAGTTGTCACGATAGGGAACAACCGTACCTAAATATTCCTTTACAAGGTCCGGATGATCCTTTATAGCATCACCTATAGAGCAGAATATTATACCTTTCTCCGCTAACTTCTCTCTGTAAGTTGTCTTTACAGATACAGAGTCCATAATGGCGTCTACCGCAGTCTGCCCACTTAAGATAAGTCGTTCTTCAAGAGGGATGCCGAGTTTCTCGAAAGTTTTCATCATTTCCGGGTCTATATCTTTCTTCCCTTCTTTCTTTTTAGCCATTGGGTCTGCATAGTAAGATATAGCCTGATAGTCTGTTTTCGGAACATTGACATGCCCCCATGTAGGCTCTTCAAGTGTCTGCCAATATCTGAATGCCTTCAATCTGAAATCCAACATCCATTCCGGCTCTCCCTTTTTTTCGGAAATAAGACGGATTACATTTTCGTTGAGGCCTACATCTATGATGTCTGTATGTACATTCGTAGTGAAACCGAACTCATATTTCTGTTCGGCGACCTTGCGTACATACTCATTATTCTTGTTGTTTACTTCCATTTTCGTGTAAAATGTCTGCATTAAGCGGACTATTAGTCTGCAAAATTACGAAATATCATGTTAGTAATCAAAGTTTTTAAGATTATTTATTCAACCGTTATTCCTGCCTGTTGTTGTGTCATCATTGATGATATTAAGTTCCTGTCGTCTCAAATAAGTCCGGTTAACGGGCAGATTATTAATAAGTTTTAGCTAAAAGCGTACTTGTTTTGAATTTTGTTTATTAATTTTGCAAACGCATTTATTGTATGGAAAATCAATGTTAAGGTAAAAAAGTTGTAAACTAAAAACAATATAGAAATGGCAAAGAAAGCATTATTGATGATACTCGACGGTTGGGGTATCGGTAAGCATGGTAATGGTGACGTGATTTTCAATACGCCTACACCTTATCTCGATTATCTTACAGCCGTAAGTCCGCACTCTCAGCTTCAAGCATCCGGAGAAGATGTCGGTTTGCCTGACGGACAAATGGGCAACTCTGAGGTAGGACACTTGAATATTGGTGCAGGTAGAATCGTATATCAGGATCTGGTAAAGATAAATCGCGCATGCAAGGACGGCTCGATCTTGCAGAATGAAGGTATAAAGGCCGCATACGGTTATGCTAAGGAGCATGGTAAGAAGTTGCATCTTATGGGTCTTGCAAGTAATGGAGGCGTTCATTCTTCACTTGATCATCTTTTCAAATTGATAGAGATATCCAAAGAATATGGTCTTACCGATACATACGTTCATTGTTTTATGGATGGACGTGATACGGATCCGAAGAGTGGCGAGGGCTTTATTCGTGAGATTCAGGAGGCTTGTGACAAGAACGGGGCACATATTGCGAGCATCGTGGGACGTTTTTATGCAATGGACCGTGACAAGCGTTGGAATCGCGTAAAAGAAGCTTACGACCTTATTGTTGAAGGTAAGGGCAATAAAGCAAGCGACATGGTAAAGGCAATGCAGGATAGCTATGCCGAAGGTGTGACTGATGAGTTCATAAAACCTATAAGTAACGCCAACGTTGACGGCACAGTTCAAGAGGGAGATGTGGTTATTTTTATCAATTTCCGTAATGACCGTGCCAAAGAACTCACGCAGGTGCTTACTCAACAAGATATGCCAGAGGAGGGCATGCATACCATTAAGGACCTTCAATATTATTGTATGACTCCTTATGATGCATCATTTACGGGTGTCAATGTGCTTTTCCCGAAAGAGAATGTGCAGAATACTTTGGGTGAATATCTTAGCAAACAGGGCAAGAAACAGCTGCATACAGCCGAGACGGAGAAGTACGCCCATGTTACATTCTTCTTTAATGGCGGTCGTGAAACGCCTTATGAGGGAGAAGATAGAATACTTGTTCCTTCTCCGAAAGTCGCTACTTACGACCTTAAACCAGAGATGAGCGCATACGAAGTTAAGGATAAGCTGGTCGGAGCTATCAATACTCAGGAGTATGATTTTATTGTTGTCAACTTCGCCAATGGCGATATGGTCGGGCATACCGGTGTATATTATGCAATAGCAAAGGCCGTTCACGCTGTTGATAATTGCGTTAAGGATGTCATAGAGGCAGCAAAGGCCAATGGCTATGAAGCTATTATCATTGCCGATCATGGTAATGCAGACAATGCTATCAACGAAGACGGAACGCCTAACACGGCACATTCTTTGAATCCGGTACCGTTCATATATGTTACAGACAACAACAGCGCTTCCGTTAAAGATGGTCGTTTGGCTGACGTTGCGCCCTCTTTGCTGCATATATTAGGCTTGGAACAGCCTGAAGATATGACAGGTGAGAATCTTATATGTGATTAGACAGTAGTTATAGCTTTTAATATTAAGTCTCTGCGGATAATTGTTTATGTCTGCAGAGACTGTTTTTATTATCCAAATCGGTAAATATCGGTATTTGTAAGTATAGTATTTATAACCCGTTATTATGCTGTTTAAAGGTCGTTACTATAATGTTTCTGATATGCAACCATATTGTTTGCGACAATTGTCTTATACTCTTGTTGCTGCCAATTTGAGTGCCGGTTGGTGGCATGATTTGAAATGAATTGCTTATATTTGCAGATGTTTATTAAGAGAAGATAATTCCGCTTATGAAAGTTAGTATAGAAGAGTCGTGGCAACAGCATCTTGGAGAGGAGTTTGACAAGCCTTATTTTGAGTCGCTTGTGGCGTTTGTGCGTGATGAATATGCAAGAACGACATGCTATCCTCCGGGAAACCTTATCTTCAATGCCTTCAATCTTTGCCCGTTTGACAAGGTTAAGGTCGTGCTGATAGGTCAGGATCCGTATCATGAGCCCGGTCAGGCGCATGGATTATGCTTTTCCGTGAATGACGGAGTGCCTTTCCCGCCTTCACTTGTCAATATATTCAAGGAGATACAAGGGGATATAGGCACGCCGATACCCGAAAGCGGCAGTCTTGTACGCTGGGCGGAGCAGGGCGTATTGCTGCTTAATGCTACGCTGACAGTTAGGGCTCATGCGGCGGCAAGCCATCAACGCAGGGGCTGGGAGGAGTTTACAGATGCTGTCATAAGGAATTTGTCCGCAGAAAGAGAGCATCTTGTGTTTATATTATGGGGCAGTTATGCTCAAAGCAAGCAGCAACTGATTGACACGGAACGACACATGGTGCTTAAATCGGCACATCCCTCACCGCTTTCCGCCTATCGCGGCTTCTTTGGTAATCATCATTTCAGTTTGACAAACATGTATTTGCAAAAACACGGCATGATGCCTATAAAGTGGTAAAATGAAAACTATACCTATTTTACAAGTCGGTGATGTCTTGTTATCGCCGGATATTATTACCGAATGTTTCTGTTGTGATTATGAAAAATGCAAAGGAGCATGCTGCATTGAAGGAGATGCCGGCGCGCCGGTAACGTTGGATGAAATCTCAGAGATAGAGAATGCTCTTGATAAAGTGTGGCATTACCTGTCTGCCGGAGCACAGGCGGTAATTGATAAACAAGGTGTGGCATACAGCGACCGCGACGGGGAGTTGGTGACAAGCATTGTTGGAGGTCGTGATTGCGTATTTACATGTTACGATAAAGGCTGTTGCTTATGTGCTTTGGAGAAGGCTTTTGCCGGAGGAAAGACCGGTTTCTGCAAGCCGATAAGCTGTGCGCTTTATCCGATAAGGGAAAAACGTTTTTCTAATGGCATGACAGGGCTTAACTATCATCGTTGGGAAGTTTGTAAAGATGCGGTAATCAAAGGACGAAACCTTAACATTCATGTTTATGAATTCCTGAAAGAGCCGCTGACAAGACGTTTCGGCTGTCAATGGTATGAGGAACTGCAAGAGCTGGCACGGACAATATTGACAGAATAACATTATATTTACGGCAAAATGCCGGCGTCTTGAAATGTTACAACAATATGTCTGTGCTGTCGTAATACGACTTATTTGTTGAACTTCTGCCTGTAAGTTAAAGGCGAAACACCTACATGAGCCCTGAAAAACCTGCCCATAAACGACTGATTCGGAAAGTGCATGTCGGCAGATATTTGCTTTATGCTTTTTGTGGTGTTCTTAAGTAGTATGCGTATCTCTAATATTACGAAACTGTCAATCCATTCGTTTGGTGTACGCCCGCTTACCTGTCTCACTTTCTCAGACAGATATTTGGATGTGATACATAGCTCGTTGCTATACCAGCTTACGCGTCTTTCTTTTATGAAGTTGGTTTCGACAAGTCGTATAAAGTCGATAAAGATGCGTTCAGAGTTTAATTCTCCACGCTGTTTTAAGTCAAGAACGTGGTATATTGTGTTGCTTAAGTCATATATTGTTGCCGACATGATAAGCCTTACAACGTCTTTGCGGAAATGGTTTGTCTTGTCATCGGCTTTTTCTCTCATCAGCGAGAAGTAGTTTAATACGGCATTTACTTCTTTTGATTGCAGTTTGAATATCGGATGTGTGCGCGAAAGAAGAAATAGGGCAGACAACTCATGCACGTTTTTGGCTATCTCTTGAAAGAAATCATACGTCATGATAATGCCGATACCTTTGCTTGGGGAATCCTGTTCACATCGGCTTGTAACCTGACCATTATAAATAATCATTATATTCCCCGCTTCAACAGTTTGTCTTGTAGCATCTGCCATATATGAGAAACTCCCTTCGGTACACATACCGACAATGATACCGGATATACGGCTCGGTTTTTCCGGTAGTGGAATACTTTCCAGGCTGTCATATAAGATGATATCATCGTCTATATGACTCACACCGAAACTGTCTGTTATGTCATAAATGGAGAAAGTCTTGAAATCTTTGTTCATTTAAATTTGATACTTGATGTTGTATTGCAATATACTTTTTGCAGATGCAAATATAGATTATTTATTTGATTAACAAATATTTTTAATGTCGATTTATCATGTTCCCACAACCGATTTTTATACCGACTGTACATTATATATATTATTATCTGTTCTAAATACAAGAATATCCTGCCGGTCTATTCTTTACAGATATAGCCTGACAGGATATTGCTTCAATCTACGTTATTGAATTTATCTTTATTTTGCCATTTGCTTCATTACGTTCTTGCCTTGTTTGATTATCAACATGCCTTTTGTTGCAACATTATTAATGTCAAAGTTTTCCGTCTTTGACGTATAAACGAGCTGCCCTTGTGCGTTATAGACTCTCGTAATGCCGTCATCGGCTGATGAAATGACATTGTCGCTTATTACTTTGTCTAATATTCCGGTCGTAACAAACCAGTCTGATGCTATCGGAGCAAATGTAATCTCATCTCCGTTTATCGTCATTTTCAAGCTGTTTGTCACATCATCGGCACTGCGGACAAATTGCCATGATGTCTCATTTTCAGATTTTGTTATTAGAGATAATATATATTCGCCGTCAGAAAAACTTGAAACATCTATTATTGCGTAAAAAGATGAATATCCGTAAAAATGTTTTATGTCTGATACGGATTTTATAGTATATGCTGTACTGTTATTTTCAGACAATGATATTACCCCTAAACCGAGTGCTCCTGTAAATGGTTCGGCGTCACTATTTAAAAAATCATCACATCCGATTTTTACTTTTTTGTCACTGTCTATTGTTGCTGTAAATGGTTTTAGCATACCCCATGATGAAGAATATGGTATTTCGTTCTCTTCTTTGTCAAGCGGATGTATACGTGTCATATCTTGTTCCGTTTTGTAACCATTAAGAGAGGCAATTTCAAAATAGCCGTCGCCGCTGCCACCCCAACCCCAGTTGACATGAACAAGGCCGTTTGCGTCATATCCATCCAATACAAACGAGTGTCCGCCACTATTGCTTGTACCTCCATACATTAAGGGAAAGCCGTCAGACAATTCTTTAAAGAGACAATTCATCCATTCTTTTGTAGAATATATTTCCCTATACATATATTTTGTGCTGTAACTGAAATATGTTTTTAGTGCCGCCGCTGCATTACTATTAGTAGATGAGCTGCCGGATTTGCTATATTTCATGTTAACAGCTACACCATTGTTAAGCATCAGAGTGGCTACTGCATTTGCCTGAACGTCGGTGTAAGAAGTTTCTCCATAATTGTCTATCATGTTAGTCCAATCGTATGTCACACCGAGATAAGCTCTTGCAGTCACTCCGGTCCCACTTGTTCCATCGGGATAAAACAAGTAGCTGACCGTTATTGCCTTTCCTTGTGCCGGATAGTTATGATATTTCATAACCTGCGACATTGCTGTGGCTACACAACCGGTAACATAATGCTGCGTGGTTGTGCCTGATGTGTAAGTAGGACACTTATTGTTATATGGTGTTCCTTGATCCCACTTCGTTGTAACCATTGATTCAACGGCTTCAGGATAGCCGAAATCTGTTGGTGATGCCATTTCCGGCTCTGCGCCGCTTGCGAGTGCTTTGTCAAGAGAAGTATTTACCATTTCCATCCACCATATCATTGCCGGTGGCAAATTGCTTTCATCAAATTTGCTGTCAGAGTAACCCAATACGGCAGCAAAGCGATCGTCATTGGCAATAACTGCAAATCCGCCGTCGTTATAGCCTATTATGCTGAACTGACTGTCGCGTCGAAGAATCTCCGGTGTATTCGTTGACTTTAACATACCTTGTTTCTTGGAAGTTAAAGTGCCAAGAACTCTGTTTGCTTCAGCAAGCATTTGGCTGTCGTTGCGTTGTTTAGCATTTGCTGAAAAGACAATGCAGACAAGCATTGTAAATAAAATAGTAAGTTTTTTCATAATTCCTATTTGTATTTTATATTTGAGTTTCAACTGCCTCCGTACATATTTAGCTCATGTACATGTATCAAACAATTTAGGCGAAAACGAGTCGGCAAAACCGAAATACGGCTCTGTCGACTCGCCTGTAATTATTTGCTGTTCTCAGCTTTAGTTCTTTGTGATAGTTATGTCATAAAGCCATACCCACCAACCTCGACCAGGTTGATAGAGAATGAGGTCTTTGCTGCCCCAACTGATTGTTTTCGGGAACGCATCGCCTTCGCCAAGAGCCCAAGGACCTTTAATGTCGTCCAAGCTGAAGCCGGTACCGGCTGCATTTACGCCAGCCCATGTCCATTGATAATTTGAGCCGTAAGAAGCAACAAGGTCACCGCAGATGAAGTCAAGTGAGCCTGTTTTGGTTGCCATATCAAATGAATAAGCGAAGCGCCATTCGCAATCGAGATCAACACCTACGTTAAACATTGCTGCCGAACTTGCATATAAGATGTTGTCATAGTCAGCATCTGTCTCGTCAGTAGGACCTGTTATCTTGATTTTTGCTGTAAACGGAGTTTCCGGTTGATTAGATCCGTTATACTCAGTTGCGTTAAGAGTCCATGTTCCGAAGAACTTCTCATAGAACGCAGCATCGTTGTCGCGAAGTGTAACCGTTATTTCATTATTCTCAATAGTTGCTCCTTTTGCATCGGCAATGATGAGTTTGAAAGTACGGTTGTCGTTAATCTCATCGTCATCAATAGTCTTGAGCTCTATGTTTACTACACCTTCTTCAAGGTCATCTGCCTTTAGATTGAGAGTCTTGTCGGTGATCATGTAGTTGACATCCTCTACTGCGGGGCTTGCACCGGTCTCTTCAGTCTTTATAACAAGAGCGATGTCGCCGTTGCGCAGTCCTTTTACGTTAATTGGAATATTGACAAGACCACTGTTTTCTTTTACTGTAAGTGATGTATTGTCAAAGCCTACGGTAACCTCTTTTGAGTTCCAGCTATCGTCATCAGAGCAGGCTGCAAACACCGTAGCGGCTACCAACAGCATGAATAATTTGATATATTTCATGTTACTTTGTTTTTTATTGTTTTTACATTGGTTTATTAATAGCCCGGATTCTGCTTAACGTTACCGTTAGCGTCTGTCTCGTGCTTCGGTATAGGCCATGTAAGCTTTGGAGAATCAGCAGCTACGACCATGTTGGTTGTAGTAGCTCCCGGAAGCAGACAAAGGTCTTCCTGCTGTGGTGTACCACGCTTCATGTCTATATGCCAACGTTTGATATCGAATAGACGTGAACCTTCGCCTACCATTTCACGCTCGCGCTCTATCTTAAGTTCGGCAAGAATAGCGTCTTTGCTTGGGAATGCACGTTCCTGATACCCTGCTATACGGCTCTTTTCCAACTCGTTGAGATATTTGGTAGCCTTTGTCAGACCATCAGCAGCTGTTGATTGAGCGAATGCTTCTACAGCGATGAGGTACATTTCTGCTATTCTGAATACTTTCGGCTCGATAGTGAAGCGGGCATATTCATATTGATTGAATCTGTTGTACAGTCCGCCGTGATCTACATATTTGTTGAATCCGTAAACTCTACCGAATGTTCCGCTTGTTGTATTTACGTCAACAACATTGAAGTAAACAGATTTACGATAGTCGTTTGCAGAATAGAGGTCAACAAGAGCTTGAGTAGGAACATAGTCAGGGTTGCTACCTGTTGAATATGGTTGATAGATAGCGTAACCTGAACCTCCTGAAGACAACTCTGACTGCTGTCCGTAAGCCAACTGTAATATAGTTTCACCACCTCCGTCATTCTGCCAAAGGTCCTTAAGTGCGTCTTTGCTGTTAGCAAGGAAGTAAGTGTTTGATGTGATAAGGCTCTCTGCAGCGTTTGCAGCTATGTCATAATCGTGGTGAGCAAGAGCTACACGAGCACGAAGTGCAGTTATTGCATCTGCTGTCATGTAATATGAACTTGGTTCGCCTGCTGTTGTCAAAGACGCAGCTGCTGCATCAAGGTCTGTATATATCTGTGTGAAAGTCTCTTCAAGAGTCTTACGAGCGGGATATGTGCTTGCGCTTGATGATGGAGCATAGTCAAGTCTGTAAGAAACACCGCTGTTCTCCTGTGATGCTGTTGCCGGTTCATAGTCGGCGCAGAAGTACTGAGAAAGCTGGAATATGCAGAATGCTCTAACAAACAGCGCTTCACCTTTAATAATCTCCAACTGTGCTTTTGCAGCGTCGGTAAACAGGTTCTCGTTAGACATATCTACCTTCTCAAGACCGTCCAAAATGTAGTTGGCGCGTGCTATCATTGCTTGATAGTTACCATAAACTGTTGCAAAAGGAGAGTCTGATGTGGTGAATGTCCATTGATACATTGAACCCTGTTGGTTGCTGAAACCGATTACTGCGTTGAAACCGTCGCATTGTATCTCCGGTGCACAGAAGAATGAAGTTCCGCCTACCGAACTGCGCAGTCCTGAATATAGACCGACGCGAGCATTTGCAAAGTCTGTAGGAGTCTGCAATGCCTCATCGTCAGGCAGTGCGTCGTATGGAGTCTTGTCCATATCGCAAGAAGCCAACAAGCCTACAGCAAGTGCTAAAAACAAATATATTTTTTTCATATCGTTGTTTCCTTTTATTTAATGTTAGAATGTAAGTTCTGCACCGAATGATATCTGGAGAGTGTTAGGATAGTTTCCAAGTGTATAGTCACTATCTACTTCAGGGTCATAACCCTTGTAGCCTGTGAATGTAAGCAGGTTACGTCCTACGAAGAATACCTTTGCACCCTTAATATAACGAGTCTTTTCCATAATCTTCTTAGGCAGAGTATAAGACAACTGCAAGAATTTGAGACGTACAAATGATGCATTTTCGAGCAGACGGTCATCACCATAGTAGTATGTAGCGTCAGCAGCGGCAATGTCTGTTATGTCGCCAGGCTTCTGCCACATGCTGAACATTGCGGTTGACTGGTTGTTCTTGGTCGCAAATCTCGGGTTCTCTGTAAACCAACGTTCGTTGTTGAACAAGTAACGACCGAACATTCCTGAGAACTGAACGTCAAGTTGTATGCCTTTCCATGCTACTGTTGTCATGAGACCGCCTGACCAAGGAGCGATAAAGCTCTTTCTTTGCATTACCATATTCGCGTCTGAAGCAACTTTTGTCTCGTTGCCGTTGATGTCAATCCATACGTTTTGACCATCACGCGGGTCAACATGACTCCACATAACACCGTAGAAATCACCGTAAGAGTGACCTACTTCAAGACGAATACCGCCTGATGTGGTGTAAGAATCGGCATCGTTGAGAAGTTTGGTAATCTTATTCTTGTTGTAGTTACCGTTAACTTTTACATTCCAGTACCAATCTTTGTTCTTGATAATATCAGCGCCAACTTCAAAGTCAACACCTCTGTTGTACATTTCTGCTACGTTACCCCAACCGCTTGAGAAACCTGTGGTATATGAGTAAGGCATACTCATAAGCATGTCTGATGTTACCTTGTTGTAGAACTCAACGTTGAAAGTGAAACGCTTGAATACTCTACCTGAAAGACCTACGTTGAAAGTCTTAACTGTTTCCCATGTGAGATCAGGGTTTGCAGGATTTGAGATTGCCGTACCGCTTCCAAGAGGACCGTAAACGGGACCTGAACCTACAAGACCGAGTGCAAGATACTGTGTAATACCTGAGTTACCTGTGGTACCATAGCTTATTTTTGCGTGCAATTCATCAAGCCAGCTGCGTGTTGACTGCATGAACTTCTCGCCTGTTACATTCCACATGAATGCTGCAGCGCCGAATGTACCCCAACGGTTGTTCTTTCCGAAGAGTGAAGAACCGTCGCGACGTATTGACAAGTCAACGAAATAGCGGTTGTCATATTCATAATTCAACATGCCGAACCATGAGTTGCGAACCTCGTCATCTTTTGAATGAGTAGGAATGTCAGCATCTGAACCGGCAGACATGAGCAGAAGACGGTTGTCGGTCAAGCCGTTTACCATTGCTCCGAAAGCGTGTGTCTTGGCTGTCATTGTTTCTTGACCTGCAAGAACCGTGAAGTGATGCTTTTTGAAAAGGTCAAACTTATATTCTGCAGTGTTGGTTACTGTCCAACGATAGAAACGTGAGAATGTCTCGCGAGCAGAAGCTGTAGGATTGACATTGGGATCTTCTGTTATTGTCCATTGGTATGAACCGCGCAAATCATTGGCGTCAAGACCAACGGCAGTACGCCAGTTAAGTCCCTTTATCGGGTTAAGGTTGATAAACATGTTTTCGTTCAAACGAACACGATTGTTCATTCTCGGCTGCCACTCTGCTATATAATATGGGTTATAGCATCCGCAGTCGTCAAAATAGTCAAGACGCTTGCCGTAACCTTCGAATGTACTGTTAGCATAGTCAGAAGGATCAAGTCCGAGAACTTCATAATAAGACTGTGTAGGGTTATATGTACGTGCTGCAAATGATTTGTTATAAACGCTGTTTGAATTGCTTCCCCACAATGTTTCACGATATTTGGTGTAAGCGAGGTTGGTATTTGCGCCAATCTTTATCCAATTGTTGATGTTTGCTTCAATGTTAGCGCGAATGCTCTCACGGCGCATGCTTGAGTCATCAATAATACCGCTTGCCTCATAGTGACCGAAAGAGAGGAGGTAAGACACGTTCTGACCGCCACCGCGAACGCTCGCGTCAACCTGCCATGTCGGTTTTGAACCGCCGAACAACATGTCGTTCCAGTCTGTTCCGATATTATACTTTCTGTAATAATCCTTCTTTGCCTGGAAATTTGCGTTATTGGCAAGAGCCGGAGACATTATTTCTTGGAAGTCAAGCCACTGGTTGGCATCCATCATGTCGGCATTGTCGCCTGTCATTTTAGAAATACCATATTGGGCAGAGATAGTTACGGTAGGAGCCTCGCCGAATTTACCCTTCTTGGTTGTCATTACGACAACGCCGTTAGCGGCGCGAGAACCGTAAATGGCCGTTGAAGAAGCGTCCTTCAACACTGTCATGCTCTCAATATCGTTAGGATTCAATGACAGGAATGTGTTTTGAGATATCTCACTACCGTCAAGGATGAACAAAGGCTGTGTACTTGCGTTGATAGATGTCACACCGCGAATACGCATGCTTGTCGTTGCAGACGGCTCACCTGAAGAAGTGAACACCTGGAGACCTGCAACCTGTCCCTGCATAGCATCGCCAACATTGGCGATAGGGCGGTTTGCTATGTCCTTGCCTGATACTGTAGATACGGAACCGGCTATTGTACCGAGCTTACGCGCAGAACCATAACCCGTAACGACTACGTCTTCAAGCAGATTGTCATCTGTGGCGAGTACCACTTTCATGTTTTTGCCGGCTTTTACCGTCAC
>JBJFGK010000011.1:0-1563 GCA_051892655.1 Prevotella sp. | reverse complement strand
TTCCCGCGACAACTGCAATGCCATCATAGAGAAGAGTACAAACACCTTGATTGCAGGATGTAAGAACACCGTTATTCCCAATTCAGTGACGAGCATAGGAGAAGATGCTTTCGGATACTGCACCGGCTTGACCTCCATAACCATTCCCAACTCCGTGACGAGCATAGGATATTATGCTTTCGGGGGCTGCTCTTCTTTGAAAAATATAACCAGCCTTGCTGTAACACCACCGGTATGTGAAACAGATGTGTTTTACTATGTTGATAAGCAGGCATGTACATTGAATGTACCGAATGAGTCTGTTGATTTGTATAAGGCAACCGATGAGTGGAAAGCTTTTTATAATATTGTCGGAATAGCGTCGGGCATAGACAATGCCGCCATCGATGCCGCTCCGGAAATCTTCGTCAGGGACGGCGCGATATATGTAGATGGCTGCCAAAGCACAGCCGTAGAGGTTTATGACGCCAACGGCAAGTGCGTAAGCCGCACGGCAAGGAGCGTTGTCAGTGGACAGCCCCACGGTCTGTATATCGTAAAGGCCGGCAAGCTGCAGAAGAAGATAGTCTTATAAGAAAACCGGATCTCTCTAAAAGAAGAAGGGGCAGCATCATAACACAAGTGTTACGGTGCTGCCCCTTAATATTTCCGAAGTCACTTATTTTGCGAATTTCAAGGCACGTACGCCCTCTCCTGTGGATATTTTAAGGATGTAGATGCCGTTAGCGAGACTTGACGTGTCGAGGGAGACTGTCTCCGCGTGCGAGACGCCGCTCCTTATCAGCTCTCCCTTGGCCGAATAAATGTCTGTGGCGATGTGCGATGCAGGTGATGCCGCCTTTATTATGATGCGGTTTCCCTCCATTGTCACAGAGCCGTCGAACGGTCTTGTCGTAGATTCGATGCCCGAAGCCTGCAGTTCAATGCATTTTTTCAGTCCCTCATAGGCATCAATCTTGCCGAATCCCCAGCTGTTGTCGCCGTTTTCAGGCAGAACGCCCGTCATGTCGTCGCGCCTTGCCGTCTCCTTGACAATCTTTTTGAGCTGTTCCGGCGACAGGGTGGGGCATGCCTGCAGCCATGTAGCCACCGTGCCCGTTACGAACGGGGCAGCCATCGACGTGCCTTGCATGTAACCGTACATGTGATATTTGCCCTCATCCTCTTTTGCCTGTGCATAGATAAGCGAGCCCGAAGCGTCGTTGGATGAAACGGCAGATATGATAAAACATCCCGGTGCAGCCACTTCAGGTTTTATGCGTCCGTCGGCAGTGGGACCGTAGCTCGAAAAGGAGCTTATGGCGCCGAGTTGTTCGTTGAGCGTTCATCACTTTGCAGAATGCCTTGACAAATACCGACACAGGCATCAGTTTCTCGAATTTTGTCATAATCGCTTGTTGTTTTATTTTGGAGTACAAAACAAGCGACTATTAATGCCATAGCCAATTTTAGTTTGTAGTTCGCTGTTTTTGGTTTGTAGTTGAAGCTTTTCCTACAAACACAATGAAGGCTGCAAGCAGCATGTAGCCACGTGCAGCCCTATGTTAATGTTATGATTATGAT
>JBJFGK010000010.1:0-5924 GCA_051892655.1 Prevotella sp. | reverse complement strand
TCACACCCGGAGACATAGGCTTTGAACCCATAAACACCTCTGTCGGCAAACTCGGAGTGCTTGTCTGTTGGGACCAGTGGTATCCGGAAGCGGCACGGCTTATGGCACTTAAAGGTGCCGAAATGCTGATCTATCCCACAGCAATAGGCTATGAAAGCAGCGACAATGCCGAAGAACAGGAGAGACAACGCGAAGCATGGACAACGGTACAACGGGGGCATGCGGTAGCAAACGGCTTGCCTGTAATTGCCGTAAACCGTACCGGACACGAGCCGGACCCATCCGGACAGACCAAAGGCATAAGTTTTTGGGGTAGCTCGTTTGTTGCCGGACCACAGGGAGAGTTGCTTTTCCGGGCACCAAAAGACGAAGACGTGACAGCCGTTATAGACATTGACACTGCCCACAGCGAGCAAGTAAGACGGTGGTGGCCGTTTCTTAGAGACCGCAGAATAGACAGATACGGTGACATAACAAGACGCTTTATAGACTGAACAGGCATATCAGCCCGTCATATCCGCCAATAATATTTATCTCAAAACAAACGTATAAATCATGTCAGGCATAGCATTAGGACTGCTCATTCCAGTAATCGGAACAGTAATAGGTGCGGCTTTTGTTTTTTTCATGAAAGACGAGATGCCGGTAAAAGTACAGAAAGCATTGCTCGGCTTTGCTTCGGGAGTAATGGTTGCCGCTTCCGTATGGTCTTTGCTTATTCCGGGCATGGAGATGTGCGGGCATATGGGCAAGTGGTCTGTTATGCCTGCTGCCGTCGGATTCCTTGCCGGCATGGGCTTTCTGTTGCTTATAGACCATGTAACACCGCATCTTCACCCTGCTGACGGCAAGGCCGAAGGCCCTGAAAGCAAGTTGTCAAAAACAGCAAAACTGTCACTTGCTGTCACGATACACAATCTTCCGGAGGGCATGGCAGTAGGAGTGGTGCTCGCAGGTGCCATGCAAAGCGGTGCCGGCATAACGGCTCTTGCCGCACTTGCCATGTCGTTAGGCATCGCAATACAGAACATTCCGGAAGGCGCAATAATATCCATGCCCATGCGCACAGCCGGTAACAGCAAGAAAAAATCATTCTTGATAGGCTGTCTAAGTGGAATAGTAGAACCAATAGGGGCAATTCTCGTCATAATGTTGGCTTCTGTCATGACGCCGTTCCTACCCTATCTGCTCGCATTTGCCGCCGGAGCAATGCTTTATGTGGTTATTGAAGAGCTGATACCTGAATCATCAGAAGGAGAACACTCCAACATAGGAGTCGTAGGCTTTGCCGCCGGATTTACATTGATGATGATTCTTGACGTTGTGTTGGGCTAACACCAATTAAATCTAATGCACTGTCGGGGTTGAATCATTGTCCGGAGCCACATAGCGACCGGAAACTTTAAGAGGCTCGACATGGATATTTATCAACGTATTGGCTCCGAAATGTTCGCGGAGCCTTTTTTCTATCTCACGAGTGTGCTGATGTGCAGTATAGAGCGATGTCTCTCCCGGCATGCGCAAGTGCATTTCCATTGCAATATGATTGCCTATGCGACGGGTGCGCAAGTTGTGTATTCCGCTGACATCCGTCTCCTGTTCGGCTATCGACATGATTTCAGCCTCTATCTCTGCGGGAAGGCTTTTCTCAAGCAACTCATCAAAGGCTTTTTTTATAAGTACACAAGCCGTCTTGATGATAAACAGACTGACTATGACTGCCGCTATCGGGTCAAGAACCACCCACTTGCTGCCAAGAAAAATGGCTCCTCCTATTCCCAACGATGTACCTATGGACGAAAAGGCATCGCTGCGATGATGCCACGCGTTGGCTATGACAGCCTGAGAATTGACCTTGCGGCCTGTCCTGATTGTAAAACGATAAGCCCATTCCTTTAACACGACACTGATAACAGCCGCAAACAACGCCACCAAACCCGGTTGCCGCAACAGTTCGCCATTCATTGCACGATAGATATTCTCGGCTCCGCTATAAAGAATCATTACTCCCACAAACAGCAGCGCCAATCCTACAAGAGACGTGGCAAGGGTTTCATACTTGCCGTGACCGTAATCGTGATCTTCGTCTTGAGGCTTGTTGCTCAGTTTTACGAAAATTATCACTACAACATCGGTGATTAGATCTGACATCGAGTGCACCGCGTCGGCTATCATTGCTGCCGAGCAACCCACAACGCCAAAGACAAACTTTATAGCAACAAGCAAGACATTGACACAACTGCCAAACAATGTCACCTTATATATGGTGCGCTCACGGTCATTATAGGTTTTCGTCATAAAATAAATATGGATTGAGAACTCTTAAGACTCTCTACTGTCCTTGCCGGAAGAGGACATGTCATCATCCTTACGCCCGAAATGAGGGTCGATATCTATGAAAGCCGTGACAACAAACGTCACCGAGCACAGAAGGACAACTATAATGAAAAACCACAAATACCCTACATGCTCCTGCAAATATCCGGCTACGAGACCCGGAAGCATCATGGACAAAGCCATGAGTGCCGTACATAACGCATAATGGGATGTCTTATACTCACCCTGACTGTAATAGATAAGATACAGCATGTATGCAGTGAAGCCAAAACCATAGCCAAACTGCTCTATAAACACGCCTATATTGATGATGAAAAGCGATGACGGCATATAATAACTCAGCAAGACATAAACGACATCCGGCAAGGTTATGGCACATACCATAGGCCACAGCCATTTATGCAAACCGTCACGACCGGCGGCAAGACCTCCGAGAATACCACCCAACGTAAGGCCTATCACTCCTACCGTGCCTTGCACGAAACCGTACTCCTGAGGAGACAGTCCCAAACCACCGTTATTTGCACTGTCTATGAGAAACAATGAAGACACTTTTACCAATAGTCCTTCCGGCATACGATATAATAGCATGAACAAAAACGCTATGATTGTCTGCTTCAAAGGCATCTTTACAAAAAACGTCTTTATGGATATGAACAATTTAGTCCATACTTTCGGGGACTGAACATCATCAATTCCCTTATCTGCAGAGGGACGTGGCAATATCACACTATGCCACAGCCACAACGCAATGAACAGTCCGGTAACACCGTAAAACATCAAACTCCATGAATACTTTATGCTTCCGCGAAGCAGAACCTGCAAATTGCCGGCTATCATGACAAGTACTCCTTGTCCGAAAATTGTCGCAAGTCTGTAAAACGTACTTCTTATACCCACAAACCATGCCTGACGATGCTGGTCAAGACCAAGCATATAAAATCCATCTGCCGCTATGTCGTGCGTAGCACTGCTGAATGCCATTACCCAAAAGAAGAACAAAGAGCCCTGAAGCCAATAGCTCGTAGGAATGGTAAAGGCAACGCCACCGAAAGCAGCACCGATTAGCAGTTGCATTGATACTATCCACCAACGTTTGGTACGCATAATATCGACAAACGGGCTCCACAATGGCTTGATTACCCATGGCAGATAGAGCCACGAAGTATAAAACGTTATTTCTCCGTTGGTAAGTCCAAGCTGCTTATAAAGGATAAGTGATATTGTCATTACCGCCACATAGGGCAGTCCTTCTGCAAAATACAGAGTCGGAATCCAACTCCATGGATTTTTACTCAATTTACTCATATAACATTATTATCAGTATATTTTCTTTATTTCGGCACCTTGATAATAGTGAAGCAGTATCTTGTCATAACTGAATCCTTTCTCTCCCATTACCGCAGCACCTATCTGGCACAAGCCGACACCATGTCCCCAGCCGGCACCTGTTATTACAAAACGTTGCGGTATGCCGTCTTTCAAGTCGCAACAATCCACCACGAAAGCACTGCTATACAGATGAGTCTTGCTAAGTGCACGGCGTATTTCAAGTTCCTTGCCTATGGTAAACGAGCCGTTGGTGCCTACAATCTTCAACTTCCATATTCGTCCGCTCTTTCCACGTGCTATCGGCTGCAGATTGAGTATCTCGCCAAGATCTATCTTTATGTTTTCGGATATCAATGAAGACAATTCCTGCTGGGTATATACTACTGTCCAACGGTAGAAGTCTGATGTTTCCTGATCATAATCATTGAGGACTTGTGACAAGATCTGTTTGTCCTGCGTATTGCAGAACGCCGCCGGAGATGTACGAATCCATTTCTCGGCCTCTGTTTCTATGCTGAGATCCGGCATATCGTCCGTATTTGCATCTGTATCTCTTAATGCCTTGAGGTATGGATATTGCCTGTCTTCCCAGCAATATTGGAACTCTTCGGTCACTCCGCCGCAACATTTGCTGAACCGGGCATCACATATTTCATTGCCATTCATCAATATTCTGCCACAAGTGTCCCTCACTGCCTGCTCCACATGTATGTTGTTGGCTTTGGTAATGCCTTGATAACGCTGGCAATGATCGTCTGCACAAACATCAAATATAGTGTGGTCATCCCTGTCATACCAACGTATCAACTCCTCTTCTTTCTTTATGAAAGAAAAGAAACCGTCGCCTCCGTTCTCTTGTCGGTTCCTTTTGCTTATCTGTGCAAGAAGCCAGCTACGGGATATTACGGCATGTGCCTTCAAGAACTCCAATGATGACGTGGCGTTCATCTCGCTGGAAATAACGCTAACAAGGTATTTTTCTACCGGCAAACAATTTATGGCGCATATCTTGTCGGCTTCAACAACAAGTCTCAAAGTGCCCAAGAACGTCTGAGTCTCCTGACGTTCCCAATGGAAATTAACACCGATAGTTACATTTTCCAATGAGAAAGAGGCTTTATCCGAGCATGGAGAGAATGTCAGTTCTCTGTACAGGTTTCCATTCCATAGCAATCCGCCTTCGGAAAACTCCACTATCTGACTACCCGTTATGATCTCTCCTTTTGCGTTATACTTATCATTGAGCGAGAAACATATCTTCTCTGCAGAAACGATGCCTACCTGAACATCGGGTTCCATGTTGTCGAATATATCTGTCTTTACCTCCAAAGAGGCCTCAACTGGCACCTTGATATTATCAACAACGGCTTTCATCATATCGTCTGTCAATGATACTTCACGCAATATGGCTACGGCCTTGTCAGGAGTTATATTGGCAAAATCTGACGCACGTGGTGTTATCATCAGTCCGGACATATCAAGAGCTCCGGGACTTACCATGATTTGGTCTTCTCCTTTTGCATAATAGCAGTCAGGACGATGTTTCTTTCTGGGGAAGACTATTGTTCGGGTAATATTTCCGGTACGCCATGCTATGATGTTCATCATTGGTTCATGCCCGTCAACATCTGCCGGCAAAGCCTTATATATGCGGCTGAACAGCTTTTTATTGCTCTCCGGTGAGATGCTTTTGATAAGCAAAGCAGGGCAAAACCACTCGTCTATGACCGAAATATCCTCGTCTTCATTAATGGAATATATAGGAGTAAGGCTTCTGCTTAAACGCGGCCATGATGCCTGAATAGGAACGACACCACACGAACCTGCCTGAAAGTGCATGTGATCAGGAGCGGAAGCTCCACATTTAGGCCCGTTATAAAACACCATTATATCCGGATATTGTTGCAATAACACATCTATTTCTCCATAACTGTCAATTACAGACTGCGGTCTGTGGTCCACAGCAGGTATTGTAAAATGTACGGGAAGTATAGGGTAAGGATTTACCAATATCTCGAAGCCTTCATCCAAGTGTTTGACAAGCTGTTCTTTAGGACGGTTTGCCGCACACAGGAAACAAGGCCTGCTGTTTACAGACGCTTTGTCAATAGAAGCACCTGTTGATACAATTCTTGCAGGATTGTGTTGCAAAGTCAGCGTTCCGCCTTCTACTGAAAGATCACGTGTCTGTATGCCTTGCAGATCTCTGAAATTGTGTCTGACCATGCTCCATGTTTCCATCTGACGATTGAAAA
>JBJFGK010000009.1:0-1596 GCA_051892655.1 Prevotella sp. | reverse complement strand
GTGCATAATATTTGCCTTTGGTATATCCACCGCCCCAGTTCTTATCAACTCTTCCTTTGTTTTCCACTTCAACGGCAAGTTTCATGAATTGCTCTACGGTCTTGATGATATACGGATCATCCTGAGTTCCCGAACCACTGTCGAAACTTTCTACTGCATAATGCTCCAATTGTGTAGCGTCATAATTGGTAGCTGCAGCGTCTGTGTTGGCTGTACTTTCTGATACAGGTCCGTCTGTCGGGAATATGCCGTCATCTTCTACACCTTCTTGAGGCGTGTCGTCCGGATCTGCGTATGTCTGTCCGCTCTCGGCAAAGAGACTCATGCTACCTGTTACTGTCATTGTCCTCAATGTGTAAACGTCACCGGCTGCATAAGACGGGTCTGTATAAGCGCATGATGTTACTATATCGAGATAACGTCCGTTCTTATATATCATATATGCTTTCGCTCCTTCTACAACGCTCCAGTTCAGATTGCCGTCAGCAGCGGTGAAAGATGCCGGACGACCTGCCGATGCTACCATAGGTTTAGGTGCATAGACACCTGAACAGTGTATGCTCTGCTCCGCACCGAGTGCATAGACATATTCGGTATTCATCAGGTTGTTAATCAAGGCAGAGGTCATTATCTGAGGATTATGATTCTCATCTTGAGTGATACTCCAGCTTACGCGGTTCGAGAGATCCAGCTTGTTGCCGTCAAGGTCCATAGAACCGTATTCTCCCAAATAGCGTGTAGCGCCTGTTGACATATCTACAAAGCCTACGTCGCTGATGTGTTTGTCCATCCTACAGTTGATAAAGTACGCGGCACTTGATGTCTTTCCCCAGTTACGTCCAAGATGTGACGAGCCGTCTGCTATGCTTGCGTCATGGGTTAGAGTACAGTTTCTTAGGAACAGACCCAATCCCCACAAGTTTGTAAAGCCGGTCTTTTCTTTGGAAACCTCACGTGATATCTGTGCGAAGTGGTCGCCGGGAGCTACTATATAACCTGCCTTGTTCACTTGCTTAATCTCACTGTTGTCAATAAAGGCAATACCGCTGTCGAAAATATAGTCCACAGTTCCTTCAATATAGCAGTTGTAAAGATAGCTGCGGCTGCTGTCATCAAAGCGCAACGCATCTTGATTTCCCTTTATTGCTACATTCTTCAGAGTCATGCGGTCTCCATGATTTGTAAGGGCTTCCGCCTGACCTGCCGTCGGACCTGCCGAGTTGACAACGGTAAAGTTTTCGCCGTAGAAATCATAAGTATCTACATACATTGTTGTCGTTTGCTTCTCATCATCAACTTCCTGATGTGATTTTGCGCGTGTTATGACAACGCCGTCACGGCTTTCGCCGAGCATTGTTACTACGACATTACTTGGTATTGTAACTTGCTCTTCGTATGTTCCGTTCTTTATGAAGATGAAATTACGTGTTCCGTCTGTAGAGCAAGCGTCAATGGCTGACTGGACGGTAGTGTAATCGCCGGTGCCGTCTTTTGCCACAACCTTCATAAATGAACCGGGAGCGGTGAATGTACCTGTAATCTCTTCTCCCATCAAGGAGCCTAAATACTTCTCAAGTGCCGTATATCCTTCGGCAT
>JBJFGK010000008.1:0-25788 GCA_051892655.1 Prevotella sp. | reverse complement strand
ATGTATCAGTCATTGAATCCGGCTGTGATTTCGCAGATTTTCATGATAACCTGCATAGCCTTTTTCATTACTTGAATGGAGACAAATTCATAAGGACCGTGAAAATTGACACCTCCGGCGAAGATGTTGGGACACGGCAAACCTTTGAATGAGAGTTGTGCACCGTCGGTTCCGCCCCGTATCGGCTCTACTTTCGGTGGTACACCGCAAGCCTGCATGGCTTTCAGTACGATATCAATGACATGCATATTAGGGTCTATTTTCTCCTTCATGTTATAGTATTGGTCATTGATTTCAGCTGTTACTGTGTCTTTGCCATATTTCTCATTCATTTTTTCGACACATTTCCTGATGAAAGTCTTGCGATCCTCAAATGTATCTCTGTCGTGGTCTCTTATAATGTATGACAGTCTTGCCAACTCTGTATTGGTTTCGATACCGATGAGATGATAGAATCCTTCATATCCTTCTGTCGTTTCCGGAGTTTCATCAGGCGGTAACATGGATGCAAACTCTACGGCGAGTCTGTTGGCGTTTATCATTTTTCCTTTTGCATATCCCGGATGCACACTGATACCCTTTATGGTAATTTTGGCGGATGCGGCGTTGAAATTCTCAAATTCAAGGTCTCCCAAGTCTCCGCCGTCAATTGTGTATGCCCAGTCACATCCGAATTTTTCCACGTTGAAGTGATGTGCGCCCATACCAATCTCTTCGTCTGGATTAAAGGCTATGCGTATGTCTCCGTGAGGTATCTCTTTGTGATCTCTAAGCCAACACATGGCTTGCACAATCTCGGCAATTCCGGCCTTGTCATCGGCTCCGAGCAGAGTGTGTCCGTCGGTTACGATAATGTCTTCTCCTTTATGGGCGAGGAGTTCGGGGAACTTTGAGGTTGTCATTATGATGTTTTCGGAAAGCATAATATCATTTCCGTCATAGTTTTTTATGATACGCGGCTTAATATTGGCTCCGCTGCAGTCCGGTGATGTGTCATAGTGGCTGATGAAACCTATTGTCGGGACTTTTTTCTTTATGTTTGATTTGAGAGTAGCATAGACATAGCCCATATCATCCATATCTACATCGTCAAATCCTTCAGCTTTTAGCTCGTCCTTAAGATATTGCGCAAATATAAGTTGTTTAGATGTACTTGGTACACTTTCGCTGTCTTCGGCTGACTGAGTATCGAAGCTGACATAATTAAGAAATCTTTCTATAATATCCATATCGTGTTTTTTTAGTCTTAAATAATATATTCTGTTATATTTGTCTTGTATCTTTTGATGTCTGTTGTCATTATCTTTTTATCGTTTGCATGTTTATCTGCATCTCGCCATTGTGCTTGCGAGGGTGTCTTGTGGCACACCTCGTTGTATGGCAGCTTGTAAAGTGGCTCTTGCTTCTTGCTTGCGGTTCAGTTGTATCAGTATTTCTGCTTTTGCAAGAACAAACCCGCTGTCAACAGGAGCCATGCGTATTGCTTCGTCAAGATCATATAATGCGAGTTCATAAGCGCCCATGTCTTCTTCTACACCTGCCCTTGCGGCAAATGCTTCACCACTGTCGGGGAACAATTCTATCAGGACATTGGCATTGTCTAAAGCGTCTTTGTGCTTTTTAAGACATGTCAGCGTGTAAATTAATCCGAGTCTTGCTTCCTTATTGCGTGGTGCTAAACGTATAAGAGTTTCGTAATCGTTTTTTGCGAGAGTGTATCTTCGCAAGTTGTTATTTGCATAAGCTCTATAATAGAGTGCATCCATGCATTCGGAATCTTTGTATAAAGCATCTGTGCATGCTGTTACAGCCCCTTCCCATTCATATATTTTCAGGTATAGGGCGGCTTTTACGAGATAAAGCTGCACGGAGTCAGGGTGCAGCTTTATCATATTGTCTGTTACGTTGATAGAGTCGCGCAACGATGTTTGCGCATATCCCATTGTCGATATAGCGACTGTTATGATAACAAGGGCAACGTATCGTTTCATGATTTTATTGTTCGTCGATGGCTTTTATTTTTTCTCTTACAAGGTTCATGTCATCTTTAAGTTTCTGTACCTTGCGGTTTATTTCGTCAATGAGGCTGTTGCCTTTCTTACTTGACGCATTGAGAAATCCGAGATTGTTTTCGTATGTCTGGATCTCTTGCTTCAGCCCTTCGTAACGTCTCATCAGGCGTGCTCTTTCACTATCAAGAGCATTACCGCCTTTCTCTGCTACGTTTTTCAGGTTTGTCTTAAACTTGTCAAGTCGCCTTTTGGCGGTGTTTATGTTCAGTTGTTTGTACAGAGCGTCAAGGATTTCGTGATATTGTTTGTATAATATATCTTTTTCCTTAAACGGCACATGACCTATGGCATTGTACTTGTCTGTAAGTTCGTGCAGCTTTTCTTGTACGTTTTCTTCAGTTGTTTCCAATAGGGCTTTCAGTTGTTCTATAATATCTCGTTTAGCTTCAAGATTAGCTTTTTCCTCATTTCGTGTGCCGGCATTGGCAGCGTTTCGTGCTTCAAAAAAGTGGTTGCATGCAGCCAAGAAGTCTGCCCAGAGTGTGTCACCAAGCTTTTTGGGCACAATGCCTATGGTCTTCCATTCCTTTTGCAATGCTATCATTTTGTCGGTTACCGATTTCCAATCGGTGCTGTCTTGCAAGGCTTGAGCCTGTTCGACAAGGGCTTTCTTCTTTTCGGCATTGATTGCAAACTGCTCTTTCAATGTCTTGAAGAACTCTGCTTTCCTATTAAAGAAGTTGTCACAAGCCAGACGGAAACGTTCAAATATCTTTACGTTCATCTTTTGCGGTGCAAAACCGATAGTCTTCCATTCTGTTTGTATTGTGATAATATCCTTTGTGGCTTTCTCCCAATCGGCGGCTGACTTGACTTCTGCTTCTGCCAACGCTTCAGCTTTTTCACAGAGAGCGGTCTTAAGTTGCAGGTTTTGCTCTTCTTTTGCCCGTAGATCTTCAAAGTGTTGCTGGTGGCGCTTGTTGATGACTGTCGATGCTGTCTTGAATCTTGTCCATATTTCTTCACGCAATTCTTTTGCCACCGGTCCTGTTTCCCTGAATTCTTGATGTAGTTTCTGCAACTGGTGGAATGCGCTTATTACGTCTTCTTCATCGGCAAGTTTCTCTGCTGATTCACAGAGGTGGGTCTTTATCTCAAGGTTTTTCTTGAAATCATATTCGCGGGCTTCGCTGTTGAGTTTCAGTAAATCGTAGAATTGCTCTACATACAACTGATAATTGCGCCATAGTTCACTTGCGCGCTCTGCCGGAACGAGTTTGATATCTTTCCATTCCTGTTGCAGTTTTTTGAACTCTTGATATGATTTGTTTGCCTCTTCCGGTGATGTGGCGAGAGCTTTGATGCTCTCTATGATGGCAAGTTTCTTGTTCAGGTTGTCGGCTTTTTCCTTTTCCTGCTCCATGAACAAGCGTGCCCGCTTTTCCTTTATTATAGTCATTTCAGCCTTAAAAGCCTCTTCTTCTTCATCGGGTGTGATTTTATATGTGGAAGCATCTCCTCCGGCTTCAAGATAAGCTTTCATTGCAGCTTCTCTTTCAGCAAAGTGCATTTTGTAGAATACGGTTTTGAGGTAGTCTGTCTCTTCTTTTTGCGGAGCTTCATCGCTATGGGCGATTTCTTTCAGTCGTGCTACCACCTCTTTTTTGTTGTTATAAACCTTACGCTGTGCCTCTTCTGCAATCTCAACTTCAGATGTAGCGACATCTGTGTCTGTTATTGTGTTTTCAATACCATCAGCTGCGGAGACAGTCTGTTCCGTAATCTCTTGCTTGAGAGTGTTTTCTTGAGAGTCCATTCTGTTTAACTGTTTTGAGTTAAGTTGAGTTATGATTAGATTCCTGTACGCAAATAATGACATTTCAAGACTATACTTGTTGTCGTCACAATGGCGTACGTCAGTAGTTTGCACTAAAGTGCAATAGTGCTGCAAACTTAGTTAAAAAAGTTGTAAAAGCCTAACAATTGATACAAAAAACATCAAAAGTTGTTTCAAATAAGTCTTTTATGTCTGAAAATCCACCATGACATGCCGGAAATGACTATTGATACGACAATGGCAATGATGAAGCCGAATTTGGATTCTTCCATTCCGTTTATAAGATTCATACCGAAAAGACTTGCTATGAGTGTCGGGAACATCAGAATAATAGAAACAGAGGTCAGAGTACGCATCACGGTGTTCATATTATTGTTGATGATGCTTGAGTAAGTATCCATTGTCGATTCCAGAATATTGGAGTAAATGTTGCTTGTCTCCCTTGCCTGACTCATCTCGATGTTTACGTCTTCTATCAGATCGGCATCCAACTCATCGACTTGCAGCTTGAATTTCAGTTTTGCAAGCAGGTTTTCATTTCCTCTTATGGATGTTATGAAGTAGGTAAGTGAGTCTTGCAGCCGTGACAAGCCTATAAGTGATTCGTTGTTAACCTCCTTGTCAAGGTTGCGTTTAGACTTCTCTATCAGGCTGTTTATCTGTTTTAGTCTTTTCAGATACCATACTGCCGATGACAGGAAAAGCCTGAAAATCATATCGACATAGTCGGTAAAGCCTTCGTTGCGCTTCTGTTGGTAGCTTACGAAGTCTATCATCATGTTAGTTTCATGGTAACATACGGTAATGGTAACATCACGTTTGTGTATGATACCAAGAGGAACGGTTGTATAAGGAGTCCTTGATCTAACTTCTCTTACATATGGTATACGCAGAATGATGAGCATCCAACCGTCATCATATTCATAACGGGCACGCTCGTCATTATCGCTGATGTCAGGAAGAAAATAATCGGGAATGTTAAATTTCTCTTCAAGAAATCTTTGGTCTTCTTCTGTGGGGCATGTCAGTTGGATCCAGCAGTTTGGTTCCCATTGGTTTATCTGCTTCAATCCGTTGGTTGTGTTCCAATAAGTTCTCATAGGCTAATCCTCCGATACGGTTTTATAGCTCGGAGATCAGCCTTTCAGGGGCATTGTCTCCGCGCTTACATATTCATGTTTTCCGCGTGATAATCGTCCATTTTGTATGTTGTCTTTTTGTTTTGCGCTGCAAATATAGTGCAAACCGAGTAAAATACAAAATAAAAAAGGCGTGAAACGTTTTTAAATTTTTATTTTTGAGGTGTCGCCTATGTTATGTTTATATGTTAAAAGTGTAAGAAATGTAGATGAAAATTTATATTATTTTCCAATATATTCATTGTTTTATCAGTCATCCATTTCCGTTATATACATGGGACAAGAGTCGTTATAATCTTTAAATCCGCATGACTGGTAAAAGCCAATGGCATTTTCGTATGCCACAAGCACGATACGAAGATATTTCTCATAATATTGTTTGGTCATATCTATTAGTTTACGTCCTATGCCTTTGCCTTGATAGTCGGGATCAACAAGCAGGTAGTGAATGTAGGCGGTCATGATGCCGTCGTCCATAGAGCCTATCAGTCCGACCATTTTGCCGTTATGCCATGCCGTAAAAACGGAGCCGTAGTTGGCGAGTGCGCTTTTCAGCAGTTCCGGATATTTGCCTGACGACCAGCTGACAGAGAGAAAAAGCCTTTGCAGCTCATTCATATCCAAATCTTTTGTATCTTTGTAAATGATGTTTTCCATGATTTCCGTTACTTGTTAGTTATAAACAAAAACTCGCCAACTAATTAAATAGTCGGCGAGTACCCCATCAGTGAACCCGGCGGGATTCAAACCCGCGACCTTCAGAACCGGAATCTGACACTCTATTCAGCTAAGCTACGGGTCCTGTTTTTTGCTTTCGCTATTGGTCTGTGGGGTTAAATCGCTGCAAAATTACAACATTTGTAGTGATTAACCAAATAAATGGAAAAACAAAGTGGTTGTTTGCGATTTTAAATACAGCGGTTCTCGTGTCGTAAACAGGCTATTCGCACATGCTAAACTGGCTGTTTAGACATTGAAAACACGCTCTTTTCAAGTGCTAAACATAGTGTTTGCGAGTCGTCTTAATGCTTTCGGGAGTTGAGTTTTCTGTGTCTTTTCAGTAATGAGTGGCAAAATGCGAGTCGCAAGAATGTTAGCAATGTATATAAATCTCTGAATATAATAGAGTTATAATGTAGGTTTGCGATTTTGAGAAGATAAAAAACAAGGAGCTGTAACAATGGAGAAACCTCATTATTATCTATAAGTGTCGATAGAGTTTTCTTGAAACGGTGTTGCCATTCGCAGGTTTTGGACAGTCATTAAAAACATTTACGAGTTGAAAAGATAAAGGTTGGTATCTCTGTAGAAATACCAACCTTTTTTATAATCTTGTGCGTAATCAAATAAATAGTAAAATCAAGAGTGATATATTTTGTTTTGCGGAAATGATATGCATGCATTATGCTTTGCGTAAATGATGTTAAGCATGTAGAATACAATAGATATCAATCCTAATAATTTATTTGAAGTTAAAGAGGCATATTGCCATGTTTTTTAGGAGGATTGTTTTCAACCTTGTTCTGTGTCATATCAATAGCTTGAAGCAACTTGATACGGGTGTCTTTTGGCAATATAATTTCGTCTATATATCCTTTTTCTGCGGCTCTGTAAGGATTAGAGAACATTTCCTCGTATTCTTTTACAGCTTGTTCTCGCGTTTCTTCGTCAGACTTCCGATATAGAATGTTTACTGCTCCTGCAGCTCCCATTACGGCTATTTCAGCGTTTGGATATGCGAGATTTACATCGCACCCGCTCTCTTTCGATGACATGACGATATAAGCTCCGCCATAAGCTTTGCGTGTTATGAGGGTTATTTTCGGAACGGTGGCCTCTGCATAGGCATACATTATCTTTGCTCCGTGACGGATGATACCTCCGTGCTCCTGTTGTTGGCCGGGAAGGAAGCCGGGTACATCTTCAAACGTTATCAGAGGAATATCAAAACAGTCGCAGAAGCGTATAAACCGCGCCGCCTTGTCTGAGGCATCAATGTCAAGAACTCCGGCAATATAATTGGGGTTGTTGGCTACTATTCCCACAGGTCTGCCACCAATACGGGCAAAACCTATTATTATGTTGGGTGCAAATCCGGAAGAAATCTCGAAGAAGTAGTGTTCATCGACAACTTCCTCAATAAGTTCTTTCATGTCGTAAGGCATGTTGGGGTTTTCCGGTATCAGATTCATCAGCTTCATACATTCACGCGGACCTGAATCGTATGAAGATTGGATGACACCATCTTCCATGTTGTTTGATGGAATGAATGACAATAACTCACGTATCATCATAAGTGTCTCTTCCTCGTCACGTCCTATAAGGTGGGCGACACCACTTTTTGTGGAATGGGTTCCGGCACCTCCCAACTCGTTTTTTGATAGTTCTTCATGGGTTACGGTCTTAACGACATCCGGACCTGTTACGAACATATAGCTTGTGTCCTTAACCATTAGGATGAAATCTGTTAATGCCGGCGAATAACAAGCACCTCCGGCACACGGTCCCATGATAGCTGAAATCTGCGGAATGACTCCGGAAGCTTTCACATTCTGATAAAAGATATCGGAGTAACCGCTAAGGGCATTTACTCCTTCCTGTATTCTTGCTCCTCCCGAATCGTTCAGTGCGATTATAGGTGCTCCCGTTTTAAGCGCCATCTTTTGTAGTTTGACAATCTTATTTGCATTGGCACGTCCGAGCGAACCACCATTGACTGTAAAGTCATAGGCATAAACATAGACCAATCGCCCGTCTATTTTTCCGTAGCCGGTTACTACACCATCGCCATTATAGCGTTTGTTTTCCATTCCGTAGTCATGACAGTCGTGAAAAACGAAACGGTCGGTCTCTACAAACGTATCATCGTCAAGCAGAATTTCAATGCGTTCTCTGGCTGTATGTTTGCCACAGGCCTTTTGTTTAGCTATGGCTTTTGCTCCGCCACCATGAAAGGCTTCCTTATTCCTTTTATCAAGTTTCTCGTATATATCCATTGTATATGTTTTTATTAATTATTATGTTTGAATGTTATCAGCAATTGATCAGACTGTACGGTATCTCCTTCCTTGATTACCACACTCTCTACAATCGCATCCTGCGATGCCGTGTAAGTACTCTGCATTTTCATAGCCTCGATGATAAGAAGAGGCTCTCCTTTTTTTACTTGGCTTCCTTTTTCTACAAGTACCGCGATGATTTTTCCGGGCATAGGTGCTTTTATGCAATCTTGCATCTCTTGCGTGAAATCGTCATTACGGATATATTTCTTACGTGGATTTTGCAATTCTACCTCATATCTACGGAAGTCGGCAGTTATTATGTATTTCCCTTCATTATGGGTTACTACTTCTGCATTATAACTATGTCCGTTGTGCAATATGGAACAGAAACCGGTTTCTGTCAGAGTCGCATCAATTTCAATGATCTCTCCGTTAAGTTTTATCTTAACGTTATTGCCTTCCTTTTCAATAAGTTCGATGTCGTATGACTTTTGATTGATTTTTGCTTGCATGGTCTTTGGGGGTATTAAATACGAAGAACGCCTTTCTGTTTTGCGAAAGCTCTCCAACGGCTGATAGGACGATTGTCGTTTTGTGTGTTTTGTATAGAAGTGTTCTTGTTTACTATAAAGTCTATATATGCGGCAATAACTGCCATCTTCTCTATATCTTCCTCTTCATTCCCGACTTTGAGTGTTTCCTTGTTCTCTTCTATGAAATGAGTGGTATAGTCTCCTTTCACGAATTCGCCGGCATCAATGATACGTCGGAGATAATCTATATTTGTCTTTATTCCTGTTATTTTATATTCGTAGAGAACGCGACGCATCCTTTCAAGTGCATAACTACGTTTTGTAGCCCACACAATGAGTTTGCCAAGCATAGAATCATAATATACAGGAATTTCATAGCCGTCATAAATGAAACTGTCAACCCTGACTCCTATCCCTTGCGGAACACGGACATGTCCTATTGTTCCGGCAGTAGGAATGAACTCGTTGTCGGTATCTTCTGCACAGATACGACATTCTATAGCGTGACCACGTTGTTGTAAATCGTTCTGACAGAAACGGAGTTTACAACCATTGGCGATATTTATTTGTTCTTTGACAAGATCCACGCCAAGAACTTCTTCCGTTATGGGATGTTCGACTTGAAGACGAGTATTCATCTCAAGGAAGTAAAAATTCATATCTTTATCAACAAGAAACTCTATTGTTCCTGCACCGACATAATTTACGGACTTAGCTGCTTTGACTGCGATTTCTCCCATCTTATAGCGTACTTCATCTGTAATGAATGGTGACGGGGATTCCTCAACTATTTTCTGATGTCGGCGTTGTACTGAACATTCTCGGTCAAACAAATGAACAACGTTGCCGTGAGAGTCTCCGAGAAACTGAATTTCTATATGATGAGGCGATTCGATGTATTTCTCCACATACACTTTGTCAGAACTAAAAGATGCGGCGGCCTCTGATTTCGCCTCCTTGTATGCTTCAACAAGGTCTTTTTCATCACGAACAAGCCTCATTCCTTTGCCTCCCCCTCCGGCCGAAGCTTTGATTATAACGGGTAATCCTATATCCAAACATGTCTTTTTCAAGTTTTCTTCGTCCATATTGTCTGAAGTACCCGGTACAACAGGAACGCCGGCGGCTATCATTGTGCGTCTTGCCGATATCTTGTCACCCATAGCCTCTATGCTTTCAGCGGAGGGACCAATAAAGATTATTCCTTCTGAATTGCAGCGTCTCGAGAAATCGGCATTCTCGCTTAGGAATCCATAACCGGGATGAATGGCGTCAGCTCCGGAAGTCTTTGCTGCAGTTATTACTTTGTCTATATCAAGATAGCTTTCTATAGAAGGGGCGCGGCCTATGCAAATTGCTTCATCTGCATAACTCACGTGCATAGATGTACGGTCTGCCTCGCTGAAGACGGCAACTGTAGATATTCCCATCTCTTTGCATGACCTCATCACACGAATAGCTATCTCACCGCGATTGGCGATAAGAATTTTTTTAATCATGGCTTATTGATTTTGTTTTTAAATAAGGGTTTGTTTCACAAGCGTAGAAACTGTTTTTTAATGCGTTGAGACATTCTTTACAGAGTGGGCGGTCATAATTGCATATTACATAATCCGCCTGCAAGGCATCAAGACCTGTGGTCTCAAGCCATTTGACAAATGATTGATTTACAATAGTAAAATCTTTTTTACACCTTGGACAATACATAGATTAATGATGTGTTTAAGGTGAAAAAGATAGTGAGAAAAGGATGAGGGAAAGTAATCTCTTACCGAAAATATAAAACAATCAATACCCTTATGGGGAGATTGCTATAATCGTAAGGATTAACTCTCATAGAATAATTGCGTACATCTATAAATCAATGACGCTAAATTCAGTATGTCCATCTCAATATCTAATCCACGAGATTATTGAAATAAAAACTGCATGGCAGGTCTCCTGACTTGTTTCCCTTCCGGACTGCCTTCCCAATTGCTTTTGCAATCAGTGACACTAATACAGTGCCCGGTTGGTTTGTTGAAACATACAGTAGCGGGTCTGTTCAGGTCTTTCACCTGATTCCCTTTTAATCGCTTGTGGCTGTGAAGCCCGTTGCGAACCAATGCGGTTGCAAAATTACTACTTTATTTTATATTTCTATCATTATTCTGAAAATATTGTCCAAGTTTCATAAATTTGTTGCATTGCCGTTACTATTCGCAGATTATTTGAAATTTAACCCTTAATCGGTAATGAAATCTAATGACTGATTGGATTTTTAAACCATACAAAGCTCTATAAAAGACAGAATTATTCAAACTAAATGTTGAGGCTTGAATAATTCTGTCTTCAGTAAACGCAGTTGTCTTCTATATTGTATTTGAGAAAGAGTGCGTTAATGGTGGATTGTTTCTTTGGCTTGTTGGTGACAAGCACTTAAAATGTATGTTTGCCACTTTCAACATATCGTTTCTCACCGTTGGGCAGGATAACGGTCGCATCACATCCGACAGGTATTTCAACTGTTATGGAGTCGCGCGTGCAATAGACGGAAATCTTGCCATATAGAGACTCTGTGGACGCTTTCACATATTTCATGTCACCGATAAGGGTAGGGGAGATAAGCAGATGACGCATTCCGATTGTTCCCGGCATGTTGTTAATACCTGCTATTGTCTTGAAAAGCCATTCGTCAATTTGTCCCATCATAAAGTGGTTTTGCGATGTTCCTTGTCTCGGATCCCATTGCTCGGTCAGTGTTGTGGCTCCATGTTTGAGTTGGAATCCGTAACCCGGTGTCTCGTAATGGTTGAGCATGGTGTATAGCAACTCATTGTTACCACTTTGTGCCAATGTCTGAAAAAGATATCTGTTGCCCACATCGCCTGTTGTCAGCCTGTTTCCGTGTGCTTTGATGTCAGCTATCAGACTTTCAAGAACCTTTTGGCGGTTTGGTGCAATGTCAAGAAATAGTGGCAACGCATTGGATGTCTGGCTGCCGGTGCCATAGTAGCAGGAGTCTGCATGATAGAACTCTTTGTTGAAAGCTTCTGTTACATATTTCAGTCTTTGTTCGTATTTTGTTACATCTTCTGATTTGCCTTTCATCCGTGCAGCCTTCGCCATGAGCTTCAAGTCAAAGATGTAATGGGCTGTTGCAACGAGAGGAATCGGTGTGTTGCGTGAAAAGCCTGCTCTCCATTCTCCATAGTCATACCAATCTCCGAGTCCATGACTTACGATGCCGTCATTCGCTCTGCTGTCAAGGTATTCCACATAACGCGCCATTGCATCATAATTGTCGGTGATAAGCGTGCTGTCTCCATACATCTCATAATACATGAACGGTAAGATTATTAGTGTGCTGCCCCATTCGGGCGAGTCGTCAAACAGATTGCCGAAAGATACAAATTGCGGTGCAGTGGTTGGTACCATGCCGTTATCCTTTTGAGTGTCGGTAATGTCTCTTATCACTTTTGGAATAAACGTTGTCATGTCATAATTGTATATCAGGCTTGGACCGCATAGATGGTCTTGTTCCAGCCAACCTAACTTCTCGCGATGAGGACAGTCGGTAAGTACCGCCTGCATATTGCTGCGTTCGGCACGTTCTATCAGCCGATGAGCACCGGTAAGAATTGGATTTGAACATTCGAAAGAAGATCTTTCAGGAGCAGAGTTGTAAATGAAACAACTGTTCAATGATGAGATGACCGGAAGAGAATCAGGATTTGGCTGTCCCTCCAAGACAGCTCCTTCCACCTGTATATATCTGAAACCGTAATATGAAAAGCGTGGATGCCATGTCTCATTTCCTTCTCCCGATAGTGTATACTCATAATAGTGCTGCCTTCCGGTTTGTCTTTGGTCGCACGCTCCATATTTGTTCAGAGTTTCGGAGGCAAGCAATGTCACTGTCTGTCCGCGACGTCCGCTGACGGTAATTTCAGGAAAACCGGCAAGATTTTGCCCCATATCGGCAATAAAGACAGAAGGAGAGATATCTCGTTTTGTAGCCTTTGAAGCCGCATCAAGCGAGTCCGGTATTATATGGCTTATGGTTTTTATGCCATGACGTTCCATTATCTTGACAGGACTGGCAGTCTGTGGTTCAAGTTTTCCCATAGGACCTTCCACCGAAACGGCTTTTTGCCAACTGCCGTCATCAAATCCCGGTTGGTCGAAACCTTTTTGCACAAGTCTCGCATCGTATGATTCGCCGCCATATATGGTGTTGAATGTTATAGGGCTTAAACTGTATTTCCATTCCGTATCGGTCGTTATGGTCTGCTGACTACCGTCTTCGTAGTTGATATCTAATTTTAACAATAGTTGCGGAGCACCGAAACTCGTCATAAGTTTGCTATATCTGCCAAGACGCTGCACGTTGAAAAAACCATTGCCAAGAAGTACGCTTATGGCATTGGCATTGTTGTCAATATAATCGGTTACGTCATAGACATTGTAATATACAGTTTTGCTGTATTCGCTCCATAATGGTGCAAACTCAGCATCGCCTACTTTGCGCCCGTTAATGCACAGTTCGTAATGACCAAGTCCGCAGACATAAACTGTGGCATCGGTAATTTTGCGTTGCTTGCCCTTGAATTCCTTTCTCATGATGATACTTTTAGCAGACAGAGTATCAACATCTTTCCATTTGTTTTTGAAGTCTTCTTTCTTGAAAACGCTGTTGGAATATCGTCCTTCAGGTAATTTTGCATCTTTCTTTGTTATGGCTCCTATCCATTGTGCATTAATGGTTTGAGGGACGATACGTATAATTTGCCGTTTGCTGTAAGCAGACTTTTCTCCCTTCGTATTCCATACTCTTACATCCCAACAATATCCATGAGCATTGGCTGACAGAGTAGGTAGAGATATCAGTTGGCTGACATCAGACTTCACTTTGCCTGAATTATATACCTTCTTATTAGTAATGTTTTCAAAAACACGTATCTCATAAGCTGCTTGTCGTTCGCCTTGAACGTCGGAAGACAATTGCCAGCTGACGCGAACATTTCCTTTGCTTACAGCCATTCCTTGTTGGTAATTGCATGTTGTACGTGTTACCGTAAGTTTGGCATCAGCAGGTAACATTACAAATAATAGTGTTGCGATAAAGAATATTGTTTTTTTCATATTGTCAGTACTTTATAATTCCGTCTTTTATTTCAGCGTTGATTATTCTTCCTCCTGTAGCATGAAGGCGAAATCTTACATTCCACTCTTTTGGCCATGCCGGAAACAATATAATATCACCATCAGGGCGTTCCTGAAGCAACATCTCTTGAAGTCCGATCATGGCAGAACCGCCTTTGTTACAATCAGGAGCCCAATCGTAACCGGGATCCCAAAAAGCTGGGAAACGATAAGGTCCGTCTTCAAATTTTTCTGTTGTAAGTCTGCGTGCATCATCTGTAAGACCAAGACATGCAGCCCAAATGTTGTCTTGTTTCCAGCCTTTGGCTGTTCTCATCTTAACAGCATGAGGGTCTTTGTTATATGTATTGCGAGCGATACCAATGTCCGGTCTGCCCATACCATAGATTCTCCATGGGAATACGGGGTAAAGTTGCGGCGTTTCGACATTCTGTATGCGAGCCCATACTATGGCAGGTGCAATGCACGTGTCACCGTCAATGCTATGTAGAGGTATATCCGGCAATCTTTTGGCAAAGGTATTAAGCCATGTAACGTATGCGGTATCTGTATCGCAAAAATAGTCTGACGCCTGTCCTGCAACGGTCTTTAAAGCGGCAATAACACTTGAAGGATTGTATGCCATCTTATATGTTTCGCAGCCTGAAGAGGGATATAAGATTAGTTTTCCTTCTCCGTCAAGAGCCTTTACACCACGTTTTCGTGCCAGATATTGATAATGTTCATCGTAAAAAGTCAGACATTCTTTAATAATGTGAATGTACTTTTTAATGTCCATACCGCTATATTTGTTTGCATATAGCATCATGGAACAGAACTCAAGTGCCGTATCCCATTGATATTCGAGCCAAGCATTGCGCTCGTTACCATAATCATCGCCTTCTTTATGTTTACCATATTCAGCAGGATTAGGCAAGCCGAAGTTCTCTATCTGTTCTGCAAATGAGGCTCCGCCATGTCCCCAATAAAATTTTGTGCGCTCGGTGGCAGCCGGTAACATGCGTAAATAGGTGTCAAACTGTGATACCATCATGTCTGAGTCTCCGCTTTTTAGCATAGGCCAATAGACGAGCCTCTGGTTCTGTGCAGTCATTGTACCACCTCCCCAGCGTCGATAGTCTGGGGTAAATGGTGTTTTAGGATCGACATATACAGGGTCGAAAGTGAAAAGACTGCCATTGAATTTTGTAGGCCACTTGCCGTAAGCATTGCAGCCCAACATATATCTGAACAAAGTATAATTGCGAGCTATTCTTGCAGCCACATCAGTAGTTGCATCTGTGTGGCCGCTTGTTGACATCTCAACAAAACTGCGTTGCCAGAAAGCGTGCCACCAAACACCGCTTCTCTTGCGTGATAGTTTGGGTGAAGGTGTTTCTGTTATGTTATTACCCTCAAAAAGATTAATGGTTATGGTTGTTTGTCGTATGTTTTTTGCTGTAAAAACCCATGCACGATAGTCGGTAGATGCATATGTGTTCTCTTGTGTACCCGTAAATGAGAATCCCGGAGCAATCATGTTTCCTCCGAAAGACAGTCCGGAAAGCGGATTTGGTATTCGTTCCTTTATATCATCAAGTTTTTCTCGGTTTACGGTAAAGTCGAAAACAGTATTACTCCGGTTCCTGTGGCAGAAAGTCAGAGTATTTCCGTCTGCATTTATGGAATCGGCATAAGTTGTGCAATCTTTCGGAAGTATCCACTTGTATGAACATTGCTGACACTCAGCTTTAGTGAGAGGCCTGTCTTTATATCTCCAATTCTCATAACTCAATGTTGCATCAATGCGTGAAGAAGCGGATAGTTGTGCATATACGACAGATGTATATACGTCTGCCCAAATGCAAACCGTGACACCTTTGCCTCTAATGTATATGGCTCCGTCATCCAGATTTAGTGTCTGGCTGAAAAAACCGTTGGTATCATCAAACGGATTAGACGGCAGATGAAGTCTCCAACGTCCTGCTTTTAATAAAGTGTTGTTCTCATCAAATGCCCCGCTACGTGAGATATAAAACATTATATCTCCATTCTCAACCCATATATTCATGCCTACATCATGGCCACCGCAAGGCATTGATTCAGATGAGTTATGACTTTGTGTTGTCCATGTGTATGGTTGAGGCACATAATCGGCAGCCCATGATGTAATTGTTGTCATGAAAATGACGACAATTGTTGTTACATGGCGTTTGCTTATGGCAAAAGTTTGTTTGAGAATGTGTCTATCGTAAACTTTGTGATCCATTTGAGTTATGTTGTGATGACATAATGTCTGTTACTCGTTCCAATTGTCTGTTCGGAATGAACTTATAGGTAATCCGTCACAGAAAAGGTCGCCTTCTACCCAATCTTTAAAGGCATAACGTACAGCGATCGGAGTTTTTACCGAGTCACATTTTACATACACCTTACTTCTCTCTATCCATGCTTTTGCCGGATGAAAGACTTGATCTTCGCCTGCGATTTCAAACTGGTCACTTTTATATCCTTTGGAACCGTAAATCCACATGTCGGCTCTTTTAAAACTTATGACAGCAGTATCACCTTTTATCTCCATTTTATCATAGTAAGCACTTTCCGATGTCAAACCTTCAATACCGTAAGTCTTGTCAAGAGCCAAAAGAGCAAGACGCATACCGGCCTGATACTTCTTGCGGGGATGTATGCCGAAGTCCATACCGGCATCCATAAGAACAGCCATACCGCAATTGTTGTTCATAAGTTCTGCCTTTGATTGCTGTTCACGTAACAGAGCACTATTGACAGTGTAATTGATTAGTTTATAATCATATGGAGCTATTTGACAGAAATAGAAAGGGAAATCTCCTTGTCCCCATGCGCTACGCCACCCTGCTATCATTGATGTTAGCATGTCTGCATAAGTGGAGTATCGTGTTACGTTATCTTCACCTTGATACCATATTACGCCTCTCATTGCGATTCCGATGAGAGGATGTAACATACCGTTATACAAAACGGTGGGAGTACGATTTTTTGATTTTATATCATCTTCAGAAGCCGGAATCTTTGCGTCAGGAAACGCTTTGAGCCAATCGGCTGTCATCCAAGCTTCGCATGCCGAACCTCCCCATGCTGCAACAATGAGACCTACTGGAATGTCTAATGATTGGCGTAATTCGCGACCGAAATAATAAGCAGTGGCACTGAAATTTCTTACAGAAGCAGGATTAGCCTCGTTCCAATCGCCTGCTACATCGTCAACAGGCTTGAATTTGCTGTTACGTTTGATAGTGAACAATCTGAGTTTACTGTCTTTTGAGTGTAAAATATCTTCAACGGCATTATCAACAGGTTGGTTTTTGAAGCCTTTCATTGGCATTTCCATGTTGCTTTGTCCTGCGCAGACCCATAATTCACCAATGAGAATATTGCTTATGGTAAATTTCTCCCCATCGGAAAATGTTATAGAGTAGGGGCCTCCGGCTGCCGGTGTCTTGATTGATATCTTCCATTTGCCATTGGAATCGGTGCGTGTCACGTATGATTTGTTATCCCATGATGTGGTAATCTTGACATTTGAAGATGCTTTTGCTTCACCCCATAAATTTGCATTTGTCTCGCGTTGCATTACCATGCCATCGGAAAATATTTTAGGCAATGTAACTTTCGCATTTGTTCCCATTGCCACCATAATGGCAGCTAATATAAAAATTATCTTTTTCATAATTACATCTGTATTATATTAATTGGTCCTAATAGTCCTGCGGGTATTGGCTGCTTGTCTGCTCTACGGTATTTGCCGTTTGTCCATATTCCTTCAAATGGCGGTGTTCCATTGTCATTACCGAGAAGAGCATTTGCCCAAGTGTTTACGACTTCAATTTGTATGGTGTTTTTCCCTTTCTTGACAGCATGAGTAATATCTGCTTGATAAGGTGATGTCCATATTGTTCCGCAATTTATACCATTTACATAGATAGTAGCAATGTCTCTTACATCACCTAAATCCAACAATACTTTTCTATCGGTTTTACCTTTAAATTTGAAATTGCTATTGTAAACAGTATGTCCGGAGTAGTATTTTATTCTGTTATCATCATGATTACTCCATGAAGATAATGTATCATAATCAACAGTCAGGTTGTTTTTGTCGAATACAACCGTCCATTTGTCACAGTCAAGAGGTTTGGTTTCTCCTAATTTTGTATTCAGCGGCTCCTTTAAATCTGATATCTCAATGTCTGAGAAAATACAAAAGATAGAAGCTCCGGATAATAGTGTCATATTGTTAGAAGCAGAATATATATTCCCGGTAACAGCATCGGCTAAATAACAATATTTCCTTTTATCTCTGAATGATAATGGAAAAGTCTTGTCAATATTAGTTTGGTTGCTAAGGAAATATATGTCAGCGTCTGCAGCGCGACGATGGGTAAATGCGATACCTTCCGGCAATACCGCATCCCGGCTTATGCCTATTGGTGTAAGATCCTCTTTTGTCCATGCCTCTCTAATGACGTTTAACCCTCTGTTTTCAAGAGAATCTATGATGTTCCAACAAGTTACGATACGATCGGGATTCATTTTTCTTGAAAGTGGTATTACCAATGCGTTGTATTTCATACCGTCAGATGTAACAAGTCTTCCTTTCTCTACATGTGAATTGTTAAGGACATCACGATTAAAAGAGTCATATTGATAACCTCTAAGTGGATTTGTCCAAGTGTCGGCTTTTGTCATATTTGCTGTATGTGTGACACCTACAGGACTAACCTCAAGAGGTTGTCCAATGTTGGCGAGACGCTTCTCTTCCCTATTTATTGCTTCCTGACCGAAAAGACCGGGTAGGGATGTAATAAGACGTTCTGGCAGAACTGAACGTCGTGGGAATTCATCACCTGTATATACTGCGATATCTACTACAGGTTCGCCATATTGGAGTAATGCTTGACAACGTTGTATATATGAATTGAATGCAGGCATCTCTTTCCACCATGTATTGTCGCGTTGGAAAAAAGTTCCGATTCCATCAAGAGTCATGCCCGGAGCTTTATCCAACCATGGATTATGAGTATTTACATGATATACAATGCTGTTGATACCTAAACAATAGTTGCGGTCAAGAAGAGGTTTCAACATTCCGGGATGTTCGTCCCATGTACCACGAACTTCAGTAAATCCTTCTGCCTGAATGATATCTTTCCCGTAAATATGAGCTCCACTGATTGCATCAAGCATATCATTCGGCTTGTCGTGAGTAGGACTATTTAGCCAAAACTCTCCCATAGGAAAATCGGCATGACTATAGTGTAGTAGTCCGTCGCTGACCATTGTCGGTGCGACACATTCGCATGAGAGTTTTACACCATAACGTTGTGCGCCTTTTTCAACCTCATCGAAAAAGACATCATTTATGAGCTCAGCTATGGTTTGCCTGATATCTCTCAGAACTTTTTCGCTGTCAGCCGAAGACGCAATGGGAATACCGGCATATAAAGGGAGCCAAGCCATGAGATCATAACCGCGCCTTGACTTGAATTCTTGTGCAAAGTTCTCACTCCAATTTTGGCTTCCACACTCCCAACTGTCTACATGAAGACGTGTAAGTACGCGACGGGCAACATCTGCGGGAACGTGCTTGTATATTGCAGCGAACCAATGGTCAAGTTGTTTGTTTATTGCATTACGGGAAAACTTGTCACATTCAAGTCCACGAGCTCCTCCACCGGTCGCATTAGTGTGTCCGGTAGAAGTGTGTCCCATGCGTAATAAATGCCAATCTCCTTTGGGCAAGTTGACAGTGATTTCACCGGTAGGAGAAAGTTGTGATGTAAGATTGATAAACTTATCTGATGGCACACATTCCTTATCAGAAACAGGAAAGGCTTCAGATACTCTCCATACCACACCTGATTTACCTTCATAACCGTCTATGACAGGTTCGGATCCCATAACGATATCTCCAATCTTCAAATTCGGCTTCCATTTAGCAGCATCCATATCTTCAGATCCCGGATCACTGCCTTCCGGTGTCCAATGGAATTTGAAATAACGTGCAGTTGTAGCAGGTATGGCATATGTAGCATAGGCGTCTGTATTTTGCCATCCCTGACGTGCCGGACTAATCTCTCTAATGAAGCGATAGTCAATACCATTGTCAGAAGCATAAACCTTAAAACGATGAGCCTGATAATTGTTGCCTCCTGTAACAATCTGTACGCTGCGTAGTGTGAAAGGCATATCGTATGACATTACGATGTCACAAGGCTGAGATGATTTGTAAGGGAATGAAACAGATGCTTTAGGCTTACGGTTGTCATTGAAAGTGGCAGGATATGCGTAGAGTGCTATGTCTTCATAATAATCATTGTTGGCATGTGGCATCTTTAATTGTAAAGTTTGTCGTCCGCCTGTTATTATTGTATCTGCCCATACTACTTTCTGCATGGATTCTTTGGGGGTAATCCATGGCCCTCCGCCAAGAGCAAAACCGTCAGAGAAATGAATACCCATTTGCAAACCTAAACTATCGGCTGTTGAATAAACCTTGTCTATCCGTTTCCACCAATCATCTGATAGTTGTCGTGCCGTACCATTATATTGTTTACCGTCAGAAGTATCTTTGATAGGCATAAGATAAAATCCTGATATTCCGGCATGTTGCATTGCCTTGAGGTCTGCTACTATTCCTTCGTCTGTCACACAACCGTACATCCAATACCAAAAAGTCCATGCAGAAGTGGCTTTAGATGGGGATAAAAAGCGGTTATACCACTCCGGAAGCGGTTCTTTGGCTGTGTTTTGTGAAAACGCATGCATACAAATGATGCAAACGAGTATTGATAAAAATGTTTTTTTCATAATGACTCAATATAAAGAGGTTTTCAATAATATTTATATGCTATGTATGAAATCATTATATTCAAATAAGTTTCGTATATACACATAAAAATTATTTTTAGTCAAACCGGAAAGTAACCTCTCCTGTATGTCTGCCTCTTACCCATACAGCTTGTGCCGATGGACCGTTAAGATCGGTTGTATTAACTTTGTTGCGTACTGCAGGAATAACTTGCATGAAACTGATACCGGTTTCAGGAAGTGTGTATAATAGACAATCACGACCGTCACGCGGTTGGAACACACCAACATATTCAGTATCATTTGCTGGTTTCATTGTAATCGTACCGATATTTGTGCCTAACTTCATCCATTGAACACCGGCAAAATAGCCTTTAAATTCCGGATATTCAAAGCTTTCTCCCGGTACAGGGTCGTTGTAGTCATTGCTCCATATTCCAAGTTGAGGTCCATGCAGACGGTTCTTCCATACACGGTATGGTCCGAAACCTAACCACTTTTTATTCTTTACATCTCCTTCCGGCATGTCAAATTTAATGCCCATGAGATCGACAACGCCGTTGAAGTTGTATGTGTAAACCAGACGGGCTGTACCATTGGGGGCTATATGCCACTCAGCTTTTTCCAATGAACCGAGACGATAAGTCGCTGTAACGATAAGTGTGTCGTTTTCACCCATAGTGGCAGAAATATTGTCGAATTTACCTTGATCTTCATATTCTGTATATGTTGTCTTCTTTTTTTCCGCTTCACTATCATCGTGATTATAGAATTGGTCAAAAGAACGATCACTTCTGCGATATGCAAAGAAACGAGGACCGTTACCGAAGTGGTATTCTCCATTAACAGTCTTAACAGACTGCAGGGTTCCGTCAGTTGTAGAGAATGTAAAAGTTGTACCATCAGCAGTTACGATACCGTCAGAATATGTCGGGCATGGTTTACGCATTCTGTTCTCTTTATGGGTCATGATGTCATAACTTGTATTTTTCATTTTAAATGCCCATGTGAATATTTCCATACCGGTATTGTCAGTAGCTTTCACAATCAGAGCCTCTGCATCTTCAGGTGCTGCGCCAATTTGTATTGAGCCTTTTTGACCGGGTGCGATATCAAGGCCATGTACTGTCTTTGATGTTATGGTCTTACTTTCATTCGCATCATATTTCACAAAAGAACAATCGAAGCGTACGTCTTTTAAAGAGAGAAAATCATAACGGTTTTCTACAATAATATTCCCTCCTTCAAATCCACAATTAGGATAAGTCTGTGAACATCCTCCGTTATCAAGAAGTAGTTTCTCGTTTTGTCCTCCTAATGATACTTGTACAGGACTCCATATTTGTTTTACAGTGTAATAGCTGCCTTCTTTCTCGTGATGAGGCCCAACTATACCGTCTGCACCGTAGTTTCCTACATTGTCAATCATATTGTTAAGGTCTACACGTACAACACCCTCGTCTGCGTATGCCCAAATGAAGCCGCCGGCACAACGTGGCCATGAGCGCATAAGCTCCCAATAGTCATAGAGTCCGGCACCTGCTCCACCATCATACAACGCATGTAAGAATTCTGTAGGCATAAATATTTCCGGACGACGCATATGTTCTTCGCTTTCTCCGTAAGAACGATAGTGCATAGTTTCATAACCGCCAAAATTCCCTTGTGGATGTAAAACCGGTCGTTTTTGAATATCCCACTTGTGAAATTCATCGTTTAGTTCATCATTCCAACCTTTTTCATTACCGTTACTCCACCATATTATTGAAGGATGATTAACATCACGTGTTACCATTTCTTTTACTAATTTTTGGCCGTTGATTGTTTCATGATGTCCGTGCCAGCCACTTAACTCACTCATAACGTACAATCCCAAACTGTCGCATGCATCATAGAAATCAGGATCTGCAGGATAATGTGACAGACGTACAGAATTCATGTTCATGCTTTTTATGAGTTTTACATCTTCAATGTTCAGTTCTTTGTTGAGGGTACGTCCGCTTTCCGGCCAGAAACTATGTCGGTTGACACCTCTAATGTTTACCTTTTTGCCATTTATATACAATCCGTCGCTGATGCGTGTTTCAATTGTTCGGAAACCGAATTTGTCTTTTTCAATGTGCAATATCTTACCATTGGCGTCTATAAGTGCAAACTCAACTTTATATCGGTTGGGCGTTTCCGCAGTCCAAAGTAATGGATTCTTTACTTTGAATGCTATATCCGCATGGTCGGAGCCTGTTCGCAATGGTGTAATGTTATCAGCGATTTTCTTGCCGTTAATATCTGAGATTGTGGTTTTTACTTTACCTCCTGCAAGAGTATGGTTAACAAGAACGTATGCATTGAAAGAACCGTCGGCGCGTGCGTCAATGGCTGTCCGTTCTATATTGATGGCTGGTTTGCAAACAATAAAAACAGGGCGGAATATACCTCCAAAGTTCCAATAATCGGCTCTTCTTTCAGCAAGATTTACTCCGGCATTCTCACTTTCTTTGCTTACGGTCACTTCAAGAAGATTCTTTTTGTTACCGAAGAATACACGATCTGTTACATCATAAGTGAAACGATAGAAGGCTCCTTGATGTACAGAACCGGCTTTACGTTTATTGATCTGCACTTTAGTATCTGTCATTGAACCTTCAAATACAAGGTCTATATGATGGTTTTCCCATTCCTTTGGAAGTGAAAATTCATATTTGTAAAGTCCTTTTTCACTGGCAACTCCTTCAGGGAAAGCTTTTCCGTAAAATTTCATGCCATATTGGTATGTACCAAAACCTTGTAATTCCCAACAAGAAGGCACACCTATCTTGGTCCATTTTCCGGAATTATTTCCGTCAGTACATTGGAAGTCCCATAGGACCATATCATTACTACCTTTACCGCTCAAATATTGACGATGTGTGTAAACGTCGCTTTGCGCAAATGTATCAGATACAGACAGAAGCGCAATGAATAAGGTTGAAATAACAAATTTTTTCATATATCGTATTGTTTTTTATTCCATTAGTTTTTGTAATATGTCTCATCTTTCGTATGGAATGAGATTATATAGATGTACTGTTTTTTGATTGTATTCTTACTATGGCTCATTTAATCTTTGTAAATCTTATGTGAAGAGTATGCTTTTTCTGAGGTATTGTATATTTTGTGAGTACTCCGGGACCACAACTGCTGTTGCCAAGTCCCATTACTGCTGCATCAATATTAAGATAAACATTGTTCTCGGGTGTCAGTTCACAATCATGTTTGGTATTTGATAATTGTTTTACTGAATAGGGTAGAGCAGAGAATGAGAATGTTTTGCCGTCTTCCGCTGTTATCATCCAGCCGGAGCCTTGCTTGTCAGTAATAGTCAACATAGATGTCTGTTCATGATTCCCACTATCTTGAGGACGTGGATAGTGTACATATTCATTATTGATATTACTATGCCACATGGCAATGTGCGATGATTCAAGTCTGTCAGGATAACTGTCATTAGGCCCCATACCAAACCATGATATGTTTTCAATTTTTTTTGGCAAAACAAATGTATTGCCGAGACATGGAAGTGGCGGCAATTCTCCATCGGGGATATAGGTGGCTCTAAAGTCTATAGATCCACTATCATCCATTGTCATAATATATTCTGTAACAATATTGCCTTTTGCATATTTGCATGTTACACTTCCTGTAGCTGTAAGAGTTCCGTCTGCATTTGCCTTTATGGAAAGAGGGGTCGTTTCTATTGTTGGCGTATCAAATAAATGGTTTTTCCATTCTTTTGCAATCCAATTGCCAAACCCTTTATCATTATCTGTCGGTGCACGGAAAAAGTGTGGCTGTACCATTGAGATCCATTCCCTTAAAGCCGTCTCGTCAACATTTTTACTCTGTTTCATTGGTCCTTTACAGAATATTTGTGTCATATTGTCAGCTATTGCAAACTGTTTGAAACAAATCTCATGTCCGGCATCTGCCCATGCAGTAGTTTCAGCTAATTGAACGGAAACATTATAACGAATGTCTTTCCCTTTAGAAAGATTTATTTTTGATAGTTGTTGTTCCATATTAGCAGAAAAACATTCCAACATATTACCACCTATGCTTTCTTTATTGGCTATCATGTCAGTACAAGGAATGACACCACGCTTTGTTGTTTTGCCATTTTCTGTAATATTCCATGATATACGGTATTTTCTGATATCTGTATGCTCGTCAAGTCTTACGATACGCAGAATACCATTGGCATATTCAATTCTAAAAGGAGAATAGACTTGTTTTACTTCATAATATTTTGGTGTTGTCTGTCTGTCGGAGGAGACAATGCCTTTAACGCAGAAAGCACCAAGATTTGGCACGTCTCCAAAGTCCCCACCATATGCGGTCATAGTCTTGCCGTTGGATGTTTTCTTGAATATACCTTCATCAGCCCATTCCCAAATAAAGCCTCCAAGCATACGGGGATTACTGTATATCTCGTTCCAGTATTCTTTAAAATTTCCAAGAGCATTGCCCATAGCATGAGCATATTCACTTGTAAGAACAGGACGGTTGTCATTGGTCTTTTCTGCTATTTCAAGAAGACGTTCCCAACGTGCGTTTTCAGGACGTTCCATGTTATTGTCTTTCACGCCGGGATTGAGATAATCTTCCTTTACACGTGGATAGAAACGGCTAATAATATCTACTGTTGCCGGATCTTTACTGTCAGGTCCTTGAGCTCCTTCATAATGGATGAACCGTGTAGGGTCATATTCTTTTAACCATGCTCCTGTTGCAGCAAAGTTTGGTCCCCAACCAGACTCATTGCCAAGAGACCAGCAAACAACGCATGGATGATTGCGGTCACGTATTGCCATGCGTTGGGTTCTGTCCATAAATGCAGCAGCCCATGTAGGGTCACTTGCAAGTTTTCCCCTAAGTCCATGCTCTTCAATGTCTGCTTCATCCATGACGTATATACCGTATTCATCACATAGTTCATACCAGCGTGGATCATTGGGGTAATGACATGTGCGTACGGAGTTGATATTACATTGCTTCATAAGTTTAATATCGCGAAGCATTTGCTGTTCTGTTACGACTTTACCTGTTATCGGATCCATTTCATGGCGATTGACTCCACGAAAACGAACTTGTTTCCCGTTAACAAGAAATCTGCCATCCTTTATTTCAATACGTCTGAAACCTACTTTTGTCTCGATGTTTTCTATGACATTACCGGATGTATCTGTAAGAGACAGACGCAATGTATAAAGATACGGATGTTCTGCCGACCATTTTTCAGGATTGCTAATATGTGCTTTT
>JBJFGK010000007.1:0-6122 GCA_051892655.1 Prevotella sp. | reverse complement strand
AACGGTAAATAGAATTTTGCAAAGCAATTCTTTCACGCATATCCTTTACCTTTTCCATAAGTTCTTTATATGGTGGGCTGTTTTTCTTGTATCTGTTACGGGCATATACCAATTTATCAAGCTCCGGCTGTAATTCCTTTGCTTTGGTACGTGCATCCACCGCTTTGTTTGCCGCCTCTTTCATCCGCCTATCAATCTGCTGCAGCTCTGCCTCCACATAGCTGTGTAGCTTTTCCAGTTCTTCCGGCGTATCACTGGTTTCTACGACTTTGATTAGTCTGCGGATATTGGTAAGTGTTTGACCGTCCAGATACTCCGGCAGATTTATAGTCATTCGACCTTTTCCGCCGTTGTATCTGATATTCATTGTCAAGTTATCCATTATTACCTACGCCTGCAAAATCAGCCGCCGCCGGATTAAACGGCTCTCGTTTGTCACTCTCAGGTACCAGAGTAGGTTTTCCCTGAGGCTTTACGATCTCGGAACCTACAATCTCAGCAAATTGCTTTTTGCCTATCATTGTCTCTAACTGCGATAGGGTTTTAGCTTTACGCTCGTAAAGTACAGCCTCCTCATATCCAGCAGCTTTGATAAGCTCCATTGCAGCATCCGCATCCTTGAAAGCTCTGTTACTTCGACCCTCGACAACCTTAAATCCAGGTATTGTCTTACCGTCAAGAATTGCGCTCAATGCGTAGTCCTGTAAGTCGTTATACCAGGCTACCAAGTCGGCTCCTCTTACTAAAAGATCTGCAACCTCTGAATCTGAAAGAATATTAGGAACCTCAGCACCAAGACTTTCAGCCTCCTCATAAGAGAGCTTTTCTGCATCTGTCATCTTTCCGTCAATCATGCAGTCCTTAAAATCTTCAAGAGCTGTAGCATTTTCGGAACGTGCGCGGCAAACTGCTTTACCTTTACAGAAACGGCACCATGTACCGCATCTAAACTCTCCAAATCCGGAATAGGCTTTCATTGCAATAGGTTTGATATTTTCTCCCCACTGTAAAAGCTCCTCAACTGTAAGGACTTCCTCGCTTACATCCTCAGTGATACGCGGCTGTACGATAGCCATTGACACTTTCTTTATGGAGTCGCCGAATATTGCCGAATACTGCTTTAATGCACCAAGAGCGTATAATCTCATCTGTGAATTATTCTTTGCAGAAACTTCAACTCCTTTGCCGTGCTTGTAGTCGGTAATATGTAAGGTGTCGTCGCCTATCATTACACAGTCACAAGTTCCGAATCCGTCCGGTACGTATTCTGAAAAATCAACTTTTACTTCCTGTACCGTGTACGGCTTGGCAGAGAATGTATGCGATTTTTCATAAAGATACTGCGCATAAAATTCTCCGGTCTTAATCATTTCCTCCTGAAAAAGCTCGTCCTCTCTGCATTTCTTCAACTGGCTTGTGAGCTTTCTCTTTGTGATAAGATTAAAATTGTATTGTGCGGACAACTCACAAATCCTGTGAGCAAGCGTACCCTCAGCCGCATATACGCTTTTTTCTTCATCCGGAAACTCAGCCTCATACCTTGGAGATGCCGTGCAATTCAACCAACGATGTGAGGATGAGGCGGACAGTAATGCGTGTTCTGTTGGTGTCGCCATACTGTACCTCCTTAGATGCTTGCGCCCAAAGCTCTTAACTCCGCTGCAAATGCCTCAAAGCTCTCAGGCTGCAGCTGTGTGATAGCCTGTACGCCGTACTTACCGAGTAACGCAATTACCTGTGGCATCTTGCCCTGATCTACAAGTCCTGCACCTGCAGTAGCAAGGTCATTTAATGTAATTGCTTTCTGCGTTGGAGCTGCCTGAGGAACAGGAGTAGGCTGTGGTGCGGGTGCCTGTGCCGGAGCTGCCTGAGGGACAGGAGTAGGCTGTGGTGTCGGCATTGGAGCTGTCTGCTGTGCCTGAGGAACAGAAGTAGGCTGCTGTGGTGCCTGTGGTGCCGCTGTAGGCTGTGTCTCAACGCCCTTTACTGTTGCGACTGTTCCAGCCGGAATAGCCATGGATCCATCCTGATTGATAGCTGCCTTGCCCTCAATAGCGAGAGCTAACCTTGTGATTGCTCCAGCAAGTTCCGGAGCGTTTACTGTTACTGTGATTTCCATAAAATCATGCCTCCTTGTTTTTATTTAATGCTTTTAATTCTTTTCTCTTTTTCCAGTCCTCAAATCCTGCAAGGTTTTGAGGATTCTCATAAAACTTTTTGACGGCGGTAAAAAACGTCTGGCTCAGCAAGCGGGTTTCTGCTGTTGGTATCTGAGATATATCAATCTGCGACGCCATTCTGCGTACCCTCACTTGCACTTAAAATCTTGGACTCCAGCCTTGCCAAGCCTTCCATAATTCGATCCTTTGTCTTTTCCTTCGCCTCGTCATTCTCAAAGACCTTGTTGCCATTGAGGACGGTTGACAGATATGCCGCCGAGTAGTTACATTCCTCTGCCAACTGCACATTGCTGATTCTGCAGCGATGCATACGCCCGACAACATCCGCCGTCCAATCCTCGTTTAAGAGTGCGTCCATTGGTTTACCTCCTTATCTGTTAAAAAATTTTATCTGTTTCAGTTGAAAAAATTTAACTTATGAAGTATAATAGGACTACCACATCAACTACATACCCCAAACCGTTCCTCTAAAAATATGGTTTTATAGAGGGCTTGGTTTTTTGTTGTCAAATTTATTTAACTGTGATTAGAGTATAGCCAAATAAATTTGACTTGTCAAGGGGTTTTGTCAATTTTTTTTAACTGAGGAGGTTGGCTATGACTTTTTATGAAAGATACGTTGCGATTTGCACGGATAGAGGATTGGAACCGTGCTCACAAAAAGCGGCTGATGCTTTCGGTGTGACAAGGGCAACTATATCCGTATGGAACAAAAAAGATACTGCGCCTAAAGGGGAAACTGTAAAGGTTATTGCTGATACGCTCGGCGTTTCCTGCGATTACCTTTTAGGGCGTACAGATGACCCTACAGATTACAGCAACCCAGATCTCATTGCTGAGGTTTCCGGTCCTGTTCTGGATCATTTCGACGGAGACGTAAAGAAAGCTGTGGATTTTCGCGCTGCGGTTGATGCGGATGTGAAAAAAGAAAAAGAGCAAATTCCTGAAATAATAAAAATGTTTAATCAGCTTGATAGTTCTGATAAACTGAAAGTTGAGGGAATCATCCAGGGCTTACTTTTACAGGACAAATACCAGGCTAAACAAAAGTTAGGGTAATTCGTAGGGAAAGAAACATAATACATATTGATTTTTAGGAGGGATGCGTATGTCAGAGAAAATTTGTCCTAAATGTGGAAGTAACAATGTGAGTTATCAGGTTGCACAAACCGGGAGCATTGGAGGCAGCATACACAATATCGGTGGAGAAAAGCGGCATGGGGTTCTTTATTGGCTGTGTGTCGGTTGGTGGTGGAAACCACTGGAGCTTTTCTTTAGATGGATGCTTATGATCTGCACGTTTGGTATTCTCGGAAGAAAGAAAAATAAAGGCATAAATGGAAAGACCATATCCGCAAGTAAGAACATAAACAGGACAATGGCTGTGTGTCAGAATTGCGGCCACACCTGGAAAGCCTGACCGTGTAGCTGATAACGACAGGAGGTAATGTTGTGAGTAAAAGTAATCAAACGGCCAATGATATAAGCAAATTGGCTGTAATATATGCCCGATATTCCTCACATAACCAGACGGAACAATCTATTGAGGGCCAGTTAGCGGCTGCGCATAAATACGCCAAGCTCAAAGGATATACCGTCGTGCATGAGTATATAGACCGCGCTATGACCGGAAGGAACGATAACAGAGACGATTTTCAGAAAATGCTATCTGACACCAGCAAAAAGCAATTCGGTGTAATCATCGTTTGGAAAGTTGACAGATTCGGACGTAACCGAGAGGAAATTACATTCAACAAATACCGGTGTAAGAAAAACGGTGTAAAGGTTGAATACGTAGCAGAAAACCTCCCGGATTCTCCGGAGGGCGTTATTCTGGAAAGCGTACTTGAAGGAATGGCGGAATACTACAGTCTGCAGTTGTCCCAGAATGTTCAGCGTGGTTTATTGGAAAGTGCAAAAAAGCACCAGGTAATAGGCGGCAATGTTCCGCTTGGACTTATGATGGATGAGAATAAGCACTACGCCCCGGATCCAAAAACAGCACCCATTGTAAAGACCGTGTTTGGTATGTATGCGGCGGGCAGTACAATCTCTGAAATCATATCGTACCTGAATGCAAGTGGAATGAGGACAAAACAGGGGAGGCTATTCACAAAGAGTAGTCTTACCACTGTTCTGAAAAATGAAAAATATATAGGCGTTTATTCATTCAAGGATATAATACGGGACGAGGATGTCATTCCTCCCATTGTGGAAAAAGAGGTATTTTACAAGGTGCAGGATATGCTAAAGGTAAATAGGCGTATGCCGTCTCATAAATGGAGCTATTCTGACTACATACTTACAGATAAGCTATTCTGTGGGAAATGTGGCAGCGCAATGGTTGGAGAAAGCGGCTTTGGGAAAATGGGCGTAAAGTACAGCTATTATATGTGCGCCAAAAGAAGAAAAGACAAGAGCTGCGATAAAAAGCCGGTGCGCCAAGAATGGATAGAGGAAATAGTCTTAAACAGAATACAGGATATTCTACAGAACGATGAGCTTTTAGAGTTTATAGCAGAAAATACATGGCAGTATTATCTTGAACCGGATGAGAGCTTAGAGAAGATCAAAAGTCTACAGGCTGAGCTTGACGGCGTAGAAAAGTCAATATCCAATCTTATGAAAGCCATTGAGGCAGGAATATTTAACGATATGACTAAAGCACGTATGAATGAGCTTGACGCCCAGAGAGCTGCTCTGAAAGCGACCATAGCAGACGTAGAGCTTGAAAAAGGGTTCCGGCTGACGAAAGACCACATCCTGTATTTTTTGGAACGGCTTAAAGAGCTGGACTATAAAGACCGAGATTGCCAAAAAAGGTTAATAGAGGTATTCGTGAACGCCATATTTGTGTATGATGATAACTTAAAAATCACATTCAATTTTGGTGGTCCGGATGGCACTGTAACATTGGCGGAGGTTGACAGGGCAGAAAACGGCGAAGGGTTCGTACGCTGTACGCTTTGCCCTGCTATAACAATCACATACGAACCCAAGATTTTGTGGTTTTCTCATGTGTTTGTGATGAACGTAAAAATACCTGAGCGTTAAGCAGCTCAGGTATTTTTGTGTGTAGCTCTTTATGCCGCCAGCAAGCTGGCGGATTTATCTGGATTTTCGGATCCGGAAGCAGACGGGCGCCGCCACCCAGGCATAAGTAGCAGCGTTGGTGTTGCAACTCCCGTTGGTGCGGACATACGCGAAATACGCAGAATCGCCAGCACTCGCGGATAGCAACCACCAGGCATTAGGCTTTCCATCCTCAACGGTACATCTGATGTGGTTTCTCCAGTCCTTGTAAAAATCTAACTGCTTATAGACTCCCTTATCTCCAAGCCAGCTATTTTCCTCAAATTCTTCCTCGCTGAATACCTCGGATGCAGACGGCATAAAAATTTTTGCGTGCAACTCTACCAAATCGCCATTTCCGTTCTTTTTATATACGCGCCTTGTAGGTATAATAGCCTCTCTCAAAGAATCCGGGAGCATGGAATTATAGAATTTATCATACCACTCTCGTACATCTGTATGGGGCATTGTTTCAAGTAGCTTCTTCATTTCCAATCTGTAACCAACATCATCAACATCCGTTACCTCGAATGTTACATTTTGCCCGGTGGTTAATAAACACTGAATGGAATCCCCAACATTGAGTAAAAGATTTCCAGACGTGATTTCACTTACTATATCATCAATGTTTCCACCTATAAGCCGCTTTACTTTTGATGATAAAATCCTATGTCCCTTTGGAAAACCTTTAGGTATTTCAGGTGCTTTAACATCTGATTCTGCTGCCTTCATAAAAAGATCTCTACATTCTTTCAATGTTTCGTCCGATTCTCCGTTATATGAAAATAACTGTCCGTTTAACATCATATCCAATCTTACCATTGCTATATCCTCCTTATTCTGCCTTAATATCAACAATCAATTCTTTGC
>JBJFGK010000006.1:0-26079 GCA_051892655.1 Prevotella sp. | reverse complement strand
TTCCACGCTTTTTGTATATATAGGGAAAGGAATAACAATAATAATCGACTGTGTTGTCAATGAAACAGATGCGAAATATGGATGACAATCGTAGCATGAATCTGCAACTTGTTAAAAAACAACTATCGGGATGGGAATGGCTGTTTTTTGAAACTCCGTCTATAACTAAGATTCATTATCCATTTGATATTTCATACGCCAAATATGATTCACACCCAATGTTCCGTTTATTGACTGTCTCAGAAGTATCTGTATTTGATGATTATGGTTGTGTGAACGCATCAATATTCAATGAATGCGGTAAACTTGTCAGGAGAATGTTCTTCTCTCCCTATATTGTTTGTTTTCCAAACAAGGAAAACATAAACATAGAACAAAGCAAAAAATATATACGCCAAAAAGAACTTTATGAATCCGTTATATTAGAATTATATAGACTATTACTGTCCCCAAGAGGTGAGTTTGTTTTCTTTAATGAGGAACATTCTTCAAAAGGAAATGATGAATCGGAAAAAGAAATTGATATGAGTAGAGCTGTCTTTTTTAGATCTTCTTTCTCTAATCATTATTTCAAAGAAAGTCCAAATATATTTGTCTTTTTAAAGAAATGTAATTTTAATGTTGATTGTATATCTGCCTCATGTTATATTAGAAAACATAATTCAAATGACTCAAATCAAAAAAGGAATAAAGGATTATTGTCTGCGATTGGAAAGGCTGTGTTAGGTAACAACAGTAAGAAAAAGAACGTTTCAATATTTTTATCATGGGCTAACATTTATAATTCACGGCTAAAATATTGGCATATTGATTTAAGCTTGCCATCTGGAGATGATAATATTGCTAAAGTTTGTTTCAAATTAAAAAATCCTGATGCATACGAATATATAACTAAAAAGAATGAGCATGAGGTTACTATTGACGATTTTTGGAATAATGTCAAAGTAATAAAGAGAACCAGCGGTGTCTTTGACAACGTGGTTGCAACCATTCAAAAGCGTCTGATGATTGATGACTATAATAACAATCTTTACGGAATAAAAAATGAACCGATTAATGTTAGGGATACTCTTGAAATAAAGTTTGGAATAAAGGATATGGCATACAGCCAAGTTACCGGTAAAGTTATAACAGAGAAAGGACATAGTCACGCAGATGCCTATATTGAACAGCTTAAATCTGATTATAAATCTGATTTTGAGATATTTCCCGATATTGAAAGGATTGATGATTTGACTTTTAAAATAACTTTCAACATTAAATCTCGTGGAATAAGTGCAATAGCACATGTAACTTATTATAGTGAAAAATCATACGAGAGCAAATACCGCATATCTGTATCTATTAAGAAATAACAAAAACAGGCGATATTTTTATATAAAGAAGACTTATACGACTTAAGAATTTGGAATTGGTTCACAACAGCCATACCAAAGGAATGTATGTCACTCTTATAGGCCGATAATCAAATCTGTATGATATTATTTTAAGTTTGTATAAGTTTTTATTATCTTTGTGGCTTGAAGGGTGGATGTTGTTTTTATTAGTATTTTCAGTGTGAAATATGCCGGGAACAAGTCTTGCCGTTTTTGTCTTTAAATTGTCGCATCTTCATATGTTGTTGAACACACTTGAAAGGGCCTTAAACGAGTTTATATGGTACTTGACTTAACAAGAATGTTTTATTTATATCTTATTCTGGCATGTATGTTGCCATTGTCTGTAGTCGCACAGAAACCTGTTCCGGAAAGACCGCGAATACTTATTAGTACGGATATTGGTGGTACGGACCCTGATGACAACCAGTCTATGATGCACTATCTGTTGTACAGCAATGAATTTGATTGTGAAGGAATTGTCTCTTCTCCTTCTTTTGGAGAGGGGAACAAAAGCGAGATATTGCGCATGATAGACTTATATGAGCAGGATTTGCCTTTTTTGAAACAGCATAACAAAGAATCAAAATCGCCCAAAGCCTATTATCCGTCGCCGGAATATCTGCGCTCTATAACCAAGCAGGGAAGACATGGAGCCGCACCATTGGCGGGATATTCCACATCTACTGAAGGTTCTGACTGGATTGTCAGATGTGCTAATAAGCAAAGCCATAGACCGTTGTATGTACTTGTATGGGGAGGACTTGACGATGTGGCTCAGGCTCTGCACGATGCGCCTGAAATCGCCGACAAAATACGCATTTATTGGATTGGAGGCCCTAACAAGAAGTGGGGTATCAATGCCTATGTCTATATCATTGAACATTTTCCTGATATATGGATGATAGAGAATAATTCGACTTATCGCAGTTTCATTGCCAAATACAAACAACAGGATCGTTGGAACGGTGGTTTTTATGACTACTACATTAAAGGAAACGGATTTCTTGGTGCAGACTTCTACAATTATCTTCAAGGCAAACCGAAATTGGGTGATACTCCTTCGCTTCTGTATATGATGGACGGAGATCCTGATAACCCTGAAAAAGACTCGTGGGGTGGTAGTTTTGAACGCTATTCATACACGCCACGACATGTGTTTCATCATGTTACAACGGCAAAAGATACTGCACAAGTGTATTCCATTATCGAATGGCATGTCAAAGGTCCGGTATGTAATAACCTGAATGTTGGCGATGAATGTTTAACGCTTAATATTGCCAACCAGAATTGGAAAGGATATTACATGGGAGACGGTAATTATGTCGTGAAATACAGCACATACAAGACAGGAACACAGCCATATTCCATTACGTCAGAGATACAAGGCTTTCCCGAACAGAAAGGTTTTATAACCATTGCAAATGAATTTCCTGGCAGACACAATGAAACGGATTATGCTGTAGGCCGGCAATGGTGGTCGGACAAGACCGATATAAACCTTTTCCACGATGGTCATCAAGGTGCAGCCACAATATACAAATTCCGTAAAGAGATTATGGATGATTGGGGCAGGCGATGCACTTGGCTGAACGGAAAGTGATAAGGACATCCTTTCATTATGTATAATATAATCTAAAAACATATAATATGAAAACGAGACTGATTCTTGATTTCCTTTCCGATATCAAGGTTAATAATAACAGACAATGGTTTCAGGCCAACAAGGACAGATATATGGAAGTGAGAACCGAGTTTGAAACGTTTGTTGCCGATGCAATAACGTGTATATCAGAATTTGACAATACGATAAGCCATATAACTGTTAAAGATGCTACTTACCGTTTTTATCGTGACACACGTTTCTCTCAAGACAAGTCACCTTACAAGAGACATCTCGGTGCTTACATTGCGGCGCATGGCAAGAAGTCGCTTCATGGCGGATATTATATACATTTTGAACCCGGAAACTGCCTGTTGGCTTGTGGCAATTATTATCTGCCTACCAATATCCTCACGTCATGCCGTAACGAGATAATGGCAAATATAGATCGGTGGCTCGATATTGTTGAGAGCAAAGCCTTTGTAAAAACCTTTGGCAAGGCCGGTGTGGCAGAGTGGGGCGATGAAAGAGGCTTCGGTCTTGAGACACTTAAAAAGGCTCCGTCAGGTTTTCCTCGTGACTATGAGCATATAGAGTATCTTCGCCTGAAAGACTATTGTTGCTGGACGCGCATATCTGATGATTTCTTTGCCTCCGATAATTGGAGAAAAGCCATGACAGAGATATTCTTAATAGGCAAGCCAATGATGGATTTCATTAATGATGTCGTAGATGACTATGAAGATTGAACCTGCTGCAGAGCAAAGTTCCTTTGTTTTGTTGACTTAATACAGCATAGAGATGAAGATGTTGATTATAGAAGACGAGAAACAACTGTCAGACGGTATCGTCAAATATCTCACAAATGAAGATTATTTTTGTGAACAGGCTTTTACGTTTGAAGACGCCATGCTTAAAGTCGGTATATATGAGTATGATTGTATTCTTCTTGATTTAATGTTGCCCGGCGGTACCGGATTGGATATTTTGAGGAAGATAAAGCAGAAGTCACCGCAGACAGGTGTCATAATTGTATCTGCCAAAGGCTCGCTTGAAGACAAGGTTGAAGGACTTAAAATAGGTGCCGATGACTATCTTGCCAAACCGTTCCATCTGCCTGAGTTGAGTATGCGTGTTTTCGCATTGTTGAGGCGCCGCAATTTTACAAATAGCAATATTCTTGAGACGGGACGTCTGCGTATAGATTTATTTGCGAAGACCGTGACAGTGGACAGTAAGAATATTGAACTGACCAAAACGGAATATGAGATACTGCTCTTCCTTATACAAAACCGTCATCGCGTAGTGTCAAAGAGTGCTCTTGCAGAACACTTGTCGGGAGAAATGGCAGATATGATGAGCGATTTCAACTATGTGTATTCCCACATGAAGAACTTGAAGAACAAACTTTCTGTAGCTGGCATAACAGGCTGTATAAAAACACTTTACGGTGCAGGATATAAATGGATTGTTGAAGAATGAAAACACTTGTATCGAAAACACTTACGAGGTATGTCATCTGTATGATAGTGATATTGCTTATGGCTATACCTGTTTTCTATTGGTTAACAAAGCAGTTTTATGCAGAAGACATGATAGACATCGTCATGTCTGTGCAACAGGGACACGGCATTCCAGACCTTGATCTTGAAGAAGATGTGGCTCAAGGGGTGCTGTTGCAGTTTTTTCTGATAATAATTGTTATCAGTGTGTCTATGTATATTACCATGCGCTTTGTATTGGACAGAGTATGGCTGCCGTTTAATGACACTCTGAAGAAGATAGAAAAATTCAATCTTGCCAAAGGCAAACTGCCGGAGTTTTGTCAAACAGACATAAAGGAGTTTGCCAACCTCAATGCAGCCATAACCAAAATGATGGAAAAAGACAAAGAGGTGTTCAGAATACAGAAAGAGTTTACAGAGAATGCCTCTCATGAACTGCAGACACCGCTTGCCATAATACGCAGCAAGCTTGACCTTCTCATGCAGGAAGAGATGAACGAAAAACAGACACAGCTCGTCTCAGACCTATATGATCTTACAGACCGCATGGCGCATCTTAACAGAAACCTGCTGTTGCTTGCCAAGATAGACAATGTACAATATGTGAGAATGGAAGAGACAGATGTCTGCAACATGGTGAAACAGATGTTTACTACTTATTACGCATCACTTTTCAAGACAAAGGTCTCGGTTATAGACATGCGTTCGTCAGCCGGTGTACGCATAATGGCAAATGCCGTTTTGATGGAAAGCTTGCTCAAAAACCTTATTGTAAATGCCATAAGGCATTGTATGGAGAAGTCGGAAAAGGAACATGTTTCGGGTGTAATGGAAAGTGAGCCTTCAGAGAATGATTACGAGGTGGAAGTTATAGTCTATGATGATCATATAGAGGTAAGTAATGACGGTAAAGGAGAAAAGCCTTTGGATGCAGATAAACTGTTCAGGCGTTTTGCAACAGCCGGTATAAAGAGTTGTGGAAATGGTCTTGGACTTGCTATCGTAAAGGCTATCTGCAAGTTTCATTCATGGCAAGTTGACTATAAGTATGAGGATGATAAGCACAAATTTATTGTTTACTTCCTGAAAACATAATAGTTACAACTTGAAAACAGCATAGTATTGAGCTGTAACTATTATGTTTCCGGAGCTTATTTATTATCAGTCTTGTGCTGTTTCGGCAAGTTTTTCATTTGTTGTCTGCTGTTTGGTTGCCAAACTTCAGGCACGCTTCTTTGTAAGTATCAATACTGCCAATGTCAAAACGGCCTCCATTCATGCGCCAAGCGTGCATTTCAACTTTGCCGGACATATAGATGGCGAGGTTTCCGGGTGCATCGGTGCCGCATCCGTTGCTTACAGCATTTTTCAGTATGTCAAGATCATCTTGCCTGTAATAATAGAACGGAGGTACGGCAAGATTGCTTTTTGGCAGTAAGGGCTTTTCTTCCAGACCGATAACCTTCATATTGTCATCCACTTCCACTACTCCTGTGCGTCTTAGTTTGTCTGTATCGTTCTGCTCATGGCACATAATACATGATGTCTTTTTCTGTCCGGCAAAACCAATGAAGTCTTTGAATGAAAACAACAATATATTATCTGCGGCAACAACAAGAATATCTTCGTCTATGTCCAGCTTTTCGATAGCAAAAATAATGTCTTTTACAGCTCCAAGCCTTGTTTCGTTTGTCTCGGTTCCGTCATCTATAATTCTTATCGGCTTGTTGTAGTTCATCTCTTTGGCCCACTTATTGAATATAGGTGCAAAACGATGGTTGGTTACAATTATGTGTTCTGTCACTTCTTCTAAGCCATCTATATCATCAAGCATCATTTCGAGAATGTTCTTGTTGCCTATTTTCAGTAACGGTTTGGGGAAGTTTCTTGTCAGTTCTCCAAGTCGTGTGGCATATCCGGCTGCAATTACGATATTCTTCATAAGCCTCTGCTGTCTGTTATTCTACACCTCTATAAATCTTGCTCCGTCATCAGGTTTGACAAAGTCTATGCTGAATGTCTGCTCGTATTCCGGAAACTTGTCAAGATAACGCTTTGTCAGTTCTCTTTTTATGTTTTCTTTTTCTTTCGGATCAATAAGTGCAATGCATGCGCCTTTAAATCCTGCTCCTGAAAAACGTCCTCCGTATATGCCTGGCAGCGATTTCATTATTTCGTATATTGCAATGAGTTCCGGTGAACCACATTCATAATTGTTTATACTGCTTTCGCAACTCTCATAACACAGTTTGCCAAAGAGCTTGATATTGCCGCTTTCCCATGCCGTAACACCTTTTCTTACACGCTTGTATTCTGAATAGAAATGTTCGGCTCTGCGTGTAAAACGTTCAGGCATCATATCTTTTGTGGCTTCGTATGTCTTTGTTGGTATGTCTCTTAGGAATGTTTGTTCAAGCGGTTTTAGTGACATACCTGCATAAGCGAGCATGTTCCACGCAGCAGTCCTGCATTCATTGACACGCAGATTATAGTCGCTGTGTCTGAGACTCCGTGTAAGACCGGAGAAAAAGATACCGATTTCAAAGTCCGGCATATTGTCATTTCGCCGTATTGACCTGAATTTGTTATTCTCGCAATCAAGAAACAACAAAGAGTTGCGTTTGCCGAGAACAATGCACGCCTGATCCAGTATTCCGTTGTCAAGACCTATATATTCTCTTTCAGCCTCTGAGGCTATCTTAATAGTCTCCATAGGAGTGAGTTCTATGCCGTTAGACTTTGCAAAAGCCATGACATAAGCCACCAGCACAGCGGCACTTGAAGACAATCCGCCAATAGGCAGAGAGCCTTTCAGTTTCCCGTTAAATCCATGTCTCAATGAAAATCTTTTTTTCAGTGCATATTTGGCACCTTTAGCATAGTCGCCCCATGTGTTGTCTTTGATGCGTATGGCGTCAGTAACGTCAAATGCAGTCATTCCATAGAAGTTTTCCGACTCTATATACACCTTACCGTCATCGTTGGGCGTGAACCACAGGTCAATGCCTTTATTTATTGCAAAGCCTGTAACAATTCCATGTTGGTGGTCAATATGCGCTCCGATAGGGCATACACGGTATGGTGAATAGATATGATACTTCATGGGTGTTTTCATTGAATGTCTTTTTTCTGTTTTTTACCAATAAATAGATTGCGGGAATAAGCCACTATACCGAATGATTGTCCGATAATAAGTACCGGATCAAGGCGTATTATGGCATACGAAACTATGGCAAGAGCACCTGCAAGGCTAATTATCCAGAATCCGGCAGGCAGTTCAGAACGTTGCAGTTTGTGACAATAGAACCATTGATAAACAAATCTCAGAGTGAAAAGTATTTGTCCGAAAGAGCCGTAAACGATCAGCCACATCGGCACTTCTTCATTATGCAAGAAGCGGTCTGCAAATTCATGTGCGTTGCCTGCCACCATAATGACTGCAACAACAGGTGTTATCGAGAGCAAAAATCTGAACACGTTTGGCACACGTGCCCAGATGCCCTTTATTTTCAGGTTCCACAGATATACATAATAGGAAACAAATTGTCCGAGAACTATGGCAAAGTCGTTGCGCATCCAGCCATATAGACATAAAAGGTAAGCTCCGGCAAGGCTCAATATCCAAAACAATGATGGTGAAAGCACCTTTTTGGACCTCTCGGATAGTATCCATTGCACGAGAATACGTGCCGAGAAGAAAGCCTGTGCCAGAAATCCTATGGCCAACATACAGATATTACTTTCCATAAAATCACTCTTTTATGAAGTTGTTTTCGGCAATGCTGTAGTTTATGTATCTCTTTTTCATCCATCTGTATGCAAAACAGTCGATAAAGGGAGACACGAGTCTGTTCCACAAATGATATTTTGACACTCCGGCTTTGCGTGGATAATGCCTTACAGGTATCTGTTTTACACGTCCGTTTTGTAGCATTATGAGTGCGGGCAGAAATCTGTGCATGCCTGTAAAGAACGGTATCCGCCGAGCATAGTCTGTGTGCATTATTTTCAAAGGACAGCCTGTGTCTTTGACATTGTCGTGGGTCATCATGCGACGGAAGCCGTTTGCTATCTTTGATTGCAGCTTTTTCATCAGCGTGTCTTTTCTGTTTGCTCTGATGCCCATTACAAGTTCGTGGTCTTCTATGTCTTCAAGAAGCAGGTTAAAGTCCTCCGGATTGGTCTGCAAGTCTGAATCCATATATCCCACATATGGCGATTGGCTGACGTCAATGCCTGCTTTCATAGCTGCACTGAGTCCGCTGTTGCGTCCCAAAGATATGTAGAAAAATGCTGTGTGCCTCTGACAAATGTCCTTTATAAGTTTCAGGCTGTTGTCAGTAGAGCCGTCGTTGACAAATAATATACAGGTGTTGCGTGCTGCATTGGGGAGATAGTTAGCCAATGCTTCTTCCAAAGCGTCCATATTGTCCTGCTCATTGTAAACAGGCAATATCACTGTGAGGTCGTAAATAGATGTCTTGTTCATAATATTTCTTATTTCATTTCTTTTTGTTGGTACTGTTTTAGTTGCTCTTCATTACTTATGTAACTTAAGCATTGTTACATTATAAATAAATTCGTCGCTGTAGCGTCGTGTTCCCTTAGGTCGGCGGTTGTCATCAAACTTTCCTATATAGACAGTGTCTATGCCTTGAAGTGTGCTTTGGGGTAACATCTCGCTTATACGGTTATGTGTAAGCACTACGCATGGCAGTCTTTTTAGTAGGATTTCCCTGTTTTTTATATCTATTTCCTTAATCTTTCTGTTGGCTGCATATACCAATTCTATGCGTAGAGGTTCACTTTTGTCATGGTAGAAAGGCAGTCCTTCAATAGCTTTCATATCTCTTGTCATTGCAATGCTTTTTCTTTCTGGGTTGTTGATCACTTTGCTTATCATCGGCAATGCAAGACATTCGGATGTGAGAAACATAGCTGTGACTGTAAAAAGCATCATCTGAGGGCGCAATTTCACTGCTGCGACTGTCAGTAATATGGAAAAAGCCACAGAGATAACGCCCGTAAAAACTAATTCGGTTAAGGATATCAGTTCGGGTTTGTATAGGAATGTCCATGCTGCGATGGGCAGTATAAGTGTCGCAATGGCTATGAGCAAGGTGTTAAGGCGCATTGACAGTTTGTCTGCTGATGTATATATGCCTTTTTCAAACTGTGTCTTCCAATGGTTTATCAGTGTGCCCATGAGATAACATGCCGGTATTAGAACCGGAAGAAGGTATCTTGTCTTCTTTTCTGGCAGTAAAGACAGCAACACCAAAGAGGCTGTAAGCCATATTAGCGGCATAAGATAATTTTTTGACTTGCGCAGTTGCTTGTCTTTCAGTGGCAGGAAAATGGCTGTTATGAGCATAAGAGACCACACTCCCGTTTCAAGAAAGAATTTCCAATAATAGTACCATGCCCTTACATTGTGATTGATCCATGAGCCGGATTCCTTTTGTATTACGGCATGCAGCGTATCTGCGCATGTTATATTGACATAAATGTACCACCATGAACCTATGACTAAGGCTATGAATACGGATGTTATGATAGCCGGAATGTGTCTTTTTGTATTAGGTCTTGCCGTTACTACAAATGCGATGATGAAGGGCAGCAATAGTGCGTATGGAGATACCGGTCCTTTGCTCATGATTGAAAGTCCGCACCATATTCCCGCAATGATGAAATGTTTATACTTGACGCTGTTTTTTGTCAAGGCTCGTGCCGTGTGATAAATTGCAGCCATCATAAAAGCATGACAATAGATGTCCCACGAGGCTGTCCTTCCCATTAATATGATATTGTAACAAGTACAGAGCAACAGGGTAGGGACAATGGCGTCTGTCTTCATTATGTGTGAAGCGAAGATATAGAAGTATGCGACCAGAAGAATTGCCGCCATTGCCGCCATGCCGCGTTGCATGCTTATGCTGTCGGGAGTAATGATTTCAGCCACTGCTGTAATCCATGTTGGCAACGGAGGCTTCTCAAGCCGCAATTCTCCGTTCATGGTAGGTATGATCCAGTTTCCGTCGTAAACCATCTCTCGTGCTGTGATGATATTACGAGACTCCATGATGTCGGTATTGATGATGTGGTTGTTTACAAAAAACGTTATTATACACAATACAGCAAGCGCAAAAATCCTGATACCTCTTTCTCTTGTCATGTTTGTTTGTATGAAATCTATATACCTATATATTATAAATGTGTGGCAAAAGTATTTTTATATTTTGTAGAAATTCTGTATAAACAATACTGGCAGTATTATTTTCTGTTAAATGATACTTTCTTGTTTGAAAGCTCTGTTAAAAATAACGAGGTTTTTATTTTGCGTTTTGTTTTATTTGCATTACTTTTGCAGAAGATAAGCAATGTGAATATTCATGCGGAATTAGCTCAGTTGGTAGAGCACTAGCTTCCCAAGCTGGGGGTCGCGAGTTCGAGCCTCGTATTCCGCTCTTGGTTTATACCGAAGATTATCGGTGTGTAGAGGTACCTGCAGGAAAAAACGTTTTCTTGCAGGTTTATTTTATGCTATGAGGAGATAATGGCACGGAATTTGCATGAGATAGGTTGCATTCGGGAAATTGAGATATATTCTCTTTCCATTCGTTTGTACTATCTTTATAATGTAAGAACAGAAGTTAAACAAAAATTATATATGACAATGAAAAAAGGAAATATTGGGGTTACAACCGAAAACATCTTCCCCGTAATCAAGAAGTTCTTGTATTCAGATCATGAGATTTTCCTCCGTGAAATGGTGAGCAATGCCGTTGACGCAACACAGAAGTTGAAGACGCTTGCCGAAAGGGGTGAGTTTAAAGGAGATACATCAAATCTTAAAGTAAGTGTGTCCCTTGATGAGGCTAACAAAACGCTGACAATCAGTGACAATGGTATCGGTATGACAGAGGAGGAGATTGACAAATACATCAATCAGATTGCATTTTCGGGTGTGACAGATTTCTTGAATAAATATAAGGATAATGCGAATGCAATCATCGGTCATTTCGGTTTGGGCTTCTACAGTTCTTTCATGGTAAGTGACAAGGTTGATATTATAACTCGCAGCTATAAGGATGATGCGAAGGCTGTGAAATGGACTTGCGACGGAAGTCCTGAGTTTGAGATAGAAGAGGCAGAGCGTGAAACTCGAGGAACAGACATTGTTCTCCATATCTCTGACGACTGCAAGGAATTTCTTGAGAAAAACCGCATACAGGAGCTGTTAAACAAGTATTGCAAGTTTATGGCTGTGCCTGTAACTTTCGGTAAGAAGACTGAATGGAAAGAAGGTAAACAGGTTGATACTGAAGAAGATAACATTATAAACGGTATGGAGCCGTTATGGACCAAAACTACAAGCAGCTTGAAAGATGAAGATTATCGCAAGTTTTACCGTGAGTTGTATCCTATGCATGATGAACCTCTGTTCTGGATACACCTTAATGTTGACTATCCGTTCAACCTGACTGGTATTCTATATTTCCCTCGCATAAAGTCAAACATTGAGCTTCAGCGCAACAAAATACAGCTCTACTGCAATCAGGTTTTTGTTACAGACCAAGTGGAAGGTATCGTTCCGGAATTCCTTACACTGTTGCATGGTGTCATAGATTCTCCGGATATTCCGCTGAATGTTAGTCGCAGTTATTTACAGAGTGATCGTGATGTGAAAAAGATTTCTACTTATATCACCAAGAAAGTGGCTGACCGACTGAACTCAATCTTTAAGGAAGACCGCAAGGACTATGAGCAGAAGTGGGACGATTTGAAGATTTTCATCAACTATGGTATGCTGTCTCAGGAAGACTTCTATGACCGTGCTAAAGACTTTTCTTTGCTGAAGGATGTTGAAGGCAAGTATTTTACGTTTGAAGAGTATCGTCAGTTGATAAAGGATAACCAGACCGACAAGGATGGAAATCTCGTTTATCTCTATACAAATAACAAGGATGAACAATATTCTTATATAGAGGTTGCTAAGGCGAAGGGCTACAGCGTGCTGCTATTTGATGGCCAGCTAGATGTTCCTACGGCGTCCATGCTTGAACAGAAGTTTGAAAAGAGTCGCTTCATGCGTGTAGATAGTGATGTGGTTGACCGTCTTATTGTCAAAGAAGATGCACCTAAGAATGAGCTTGACAAGGAACAAAGTGACAATTTGTCAGCCGCTTTCAAATCTCAGATTCCTACTATTGACAAGGTTGAATTTCATGTTGAAGTTCAGTCGTTGGGAGAGAATGCTCTTCCCGTGATGATTACCCAAAGCGAATATATGCGCCGAATGAAGGATATGAGCCGCTTCCAGGCAGGTATGGACTTCTATGCGCAGATGCCTGATATGTTTAGCATGGTGCTCAACAGTGATCATCCTCTGATTAAATCAGTATTAGAAGATGCGGCGGCAAAATGCAGCAATGAACTGAAACCGATAATAAGTGAATTGAAGGGGCTACAGGCACGTCTTGATGCACTGCGTCAAAGTCAGGAAAACAAGAAGCCTGAAGAGATTTCTCAAGAAGAGAAGGATGACAAGGCAAACACCGAAAAGCAGATTAGTGAGCAAAATGACAAGAAGAAAGAGGTTATTACCGCTTATGCCGGAGGCAATGATACTATTCATCAGCTTATTGACCTTGCACTCTTGCAGAACGGTATGCTTAAAGGTGCTTCCTTAGATGCCTTTATCAAGCGGTCTATAAGCATAATAAAATAATTATTTCATAAGTATAAGCCGACCAAGTCGGCTTATACTTTTATATATGGTCGGTATATACTTTTATATACGCCCGGTTTTACTTGATATCTTACAAAAATATAAACCCATAAACAGCATTTAACTGATATCTCCATGCGGTTGTTTTGATGTATAATCATGTTGTTTTTGACATTGAAGTACGATTATAAAAAACGGGACCGAAGTCCCGAAAAGAGGTTCGAGCCGCACACAAGGTACAGACTCATACCGCTGTAAAGGTAAGTATTATTTTTTTTATAATAGAATTTACACCTAAAGATAATATATACACCATGAATAGTTGTGCTATATTGCAAATGACAAGAACAGATATGAGACAACTGTCTTAAACACCGCAAACGGTCTTAAAAAGAAAGACCTCCTTAACTTCCGTTTTTTCTGTTGTTGCAAAAAATCAGATAAAAACCGACAGAAACACCTTATTTTTTTTGCTTTTTTATCATAGTTTGAATATTTATGTTTATTTTTGTACAATGCTTTTTGTGCAAGTCTTGTTTTGAAAAACATTATATAAATATTTTAATCATATAATATGGACACAAAGATAACCATTCCGGAGCTTAAACTCAGAAGCGAGGAAATCAGAAAACGTCTTATTGAAATTGTGTATAAGGCCAAAGCCGGACATATAGGTGGCGACCTTTCATCGCTTAATGCACTTACAGCACTCTATCTGAGAGTGATGAACGTGGACCCGAAAAACCCCAAAATGGCAGACCGTGACAGGTTTATCATGAGCAAGGGCCACTGCGTAGAGGCACTGTATTGCGTGCTTGAAGCAAAAGGCTTTATCAGTAAGGAACTAGTTGATACATACGGCGATTACTTGTCTGTGTTGGCAGGACATCCGACAATAGAAGTATCGGGCATAGAGTTCAATAGCGGTGCTCTTGGACATGGATTGTCAATAGGCGTAGGTTGTGCCATTGCCGCGAAGATGGACAAAAAAGCATACCGCACATATGTTCTTATGGGTGATGGTGAGCAAGGCGAAGGTTCTATTTATGAGGCTGCAATGGCAGGTAGTAACTATAAACTGGACAATCTTGTAGCCATGATAGACCGCAACGGCTTGCAAATCAGCGATACTACGGAGAATGTTATGAAGCTTGATTCAATTAATGAGCGTTGGACAGCTTTCGGTTGGGATGTGCTTGAAGTTGATGGCAACGACATAGGTGCCGTTACGGAATGTCTTGAAAATATAGATTACAACAACGGAAAACCTCATCTCGTTGTTCTTCATACCACCAAAGGTTTCCACGTAAGTTACATGGAAAATGTCTTGAAGTGGCATCACGGAGTACCTTCGGCAGAAGAATACGACACTGCTATTGCAGAAATAACAAAGCGTATAGAAGAGCTGAAAAACAATATATAGTCAAACCGAACATACTAATAACATAGATATGGAAATTAAGAGTGTAGCCTGCCGAAAGAGTTTTACGGACACAATGCTCGAACTCGGCAAAAAAGATAAGAATATAGTAGCTGTTACCACCGATGCGCGTGGCTCTGTAACATTGACAGACTTTGCAAAACAGCTGCCTGAACAGTTTGTTGAATGTGGCATTGCAGAGCAAGACGCAGTAGGAATATCTGCCGGACTTGCTTCTTGTGGCAAGAAAGTCTTTGTTTGCGGCCCTGCATGTTTCTATGTAGCACGCAGTCTTGAACAGGTAAAAGTAGATATTGCATACAGCAACCAGCCAGTAAAGATACTTGGTGTCAGCGGAGGTGTTGCTTATGGAGCACTTGGAGCAACTCACCACAGCCTTCACGACATTGCAGTGTTGAGGACTTTTCCCGGAATGCAAGTCGTATTGCCATGTGATGCACGCCAGACACGCAAGTTGGTTGAGCAACTTGTAGACTATCCGCACCCAGTTTATGTACGTGTAGGCCGCAATGCTGTTCCTGATGTATATAATGACGATAACTTTGATTTTGAAATCGGCAAGTCTATACAGTTGCAAGACGGTAAAGATCTCACCATTATAGCAACCGGAGAAACCGTTTATCATGCCCTTGAAGCAGGACGCCGACTCTCGGCAGAGGGAGTAAGCACACGTGTCATTGACATGCACACGCTGAAACCGGCAGACACGGATGCAATACTACGTGCGGCAAAAGAGACAAAGCGTATTCTGACTGTTGAAGAACACAGCATGTACGGCGGATTAGGAGCAATAGTAGCCGAAACAGTATGTCAGGCATGCCCCGTACCAATGAAGATTCTTGGTATTCCCGATGAGAACGCCATACACGGCAAGCCGCTTGAAATATTCCACTATTATAAACTTGATGCCGAAGGAATATATGAAAAGGCAAAGGGATTTGTCAATGAATAAATGTTAATAGTCAACACTATATACCATGAAATATATCATTGCCATAGACCAGAGCACATCTGCTACTAAAGCGATATTGTTTAATGAACAATGTCAGCTCATCGGTCGCAAGAATGTTGCTCACAAGCAATATTATCCAAAGCCCGGATGGGTGGAGCACGACGCAGAAGAGATATACAAAAATACTGTTAAGGCCGTACATGAGGTATTGCAGTTGGTCAAAGGAGATAATGTCTCTTATTCTCTCGCCATTACCAATCAGCGTGAAACAGTTGTTGTGTGGAACCGCTTTACGGGAAAACCTGTTTACAATGCCGTAGTATGGCAATGTCAGCGTGGTGAGGATATTTGCCGTGATTTGGTTGAGCGTGGTTATACACAGCTGATACGTGAACGCAGCGGACTGCTTATTGACCCGTATTTTGCAGCGAGTGGTGTCAAATGGATACTTGACAACGTTGAAGGTGCAAAAGAAGCAGCCGATAGAGGAGAACTTCTCATGGGTACCATTGATACATGGCTGATATGGAAACTCACTGAAGGCAAGGAGCATGTGACGGATTACACTAATGCTTCACGTACTTTGCTGTTCAATATACATACTCTTGACTGGGATGACGAGTTGCTTGCACTCTTCGGCATACCGCGCTGTATGTTGGCAAAGGCTTTGCCGTGTGATTCAGTTTTTGGAGCTACGACAGTGGAAGGACTTTTCAAAGAGCCTATAACCATTGCCGGAGTACTCGGAGATTCTCACGGAGCACTTGCAGGACAGATGTGCTTTGAAGCCGGTATGGGTAAAGCCACCTATGGCACAGGCTCTTCTGTAATGGTAAATATAGGAGAAGAGGCAATGAAAGCCCCTGAATGTCTTGTTACATCTGTCGGTTTTGCAGCCTGTGACAAAGTCTTTTATGCCTTTGAAGGAAACATCCATTGCACGGGAGCAACCATCAAGTGGATGACAGACAAGTTGCAACTTATCAAAAGCCCTGCCGAGATAGAAGCTTTTGCGTTGAGTGTACCTGATAACGGCAATGTCTATCTTGTTCCGGCATTTGCCGGTCTGGGTGCCCCATGGTGGAACTCTAAGGCAAAGGCGATGATTTGTGGCATGACACTTGCCACTGAGAAGGGCCACGTCTGTCGTGCGGCCCTTGAAGCCATTGCCTATCAGGTAAAAGACCTCATAGACTTGATGACCGAACATGCAGGTATCTCGCTTAAAGAACTGCGTGTGGATGGCGGACCAACAAAAAACAAACTCCTCATGCAGTTTCAGGCTGACATGCTTGCAGCATGTATCAACCGTTCTGACGTAGAAGAGGCATCGGCAATGGGAGCTATAATAATGAATGGTTTGGCACGTAAGGTGTGGAACAACCTTGATGAAGTTGCAGCTCTCAGAACATCAGATAACCGCATATTGCCAAGTATGAGTGATGAAGAGAGGATTTCTCTTTATGGAGGTTGGGTAAAAGCGGTAAATACTGTAAGAAGCAATGCCGACAGCTAATATAATTATCAATACTAAACCTAAAAAATATAATATACAATGAAGAAGCAAGCACAGGCGGGAAAAGAGACTTTCGGTTTGATAATCGGAACCCGCGCCTATTTCAATTCAGAACTCGCAGTTGATGTACGCAAGACTCTTTTGGAAGATCTTGACAAAGCAGGCTATGGATATGTCATTCTTGACGAGGAAGATACACCTACAGGCGGCTCAATGGAGACAGTGACAGACGGCAAGAAGTGTGCCGCACTGTTCCGTGAAAACCGTGATGATATAGACGGTATCATTGTGTCGTTGCCAAACTTCGGTTTTGAGGTCGGAATCATCAATGCCATAAGCCGTGCAGAACTTAATGTTCCTGTTCTTGTTCAGGCTTGTGATGACCAGAATGACAAGGTGGACCTTGACAGTAGAAGAGACGCTTTCTGCGGAAAGATATCTGTATGCAATAACCTTTATCAGTGTGGTATCCCTTTCACAGATACTACTTTGCATACATATTCCATTCATAGCGAATTGCTGATGAAAGACATTAACCGTTTTGCTGCAATCTGTCGAGTAGTGCGTAAATTGACACATGCACGTATTGGACAGATTGGTACAAGACCTCTTGGTTTCAACACCTGCCGTGCAAGTGAGAAACTGTTGCAGGCAAGCGGTATAACTGTTGTTCCTGTAGATCTCAGTGAGATAATGTATAATGCACAGCGCATAGACAGCAATTCTCCGGCTCTTAAAGCTAAGATTGATGAGATATGCCACTATGCCAAAGTGCCTGAGACATATAAAGAGAAGCTCTCTTTGCAAGCCAAGTTTGGTCTCGCCGTTGAAAACTGGATAGAAGAGAATGAGGTTGACGCCGCTGCAATACAGTGTTGGGATTCTCTGGAGCAGAACTATGGTTGCGCGGCATGTGTTACGATGAGTATGCTTGGTGAGAAACTCATTCCATGTGCCTGCGAGACAGACATAGCTGGTGCTGTTTCGATGTATGCACTTAGCTTGGCGGCAGGCAGTCCTGCAGCTTTGCTTGATTGGAACAACAACTTTGCCGAAGACCGCAACAAGTGTGTATGTACTCACTGTGGTAATTTCCCTAAGAGCTTTGTTCAAAACGACATTCAGTTGGGCACACTTGGAGTGCTCGGCAGAACTCTTGGCAAGGTTAATACCTTTGGTGCTGTTTATGGCAAGTGCACAGAAGGTGAGTTTACATATTTCCGCATTTCTACGGATGATACTCTTGGACGTATCAAAGGCTATCTCGGTAAGGGTGAAATGACAAATGACCCTTATGGAATGGACGGATGTATAGCTGTTACAAAGGTAGACAATCTGCAGCAACTTATGAAGTTTATCTGCAAGAACGGTTTCGAGCATCATGTGGCAATGGTGCGCAGCGATGTCGTTGACATACTTCAAGAGGCTATTGACAACTATCTCGGCTGGGACTTGTATGTCCATGAATGACAAAGCTGACATTTACGCGGATGAAGCAAGGATGATTGTTCTGCTTCATCCGTGTTAGTTTTATAAAATTATTATTATTCAATAACACTTTAAATTAGTTTTTTATGTTTGAAGGACAACCTAAAGGTTTATTTGCGTTGGCACTTGCCAACACCGGCGAGCGTTTCGGATATTATACAATGCTTGCCGTTTTTGCTCTTTTCCTTAGAGCAAATTTCGGATTGACTCCGGCTATGGCCGGCTTTATTTACAGTTCTTTCCTTATGCTGGTTTATTTTCTCCCTTTGTTTGGTGGTATAATGGCAGATAAGTTCGGCTTCGGAAAGATGGTTACCATAGGTATCATTATCATGTTCTTTGGCTATTTGTTCCTGTCAATACCAATGGGAAGTGACGCCGTAGCATTAGTGACAATGATAGCTGCCCTGCTTTTCATCAGTTTTGGAACAGGTTTGTTTAAGGGAAACTTGCAAGTTATGGTGGGTAATCTGTATGACAATCCAAAATATTCAAGCAAGAGAGATGCCGGTTTCTCTATATTTTACATGGCTATAAATATAGGTGCATTGTTCGCTCCAACAGCAGCTGTAAGGATAAAAGAGTGGGGTGAGAGTCTCGGATTTACTTCCAATGACGCTTATCATTTCTCTTTTGCTGTAGCATGTGTGTCATTGGTGTTGTCAATAGCAATATATTATATTTTCCGCAACACTTTCAGACATGTTGAAGGCGGAAACAAGAAGCAGGACAAGACTGTTGAAGTTCAGGAAGAATTAACCCCTCAAGAGACCAAATCACGCATTATAGCCTTGTGTCTTGTGTTTGCTGTGGTAATATTCTTCTGGATGGCATTCCACCAGAACGGTCTTTCTCTTACTTATTTTGCCGATGAATTTACTGCAAAGAGCAGCGAAGGACTTCAAAGCATGGCATTTGACGTGTTTAACCTTGTGCTTGTCATTGTATTAGTATATGCCTTGTTCTCTTTGTTCCAAAGCAAGACATCAAAGGCAAAACTTATTTCAGCATTGGTGATATGTGCTTCAGTAGGCGTCTTGATATGGAAATACACTATGGTTGAAGGCAGTATATCAATCTCTGCTCCTATATTCCAGCAGTTCAATCCGTTCTATGTCGTTGCTCTGACACCTGTCAGCATGGCTATATTCAGCTCTTTGGCAGCCAAAGGCAAGGAACCTTCGCCTCCGCGCAAGATAGCTTACGGTATGCTTGTTGCAGCAATAGCCTTCTGTGTCATGATTTTAGCGTCACAGAACCTACTCACTCCAAACGAGCAAAAAGCAGCCGGAGATGCTGCAATCTTTGTTTCTCCAAACTGGCTTATAAGTGTTTATCTTATCCTGACATTCGGTGAACTGTTGCTTTCTCCTATGGGAATATCATTCGTTTCAAAGGTTGCGCCTCCCAAATATAAGGGAATGATGATGGGCGGTTGGTTTGTTGCCACAGCCATAGGCAATCAGCTCGTCCTTCTTGGCGGTGTTTTGTGGGGCGGATTACCGTTGACAATAGTATGGGCGGTATTTGCCGCAGTTTGTCTTGTGGCTGCAATGTTCATGTTTGTCATGATGAAGAAACTCGAAAAAGTGTGCTGATGACACTCAAGCATGTTGTTTAGCGCATGGAAACATGTAGTTTAGCATATGAAAACATGCTGTTTATAATTATAAACCATAATGGTTTAAATCCCCAAAGAGGCAAGATCTTAGAGTCTTGCCTCTTTTTGTCTGTTGGCTTTTCACTTACACTTAATTATTATGTAACATGTTTGTAACAAGTGTTATATTACTTTGCAGCACAAATCAGTATAATAATTAAGTATGGACTTTATTTTTCTTGGAATTGTCGTATTCCTTTTCGTGCTTGCGATATTTGACTTGTCAGTAGGAGTAAGTAACGATGCCGTTAATTTTCTTAATTCTGCCATCGGCGCAAAGGTGGCTTCGTTTAAAACAATCATTATTATTGCCGCTATAGGTGTATTCTTTGGAGCCACAATGAGCAATGGTATGATGGACATTGCAAGGCATGGCATATTCAGACCTGAGCAGTTTCATTTCTATGAACTGATGTGCATATTCATGGCAGTAATGGTTACAGACATTATCTTGCTTGATGTGTTCAATTCGCTTGGCTTGCCGACTTCAACAACAGTATCAATGGTGTTTGAACTGCTTGGCGCGACGTTTGCCCTTGCCCTTGTTAAAATGATTTCAGACACTACGGGGGTAGGATTTTCCGATCTTCTAAATACGGAGAAGGCTCTGTCTGTGATATTAGGTATATTCCTTTCGGTGGCAATAGCGTTCTTTTTCGGTGCCGTAGTGCAATACATATCACGACTGCTGTTCACTTTTAATTATACAAGCAAGCTGCGTTGGAAGATAGGAATATTCGGTGGGGTGGCTGCAACTTCCATTATTTATTTCCTTCTTATAAAAGGAATAAAAGACCTGTCGTTTATGACGGCGGACGTAAAGGCATGGATTCACGATAACACATTGGTTATTATCTTGTCTTGTCTTGTCTTTTTCACCCTGTTGATGCAGTTGCTGCATTGGCTAAAGGTCAATGTATTCAAGGTAGTGGTGCTTATGGGTACTTTTGCGCTTGCAATGGCTTTTGCCGGAAACGACCTTGTGAACTTTATCGGTGTTCCTTTGAGCGGATATTCTTCGTTCCTCGACTATACAGCCAATGGCAGTGGCAATCCGGAAAACTATCTTATGGGAGTACTCAATGAGCCTGCAAGGACACCGATATACTTTCTTGTCATTGCCGGAGCCATAATGGTTTACTCGCTTGCAACATCAAAGAAAGCGTATAATGTGGTAAAGACATCCGTTGGCCTTGCACGTCAGGACGGTGGAGATGAAATGTTCGGCTCCTCCGGATTGGCAAGAAGACTGGTAAGATCCTTTTTACAGCTTTCGTCTTTTGTAGTGGCTGTCACTCCCGATAAGGTTCGCCGCTGGATAAACAGCCGTTTTGATACAGACAAGACAATAATGGAGAAAGGTGCGGCTTTTGATTTGATACGCGCATCAGTAAATCTTGTACTTGCCGGACTGCTTGTTGCTCTTGGCACATCGCTGAAATTGCCTCTATCAACGACCTATGTCACTTTCATGGTTGCAATGGGTACATCTCTTGCCGATAGAGCATGGGGTAGGGAGAGTGCGGTTTTCCGCATAACAGGTGTAATATCTGTCATAGGCGGATGGTTTATCACGGCCGGAGCAGCGTTTTTTGGAGCATCCATCGTGGTTCTTGTGATGTTTTTCGGAGGAAATATCGCAATGATTGTCATGGCGGCCATAGCCATAGCCTTGCTTGTAAGGAGCAATATCAGTTATCGCAAGAAGAAAGAAGAAGAGAGAAAGGATGAACTGTTCTATTCAATGCTTTCATGCGATGACAAACAAGAGATTTGGAATCTTCTCAAATGCTACATCACGGAAGAGCAAGTCAAACTTATGCAATATTCTGTTGATACTTATTACAATGTTACTGACGGTTTCATACATGATGATGTGAAGGTGCTGCGAAAGGCGGAGAGATCGCTGGTAATGGAAAAAGTGGTTCAGAAGAACGTCAGACGCAAGGAGACTCTGTGCTTCAGAAAGATAAACAAAGAGGTGGCTGTGGAGAAAAACACGTGGTTCCACCTTGCCAACAACTGCTGTTCGGCTATAGTGTATAATCTCAGACGTATGAATGAGATATGCAAAGACCATGTTGACAATAATTTCAGACCCTTGCCTGAATGTTATGCGCGCGACTTTTATCCGTTGCGCAACAGTATAGTGGACTTGTTTGAGAAAGGAATGTCAATATGGGAAAACGGTAACTATGAAGCTACTGTGCCGTTGAGAAGCGAGTGTGAGGAGATAAAGCTTGAACTTTCCAGAAAGTGTAAGGATGTTTGCAATATCATACAGGTTGACAAGACCGAGAATCTTACGGTGGCATATGTCTACCTCAATATGCTTCAGGAGTCGCAGGATATGGTTGCCAACTTCAGACACCTTTTGAGAGCCGGTCGCAAACTGCAACGCAACATCATAGCTTCGTCAATAGAAGCTGAATAATCAGATCATATATAAAACAATAATGGCAATGTTGTAAAAACATTGCCATTATTTGTTTATGGAAAAATGTATTTATTTACTTTACTTTGTCAACAATAGCCTTGAAAGCTTCAGGGTTATTGACAGCGAGGTCAGCAAGAACCTTACGGTTTATCTCGATACCGGCCTTGTGAAGAGCACCCATGAGAGTAGAGTAGCTCATGTTTTCAAGACGTGCGGCAGCGTTGATACGCTGTATCCACAAAGAGCGGAAGTTGCGCTTCTTGGTACGACGGTCACGATATGCGTATGTAAGACCTTTTTCCCATGTGTTTTTTGCTACTGTCCAAACATTCTTTCTCGCTCCATAGTAGCCACGAGTAAGCTTTAAAATATTCTTTCTTTTTGCTCTTGAAGCAACGTGATTTACTGATCTTGGCATAATTTTGTTACTTTAAAATGTTTGACAATAGGATTAACGGAGACATAGCAAGTCACGAACCTGCTTAGTGTTACTTGGATCAACGATAGTCTGATGTACCAGATTACGTTTTTGTTTCTTTGTTTTCTTTGTCAGGATGTGGCTGTGGTAAGCGTGATGTCTCTTAATCTTACCTGTACCGGTGAAACGAAATCTCTTCTTTGCACCGGAGTTTGTCTTCTGTTTTGGCATTTTTTTGTTAATTTAAATTGTTATTATTATCACTGTGGCAACGTATATACCAAGACGTTACGCACATATTTCAGTCTTTATATCAGTCGTCGTTGTTTTCACTGAGCTTTTTCAGAATGTCTGCACCGTTTTTGGCATTGTCAAACAATCCGCCGCCTGCGGGTGCGTTGCCTTCAACTGCCGCTTCGCTTTTCTTGTTGTTTCTTGCTTCGGCTTCCTTACGCTCACGATCCAACTTCTGCTGGCTCTTTTTTGCCACGCCGGCTTTCTTCGGGCTGATGTATAAGAACATCTTTTTGCCTTCAAGAGCTGGCATTTGCTCAACTTTTCCGTATTCTTCAAGATCATTGGCAAAGCGGAGAAGCAATACCTCTCCCTGCTCTTTAAACAATATTGAACGTCCTCTGAAGAAGACAAAAGCTCTTACTTTGTTGCCGTCTTCAAGAAATTCCTTTGCATGCTTCAGCTTGAAGTTGTAGTCATGTTCATCGGTTTGAGGACCGAATCTTATTTCTTTAACCTCCTGCTTAACCTGTTTGGCTTTCATTTCCTTTGCGCGTTTCTTCTGCTGATAAAGGAATTTGCTATAGTCAATAAGGCGACAAACAGGCGGTTGAGCATTGGGAGAAATTTCCACAAGGTCTACACCTTGTTCACGTGCCATGTCCAAAGCTTGGCGTGTTGGTAATACTATTGATCCGTCATCACCTACGATACGGACTTCCCTTACGCGAATCTGTTCGTTCACGCGGTATTGGTTTGTCTTTTTGTCGTTCCTCATTAAGAATTTTATGTTAAGCGGCTGCAAAGTTAGTTATTTACAGTCAATTAACAAAATTTTTCCGCTCTTTTTCTCACAAATATCAAAAATGTAATGTTATTGTATTGTTTGCTTGTTTAATATGTTGTTTTCCCACGTTCTTTATCATTCATTTTCCCGAATACTTGTTTGCGATTTGAAATACAGTGATTTCCGAGTCATAAATAGCCTATTTAGATATACTAAACAGCATGTTTACGAGTCGCAAAACAGTGAGTTGTATTTATTAACAATCAAAGTGGCGAAATTAACAATAATAGGTCTGTATTTAACAATAATGATCTATGCTTGTAAAAATGTTGTTGCTTGATAATAAAAAAAGATGTACCGACTGAAAATATCCGGTACATCTTTTCTTGTTGTTGTATATTGTCTGTTTATTTGACAATAGTTGCTTTCAGTTGTTCTGCCACTTCATCGTTGATTTTCTTGGCGAAGTCTTCTTTGCTCATCGTTCCTTGATCGCCTTGACCCTGTTTGCGTACTGCAACTGTGCCTTCGGCTTGTTCCTTTTCACCGACAATGAGCATGTAAGGAATGCGTTTCATTTCGTTGTCACGTATCTTACGTCCTATCTTTTCGTTGCGGTCGTCTATGGTAGCACGTACTCCTACGGTGTCGAAATATTTTGCGAGTTGTGCAGCATAGTCGTTGAACTTCTCTGAGATAGGAAGTATGACAACCTGGTCAGGTGTCAGCCATAACGGGAAGCGTCCTGCGGTGTGTTCAATGAGTACTGCGCAGAAACGTTCCATTGAACCGAAGGGTGCGCGGTGAATCATTACCGGTGTCTGTTTGGTGTTGTCATCGGAAGTATATTCCAATTTGAAACGTACAGGCAAGTTGTAGTCAACTTGTATAGTACCGAGTTGCCAGCGACGGCCGATAGCGTCTTTTACCATGAAGTCGAGTTTGGGACCGTAGAAAGCAGCCTCTCCGTATTCTATTTTAGCTTTGAGGTTCTTCTCTTGGCATGCTTCTATGATAGCCTGTTCCGCTGTTGCCCACACCTCATCAGAGCCGATATATTTCTCATGGTCGTTAGGATCGCGTAGAGATATCTGTACTTCAACGTTGTCATCGGTAAAGTTGAAGGTTGAGAATACGGTCTGTATGATGTCAATTACGTTGAGGAATTCTGTCTTAACCTGGTCCGGACGGCAGAAAATGTGTGCGTCGTCTTGTGTAAACGAGCGTACTCTGGTCAGTCCGTGCAACTCTCCGCTTTTCTCGTAACGATAAACAGTACCGAATTCTGCTATGCGAAGGGGCAGGTCTTTGTATGAACGTGGCTTCCATGCGAAGACTTCGCAGTGGTGGGGACAGTTCATAGGTTTGAGCATGTACTCTTCGTCCTCTTCCGGAGTGTGTATCGGCTGGAACGAATCTTTGCCGTAGTGTGCATAGTGTCCTGAAGTGACGTATAGGTTTTTGCTTCCTATATGTGGAGTAATGACTTCCTGATAACCGTAACGTTTCTGTATCTTACGCAGCATTTCCTGCAAACGCAGACGCAACTCTGTGCCTTTAGGCAGCCAGATAGGAAGTCCTTTGCCCACACGGTCGGAGAACATGAACAGTTCCATTTCTTTTCCGATCTTGCGGTGGTCGCGTTTCTTTGCCTCTTCAAGCATCACAAGATATTCGTCAAGCATCTTTTTCTTAGGGAAAGTTATGCCATAGATACGTGTCATCTGTTCACGTTTGGCATCGCCACGCCAGAAAGCTCCTGCTACGCTTGTTATCTTGATGGCTTTGATAGCTCCTGTCGACATGATGTGCGGTCCTTTGCAAAGGTCGGTAAAGTTACCTTGTGTATAAGTACTGATTGTTCCGTCTTCAATGTCTTGCTCGATGTGCTCGCATTTATACTCCTGTCCGTCTGCCTTAAACTCTTTTAG
>JBJFGK010000005.1:0-6172 GCA_051892655.1 Prevotella sp. | reverse complement strand
GCATAAGCGGATAAGCAAAGAGCAACAGCACTCCGTTTACCATGAAATACTTGTACATGGTGCTCTCAAGATCTGCTACGATATTGTCTTGCATAAGCTGCAACGCAAGATATACCGCACACGATGCCACAGTGACAAGCACGGCAGTCCTGAACAATTGCGCCCGCTGTGACAATTCACGCAACGAATAAATAGCCACAAGACCTGCCACAAGTTGTACAATGATAAATTCATATTGATATTTTACGGCGGCAGCACAGATAAGTGTCATTGTCACATGAGATATAAACGCCGTTCTGGAATCCATAAACACCCTTACGAATATAGGTGCAATGGCAAATGGAATGACATAAACATTCAATATGTTGTGCTCAACCATTAACGACACCACGACAGGGAAGATGGTTATGAGCGCATATATCATCATTATGCTGCGCGGTTTGTCAAAATAATCTTTGCGGAAAAGACCGAGATACATTGTAAACAGCAGTACAAGCATACCGATAAATATCACCTGCCCGAAAATTGTTGACGGTATCGCCGACGAACTTGCGCTGCGACGACGCGTTTCTTTCTCAAATGAAGTCAGGACTCTGTACGTGTAATCGTCAACTATCTCTCCCCTATCTATTATCTTCTGTCCGCTCAACACCATACCGCTTGCCAATGGAATACCACTCAGCAAGTCGTTGAGTTCGGTTATGCTGCGTTCCTCATCATATTTCAGATTTGGGCGCAAATATTCATTCAAGTTACATTTCTGTAACAGTTGTCTTTGTGCCGAAAGCCTTTGATCTGCAAAAAGAAGCTCGTATGCAGACATCGTGGAAAGCAGAGACCGCACCGCTACATTCAATGCTTTCTTGTCTGTTACAAGGCGTATCATCTTTGTAGTGTCTTTCGACATTGCCGAATATTCAGGAGTACTCATTATTCCAGCCTTATACAAAGCAGCCATTCTGTCTGCCACAAAACCTACATACTCTTTGGGCAGCCCCGAAATACCCTGCGCATAATCGGCTTTAAACCGTGCGACATTGTCTTTCGCCACCGTTACGTCATAGTTATAATAAGGTTCAAAGTTTTGAGAGACACTGTCTTTCTCAGCTTTTATTGCTGCATCAGTCTTATATATAGGAAAGTCAAACTTGGCAATAAGAGAACCGTACATCCACGGTTTGCCTACATCATACCTGAATTGAGGCCCGCTGTTACGCGGCAAAAACAAAACAATTACCGATATAGTAAGCACAACAAGTATGACAATAGTGATTCGGCTGCCTAAATGTTGCCGATGTATAAAACTATTTTTGTTCATAATCAATCTCTTTTACCATTATCGTCCCACAATAAATTAAGGTATTTAAGAAAAGCAAGCCTATATTAAGGTAAGTTTTCAATATTCGCAAACATCATATCACGGAACGCCAAATGCTTTAACTCTGCGAATTTAAAAAAAAAATATGTCACTTTGCCAAAAAAGTTGTAATTTTGCAAATATTTATTACCTTTGGCAATTACCGTAATCTGCAAATACGGTTGCCGTATATTAACTAAAACAAAAGTCGATTTCCCATACAGAGCAATCGCCTGACAGTAAGATATGACAGAAAGAAAAGTTAGAGTGCGCTTTGCACCAAGCCCTACCGGAGCGCTACATATAGGCGGAGTACGCACCGCATTGTATAATTACCTGTTTGCAAAACAACATGGAGGAGATTTCGTATTCAGAATTGAGGACACTGATTCGGGGCGTTTTGTTCCCGGAGCCGAAGAATACATCATCGAATCATTCCGTTGGCTTGGTATAAAATTTGACGAAGGAGTGTCTTTCGGCGGAAATCACGGCCCTTATCGCCAGAGTGAGCGACGCCACATATATAAAGAATACGTTGAACAATTGCTCCGTGAAGACAAAGCATACATCGCTTTCGATACTCATGAAGAGCTTGAGGCTCGCCGGGCGGAAATCAAGAACTTCCAGTATGACGCTTCAACACGCAAAACAATGCGTAACTCGCTGACAATGTCGGCGGACGAAGTGCAACGCCTCATCGCTGACGGTGTCCAATATGTTGTCCGCTTCAAAGTCGAGCCAGGAGAAGACATCCATGTCCACGACATGATACGCGGAGATGTTGTAATCAACAGCGACATTCTTGATGACAAAGTCTTGTATAAAAGCGCAGACGAGTTACCGACATACCATCTTGCAAACATTGTTGACGACCATCTTATGGAAATAACCCACGTGATACGTGGCGAAGAATGGTTGCCAAGTGCGCCTCTGCACGTGTTGCTGTATCGGGCTTTCGGTTGGACAGACACGATGCCTGCATTTGCACACCTGCCATTATTATTAAAGCCGGACGGAAAAGGCAAACTTAGCAAGCGTGATGGTGACAGACTGGGGTTCCCTGTATTCCCTCTTGAATGGCATGATCCTAAAACCGGCGAAATTTCAGCAGGCTTCCGTGAACAAGGATATTTCCCCGAAGCAGTCATAAACTTCCTTGCGCTGCTCGGCTGGAATCCCGGAACCGAACAAGAACTCTTTACTCTTGATGAGCTGGTTGATGTATTTGACATTACAAAATGTAGCAAAGCCGGTGCCCGCTTTGATTATCAGAAAGGCATTTGGTTCAATCACGAGTATATACTCAAGAAGAGCGATGTGGAAATTGCACAACTCTTCGCTCCTATTGTTGCAGGCAACGGTATAGACGAACCATTGGAACGTGTGCGCCAAGTAGTGGCGATGATGAAAGATCGTGTCAATTTTGTAAAAGAGCTGTGGTCTCTATGCTCTTTCTTCTTCATTCCTCCTACATCATACGATGAAAAGACTGTGCGAAAACGCTGGAAAGAAGACTCTCCACAAGTAATGGGAGAACTTGCAGATATCCTTGAAAGACTTGATGACTTCTCACTTGAGCATCAGGAGCATGAAGTTATGAAATGGGTAGAAGCCAAAGGCTACAAACTCGGTGACGTAATGAATGCTTTCCGTTTGGCACTTGTCGGTATCGGCAAGGGACCCGGCATGTTTGACATTTCAGCTTTTCTCGGCAAAGAAGAGACATTACGCCGGCTGAAAACTGCCATCAACAACATTAAATAGGCATTCAGGTCTATCAAAATATTGAAGAAATAAAACCAAACTTTCCTTTTCCGACTGTTATGTATGAACTGATCATAATGCTCTATGCGCTGTGTGTCGCCATTCTGTCCCTTTTTAACGAAAAGGTTAGAAAGATGTGGAAAGGCGAGCATAAAGCATTTGACATTTTAAAAGAGAAAGTTGACGGCAATGCCAGATATATCTGGTTTCATGCAGCATCGCTTGGAGAGTTTGAACAAGGGCGTCCCATAATCGAAAGGCTACGCACCGAGTTTCCGGAACTGAAGATTCTTCTTACCTTCTTCTCTCCTTCCGGTTATGAAGTGAGGAAAAATTATGAAGGAGCAGATATAATATGCTATCTTCCGCTTGATACTTATTGGAACGCCCGTAAATTTCTGAACCTCGTACATCCGGAAGCTGCATTCTTTATAAAGTATGAATTCTGGTGGAATTACCTTCACTTTCTACACCGGCGTAATATTCCGGTATATAGCGTAAGCAGTATTTTCAGAGAAGAACAGGTCTTTTTCCATTGGTACGGAAGCACTTATCGCCATGTATTGAAATGCTTTACCCGTTTCTTCGTGCAAAACGAGACAAGCCGTAACCTATTGGCATCACTCGGCATTACCGATGTTGACATAACGGGAGACACTCGTTTTGACCGCGTATTGCAAATCAAGTCGCAGGCAAAAGACTTACCTCTGGTACGAACATTCAAAGGTAACCATAAAGTTTTTGTTGCGGGCAGTAGCTGGCCGCCTGATGAAGATATCTTTATACGCTATTTTAACAGGCACAAGGAATGGAAACTCATCATCGCACCCCATGTTATAGGCGACGATCACTTGAAACAGATTCTATCAAAGCTTAAGTTGAAGACCGTAAGATACACTGAAGCGACGGAAGAAACGGCGCGAGATGCCGAATGTCTTATTATTGACTGCTTTGGTCTGCTATCAAGTATATATGGATATGGCGAAGTTGCATATATCGGCGGAGGTTTTGGTGTCGGCATACACAACGTCCTTGAGGCTGCAGTATGGAATGTTCCCGTAATCTTCGGGCCTAATAACAAACGTTTTCAAGAGGCACAAGGACTCCTTGCCACGAATGGAGGCAAAGAGATTAACGAATATGCTGACTTCAAACATATAATGGAGGCTTATTCATCAGACGAGACGGCACGCATAAATGACGGTCACGCCGCCGGCAATTATGTAACATCACAAGCCGGAGCAACAGACAAAATAGTGGAGAAAATCACTTTCTGACATACTGTCATGGCGCAACATCGCAAAAGAGCAGTATCTTTTGTCTTTTTTCAGATGACAGTTGTATTTCCGTAAACCATTGTTTTTCATGTAATACCATTGTATCAGCTTTGTATCACTAATATCAGATGCAAGCAATATCTTTGTAATACAATCATCCTACCTTTGCAGCGAACAAATTAGAGACAGGTATGACAAAGGTAAAAAGATTGTTTTTGTTTTTCACATTATTGTATTTAACAACCTACATCACAGCTGCAGACATCAAAGGAATTGTAAAAGATGCCACAACAAAAGAGCCTCTCATCGGAGCAACAGTCCTTATCGACGGCACATCAAAGGGTACAACGACAGACATTGACGGCCGTTTTATCTTTCATGATCTTGAAAAAGGTAAAAAATACTCTGTTGTTTCCAAATATATAGCATACAAGACACAAACGCTTACAAATATCATTGCGACAACAGATGCCGTAGATATTATCATCAACATGCAAGCCGACGAACAGACATTGAAAGAAGTAACTGTCACAGGTGTAGCAAGACACAACACAGAAGCGTCAATGGTACAGATGAGTCGCAATAGCGCTTTCGTTCTTAATAATGTTTCGGCACAAGAAATACGCAAGACACAAGACAGCAATGCCGGAGAAGTAATACGCCGCATTCCGGGCGTAAGTATCATTGATGATAAATTTGTCATGGTACGAGGCCTTTCCCAACGTTACAATAACGTATGGATAAACGGCGGAGCCGTACCAAGCAGTGAAGCAGATTCACGTGCCTTCTCTTTTGACATCATTCCAAGCGGACAAATTGACAACATGGTAATAGTAAAGACCCCAAGTCCGGAATATCCGGCAGACTATTGCGGAGGCTTTATCATTATCAATACTAAAGAAATTCCCGTAGAAAACAGTTTCGATATTACCGTCGGAGGTAGTGTAAATGACCGCAGCCATTTCAACGACTTCCTGTATTCCAAAGGCTCAGGAACAGATTTTCTCGGCTTTGATAACGGACTGAGAACTCTTGACGGAGGCATACGCTCCCAACTTTCAACATTTGACGGCAATGCCATTGACCTTAAAAACAATGGTTTCAACAATGATTGGTTGGTAAAATCACGCAAACCGACACCTGACATAAAGCTCGGTTCAAGTCTCAGCCATCATTGGACATTAGGTGAAAACCGGCTCGGACTTGTCGCAGCCTTCAATTATACCAACGAGTGGCGCACTTATTCTGACATGCAAAACAACCTGTTCGGAGTTTACGATATTACCAATGACCGCAGCAACTACCTGAGACAATCCGTTGACGACCAATACAATCACAACATACGTATAGGCTTAATGGCCAATATGACACTGCTTTCGCCAAGCGGCAAACATAAATATCAGTTGAAAAACATATTCAACCAGATAGCCAACAACCGCTATACTTACCGCAAAGGCATTACCGCACAGTCAAACTATGAAGAAAGCGCAGAATATTATTATCGCAGCCGAACGACATATAACGGACAAATAACGGGCAAACATACTCTTGGCAAAAACCTTCTTGACTGGAACGCCGGTTACGCATACGCTAACCGCAATATTCCGGACCGAAGACGCTATGCCATAGACGACGCTCTTGATAGCGGTACATTGGCACTTACCACCGGTAACGAGATAAGCCGTGAGTACACACAACTCGACGAGCACATCTTTTCTATAGGTATCAATGACAACAACACGTTCTCTTTCCGCTCTTTTTCACCTTCACTCAA
>JBJFGK010000004.1:0-6239 GCA_051892655.1 Prevotella sp. | reverse complement strand
AGACAGTCCACATACCTCCACGAGCCATACGGGAGCCTGTATTATCAAATATATAATATACAATAAACACAAGCACAGATATAATTACCGGCACTCCCAAACCTCCTTTTCTTATAATTGCACCAAGCGGGGCTCCTATAAAAAAGAAGATAAGACATGAGAGTGCAAGAGTAAACTTATTGATGGCTTCTATTTCATGTTGACGTATCAGTTTGTCACCATCATTAGTCAACATTCCTTTAAAATCCAAGTCATTCACTTCTTCCTGCACACGCCTCAACGCTCTGTCTACGACATCAAGTTTCTTGTCCGGAGACATCTTGCCATATATGGAATCAAAAGAAAATGTCTTGGTGGAAGCCATCTTGACCGCTCTTGCCGAATCGGTAGCGGAAAGACCCGGACCACTGAAATAAGACAGATGTATATCTTTATAAAACACACGACCTATACTATCATATACATGTTTCAAAGAATCTATATCACGCGATATTTGTTTAAGGCTTTTTCCTCTTGCATTGTTTGACAACGCACTTGCATCAGCAATATTAAAATCGGCATCAAAATCAAGAATGATTCTTTTATCAACAAAGGTTTCCCTACGATAAGGCACACTCGCTGTTAATGACACTTCTTGAGACTTCATATTTTCAAACCATTCACCATTATGCAAAGTCAACACCAAGTGCTTTTTCTCAGCTGTAGACTGTAACATACCGGAGTCTGCCAAAATAATTGCCGCATCATCATATCCTCCTGTCATCTTGTATATCATGATACCATAAAGCATTCCCGTTTTCATATCCTTTTTTTGGACATAAAGATTGCAATCAGGTATTCCATCATAAAATATTCCTTCTGGGATTTCAAGCTCCGGACTTTTCTGTTTCATTGACAGAAGAAGACGTGAAAAAGACATATTGGCATTTGGAGCTACAACATCCTGAAAATAAAACGAGCCAAAAGATATAAATATTACAATAACGACAAGTGCTCTGAAAGACTGCATCAATGAAATACCCGCAGCTTTAATGGCTGTAAGTTCGCTACTCTCTCCTAGGTTTCCAAAAGTAATAAGGGCAGACAACAATATTGCCAAAGGCAAAGCTTGGGATACGAGCATCAAACTCATATACCAAAAAAATTGGGCAAGGACATCCATTGTAAGTCCCTTACCAATAAGAAGGTTTACATATTTCCATAAGAACTGCATCATCAGGACAAACTGACAAATAAAGAATGCCCCAATAAAAAGCAGTAAAAACTGTTTCGCTATAAAAATATCTAATTTTCTGACTTTAAACATTATCCCGTAAAAAGGCGTTCGTCTTAATGGCGTGCAAAATTATGAAAATTATCTGAGATAAACAAACTTACATCGTTTACTTTCGCAATACCAGCAAGCGATTGAATTGCTATAATACGACAACATAACATGATTACAGTCCCGTAGAACGATGCAACGACTCTATATTCGCATTCCATATATCTATCATTGTTTCCCTATCATAATCGACAACAAAATCGGTTATCAAAAGATTATAATCGTCTGTCAGCTCGCTTTTTTCCATTCTCAACTCCCAAAAGGTATCCTTAAATCGTTCTTCATCCCACCTGAAACGTATATATTCCTGATTTCTTCGCCCAAGTATTTCAGCCATTCTTATTTCATGATTGCCTGCCAAATTACCCCAGACAAACATCAGTTTGCCGTCAACGGCTTTTACTTCATCGGCAATCCACTTAGCCAAACCTTCCGGAGTACTAAGCAAAGCCCATATTATACTCGGTGATTTCGAATTCAATACATGTTCGACAGTCACTCTATTATCATCCATAAGCAATATAATTAGGTGTGTGCATTGCAAAAATACGACTTTACATACATAAAAAGAAGAAAAAGAAGTAATATTTTTTGTTTTTAAATAAAAAGTATTACCTTTGCAGCGCAAAACAGCAACAATGGCGGGATAGCTCAGCTGGTTAGAGCGTCGGATTCATAATCCGGAGGTCGTGGGTTCGGGTCCCACCCCCGCTACAAAAAAGAGTTACGATTAATGCGTAACTCTTTTTTTGTAAACATAATTAATTATTCGGAGAGAATAAATTGTTCGTTTCATTATATTATAATTTTAAAAGTTAATTAATTGCAAAGTTAATTCTAAAGAACAACCGTCTGAACAACGCTTTAGCATATATGAGTTGGTATCACCTATATTTGATTCTGTTTTTACGATGAAGCCATCATTATGGCAGACAACAAATGCCATGTTCCTTATTTTAGAAGTGTCAACTATTCTGTTCCTTGCAATCCACATCTTCATAAGAGTTTCCTAAACAGCATCTTCTGCATCATCTGCATTATCTAGATAGTGTTTCGCTTGTCTAAACAAATCATCCCGCAAAGATTCAACGCTGTCTATAAACTCTTCTATCTCCATTTTATTAACCATATCTACAATAATAACACAAGAAATTCGGTTTCGCTACAAAAAACTTACTATTTTACACCTATTATATAGTTTTATCAACCCAAAAGAGTTCAACACAATCTAAATTTGCAATTATCATAAAACTATAATTAATAGCCACAAGCCATGAAGAAACTCTTTGTTTTATTAAGCCTTATTATATCAATATGCGAAACAGAACTGGTTTTCGCAAACAACAATGTGCAAGACACCATACGCCTTATGGCTTCAGAAGCCATGCTTTCCGAAGGTCTGACGCTTAAAGATGGGACTATACATAAATGGTACAAAACAGATCAACGCATCACTTGGCATACAAATCTAAAAGCAGGTAGGTACGTATTAAACATGCGCTATGCCGAACCCTATGAGGGCGCCGTAGTATCCATTTCTATCGGCAATCGGAAAGTGGTTTCAATGTTACCCTCATCAGGAAGTTGGTCTAAATTCCGCAATTCGGAGCTCGGCGTCATTTCCGTTGAGAAAGACGGCAGTTATGACATTATTTTACAAGGGCGCCAACTATCCCTTATTGAGAATGAGAACCGTGAGGCCCTACCTGACTTGCATTGGCTTATGCTTACAGCCACACAAAGTGATGCTACAGATGAAATAAACAGCAGTAACTTTGGAGAATTCAAAGGTAAATCTCTTTTTGACGGGAAAACATTCAATGGTTGGGAAGGCAACAATGGGGCTGAAAGCATGAAATGGTTTCGGATAGAAAATAGTGCCATTGTGGCAGGATCTATGAAAGAGAACATTCCACGAAATGAGTTTCTACGTACAACACGCAAATATAGCAACTTTGAGCTTCGCCTAAAATTTCGTGTCGTAGCAGAAGGCAATAATGGGTGGAACGGAGGCATTCAGTTCCGAAGCATACCACATCCCACAATGCCCCACGAAATGGTAGGTTATCAAGCTGACATCATAGGCAAACGTTGGGGCGCACTCTATGACGAATCACGACGCAATAGGTTTTTAGGGACAATACTTAGCGAGCAACAATGTAATCCCGGCGAGTGGAATGAATACGTGTTGCGTTGTGAAGGGGCACGCATTCGTTTGTGGCTTAACGGTCAACCTGTAGTTGACTATACGGAACCGTTTGCATACAAGCCACATTCAAAATGGGGTATCATACCACAGAAAGGATATATAGCTTTGCAAATCCACGAGCGAAACAATCCATACGAAATTTGGTATAAAGATATTCAAATTCAAGAGCTTCACACCCCCACTCCACATTTTAAAGGTTATAAAGCCATAGGAAAGTTAGCAGCAGGCACGCCGACAGCTGATAGTCTCGGTTGGAAAATCGGAGTACAGGCATATGACTTTAAAAGGGTCGCTACATTCTTTGAAGCAATAGATCTTACCGCCGCTTTGGGACTAAAATATATTGAGGGTGTAGGAATGCAACTATCTTCGGAAACGAAAGAACATTTTGGTCCCGATATGACTGAAGAATGGAAAGAGCGCACGAAACAAAAATTAATTGATGCGGGTATAGAGTGTTGCAGTTATTACCGCCGAATCAACGCCAATGACGCAGAACGCGTTTACAGTTTTTGTAAGGAGATGAATCTCACGCTCGTTACAGACCCTGTGCGTGTGGCTAAAGGACCGGGAAGCATGGACTTTTATGAAGCTTTGGCAAAAAAACATGGAGTTCGCACCGTACTGACCAATCATCCCAAGAACGACAACTCTCCTTACTATGACCCGGACATCGTACTTGAAGATCTCGCCGGACGCGACTCTTTGCTTGGCGCATCTATAGACATAGGTCATTTCATGCGTGATGGTCGCCAACCACTTGATATAGTACGCAAATATATCACTGCTGGAAGATTGTATCATTTTCATTTCCGAGACGTGGAAGGTTTGCATCCAAACTCTCCTGACATAACAGTGGGTAACGGCATGGCACAAATACCTGAAATATTCCAATTGCTATGTAGGAACGGCATACATCCTATCATTATGATGGAATATGAAAAAGACATGTATAACCCATTGCTTTACCTCATACCAAGCGTAGGAGCCATAGAGCGAATAATAAAAAATGTAAAATGAGACACAAGGGAATAACGCTTATTTTTCTGATGTTCTTTGCCACAACAATTATGGCACAGGAATTTCCACGCTGTATCATGGCTGGTGACTATCCGGACCCAAGTATAATACGCGAGGGACGTGATTTCTACATGACGCACTCCATGTTTGAATATAATCCGGGATATCTGATCTGGCACTCGCGCGACCTTATAAATTGGGACCCCGTTTGCCGCATTGCCACAAAGCATATTAATGATGCGTGGGCACCTGAACTCCTAAAGCACAAAGACAAATATTATCTTTATTTCCCGTCAAAGAAAAAGGTATATGTATGTATTGCCGACCATATAGAAGGGCCATGGACTGATCCCATTGAGGTTAAAGGCACTAAAGGTATTGATCCCGGACATATTGTAGATGTCAAGACCGGGCAGCGTTATCTTTTTGTAAATCATGGACGTATGGCACCGCTAAACGATGAGGGTACAGCATTGACAGATACGCTGCGGACTGTACATCGTGGTTGGGATATACCCAAAAATTGGATTGTAGAATCCAAATGGCCGGGCAAAGCCCTTGAATCCCCCAAACTTATATACCGCAATGGATATTATTATCTTACATCTGCAGAAGGCGGAACAGCCGGTCCTCCTACAAGTCACATGGTAGTAAGTGCACGCGCAACCCGATTGGAAGGTCCATGGGAAGAGTCACCATATAATCCTATAGTCCATACATATTCTGATAAAGATACATGGTGGTCAAAAGGGCATGGAACCCTTATTGATGATGCTGACGGAAATTGGTGGATTGTATATCACGCATACGCAAACAGTTATCATTCACTTGGAAGACAAACATTAATAGAGCCTATAGAATGGACTTCCGATGGGTGGTTTCGTACTAAAACATCACAGCCTTTGCCATTAATTGAGCAAGATGCAACACATGGTTTTACACTTAGTGATGACTTTTCGTCCGATACATTAGGGCTGCAATGGACATTTTTCAAAGAATATGCTCCACAAACAGTAAAAGTTGGCAAAGGAAGACTTATCATGCAGGGAAAAAACAACTCCGTAGGTGAAGCTCGCCAACTGCTTATAACCGCTGAAGACAAAGGATATGTTGTGCAGGTAAAAGTAAAAAACAATGCCACACAAAGCGGTCTTATATTGTTTTACAACGAAAAAATGTATAGTGGTATAAGCACGGATGGTAAATGGTTCTACATGTACAATAAAGGAGAACTACTTAAAAAGGTTAAATGCAAAACATCCAAGTCCTGCTATATACGCTTAAGTAATTTAGGGAACAAACTGACTGCCCAGACAAGCTACAACGGAAAGACATGGCAGACATTGTGTGAAGAGCTTGATCTTGCAGACATGAACCATAACAAGCAGCGAGGTTTCCTCGCTCTCCGTCCCGGTTTAATGGTAATGGGCGAAGGAACAGGAGAGTTTATGGATTTTAGATATAAAAAACAACATTTAGACTAAAAAACATTTCTATTTGAGACTCAATTAAATATAATATTTATTTTGTACATTTGCACAACAACATTATTTATATAAACTATTAAGAACATGAAAAATTATTTTAAATCATTATTAGCGGGGATATGCCTCATTGGCATAATACCGCTTAATGCTATCGGTCAAAATTATGACCCTGACTGCGTTGTAGAAGAATGGAGCAATT
>JBJFGK010000003.1:0-26891 GCA_051892655.1 Prevotella sp. | reverse complement strand
TTTTTTTCAATTTTATTACCATTATGCCTCGTTTTTGACGTATGTCAAGATAAAACAGGAAATTTTCAAAGATACAAAGCAACTTTTACAGGCATCACTACGTGTTATCTACATGCAGACATGGCTTCTACTATCTATAAAAAGTTGATAAAATTCTGACACTGTCACCGGCATACTTCATACCGATGGTTTTCAACATGCTGAATTTTACAATGGTGACCGCATTTGACAAAAACTGGCTTGGAATGCGTAAAAACGATGTTTCCTGATTGATTCCGCATAGTTTTTACAGTTTAATTTCAAAACAAAACAATTCATTTATCTTCGGACTTGATCGGGACTTTACTGGTTTGTCACTCAACGTGCATTAGATACACAACTATATCTGCCAGATTTTCGTTGAACTTACATTTATATATATACATATTATAATATATATATTGTCTGCAAATAAAAAGTAGCAATAACATTATCTCAGAGCAAGTAAAGCGAACCACATGAAAAAGGCTCAGAAAATACATTTGCAGCACCAAACCAGAGCATTAACATATATAAAGTTAAAATTGCATTAGCCTAATCTAATAATGTATAAAATAGAAAAATAATATTTGAAAAAATATTTAATATAAATTAGTTTTAGCTACATTTGCAATAACTTAAATTAAAGTAACATAAACACTACTTTAATGCTATAAAAACATTAAAACAATCAAACGTCTAATATAATATAGAAATAGAGAAATGAAACAGACAAATGTCGCGCCTGCAGAAGGCAAATTAGGAATACTCTGCGTAGGTCTCGGAGCTGTAAGTTCTACTTTTATTACAGGAACTTTAATGATTCGTAAAGGTATGGGGAAGCCTATCGGTTCAATTACCCAAATGGCAAATATCCGTGTAGGCAAAGGTAAAGATGCCCAATATAAGAAAGTTTCTGACATTGTATCCATGACATCTCTGGATGACATTGTGTTTGGAGCGTGGGATATATTACCGGACAATGCATTTGAAAGTTCCATGCACGCCGAAGTTCTCCGTGACAGAGACATTTATCCAGTAAAAGAAGAATTGGAAAGAATTATTCCCATGAAAGGCGTTTATGATCCAAACTATGTAAAAGCGCTTGAAGGAACGTGGACCAAAGACACCAATTTATCACGTTGGGAACTTATGGAACAAGTCCGTGAAGACATTCGTAAATTCAAGAAAGAAAACGGCTGTAGCCGTATAGTTGTGATTTGGGCTGCATCAACAGAGATATACATACCTCGCAACACCGAAACACATGACAGCCTTGAGGCTTTTGAAACTGCGATGAAAACAGACGACAGGGAACACATTTCCCCTTCAATGTGTTACGCCTATGCCGCTTTATCAGAAGGAGCCCCTTTCATTATGGGTGCGCCAAACACCTGTCTCGATATACCAGCCATGTGGCAATATTCGGAAAAGACCAACGTACCTATTGCCGGCAAGGACTTCAAGACAGGACAAACAATGATGAAGACAGTACTCTCTGCGGCATTTCGCACAAGAATGCTTGGTGTCAGCGGTTGGTTCTCTACAAACATTCTTGGAAACAGAGACGGACTAGTGCTTGATGTTCCTGAAAATTTCAAGACTAAAGAGGTAAGTAAATTAGGTGTGATAGACACTATATTAAAAGGAGAGGAATATCCTGACCTATATAGTGATATATTCCATAAAGTGCGTATCAACTATTATCCTCCACGTAATGATGACAAAGAAGGTTGGGACAACATCGACATATTCGGATGGATGGGTTATCCTATGCAAATTAAAGTGGATTTCCTTTGCAAAGATTCTATTTTAGCGGCTCCACTGCTTCTTGACCTCGCACTATTCAGCGATCTTGCATTACGGGCTGGCAAGAGTGGTATCCAGACATGGTTGTCTTTCTATCTTAAAAGTCCCATGCATGATGACAGCCACGAACCAATACATGACTTGTTCCAACAATATACCATGCTAAAGAATGCCGTTCGGAAAATGGGCGGATATGAAGCTGATGAACCTATCGACTAACATCTCAAAACAAAAAAAAACAATAATACAATCGCTATTGCCAATACCGGTAGCGATTGTTCTTTTGTATATATATTCGTTCAAGCCTTTCTCCGTTGAAGATATGGAGAATAGCTGTACGCTTGTAAAACATACAAGTACATACAGACTGAATGCCGATGGCAATACTATTGCATGGTTTGACCTTATTGACAGCGATTTGCAACCACAAAACATCTCTACATATCCAACAGACAACACAAAAGACAGTTCAATGATTACTGCCTGCTGGATTGACAAATATGCTCTGCTTCCGTCATGTAAAGGAACAATGATAACAAACCAAGACAGTATTCAATCCGTACGCTTGCATAAACTCAACGGTCGTATCAGAACGACAATAAGAGAAAGAGCCGTTTTGCTCAAAAAACAAATAGAACTATTAGAAAAGAAAAACGAAGACATTGAGTATTATCTAAGCATCCACAATGTCAATGATGAAGGATATAATATTATAGCCGACTATCATAACACGCTAAAAAAAGAATTGTCTGATTCAAAAACAACACTCACGACATTAGAAAACGCCGTATCGGCAAGACGTCTGTCTATAATAAGGAGTGAGAATTTTACCCTTTTATATACAGATACCAACGGAAAAGTCAAGAGAAAGACATGCAGACTGATAACAAAAGACAGAACAAAGCCATTTTGCCTGATACAGACAGCGGATCAGAGTTTGCCGAAAAAGGCCAAGCCCATACATTTTTATAAATGGTTCACACCGACATTAAACAATGGAAGAATAATCATTGCCATAACCCAACCGTTTTGCATATTAGAAAACCAACTATCCGAAGAAATCCGCAATGTAGCAATCATTGCAACCATTGAGAACAAGCACATATCCGATATGCCTTCGGGCGTTGTCCCTGACGGCACTCCCGTTTTTACTTCCCAAGGCAGACCTATGGGTATAATATATAAAGGAGAACTCTTATCACCAGGCATTTTCAGCACTAATTACAAAACACTATTGCAATGAATACACGCCTTGTCATCACAATATTCATTACAGGGATATTATTATGCGCATGCAGCGATAAAACGCCGACACTGACCAGCGTCATATCCTCAGGAGAATACTCGTATCGGGGTGAGGTAAAAGACGGCAAAGCACATGGTTTCGGAGTTCTTCTCTACAAAAACAGTTTGGTTTACTATGGACAATGGCAATTAGGGCAACGTAACGGATATGGCATAAGCATAGATTCATGCGGCCGTAAGATTCATGGAGAATGGAAGGCAGACACTATTGTTACTGCCGTTGTCGTTGATTCTACCGGTGTATATACCGGTGAAATGGACAAAGAACTTAAATATTCTGGTCATGGAACATTTTCAGGAGTTACCGGAAATTGGTACAAAGGAGCATGGAATTGTAGCAAGATGAACGGTTTCGGATGCGCAATAACGTCAGAAGGCAAAATAAAGGTCGGCGAATGGTCTGATGACAGATATCAGGGAGAAAGACTTACATATACATCCGACCGAATCTATGGTATTGACATATCAAGATACCAACATGGAAAAGGACGGAAAAAACATCCTATAATATGGTCAAAACTCAGAATTAAGAATCTTGGCCATATCAGCAACAAAAGAATAAACGGAGCCGTAAACTATCCTGTATCTTTCGTATATATTAAGTCAACTGAAGGAACGACCATTCGCAATCCTTATTATCTTTCAGATTATCGTCAGGCTCGTGCCAATGGCATTAAATGTGGGGCTTACCATTTCTTCTCTACAAAGTCATCTGCGAGCAAACAGGCTCTCTATTTCATAAAAAACACGAAATTTTCAAAGGGAGACCTCCCTCCTGTATTGGATGTGGAACCATCCGAGAAACAGATAAAGGATATTGGAGGTGAAGCCGCCTTGTTCCAGGCAATAAGGAGGTGGATGTACATTGTCAGACAACACACCGGCATGAATCCGATCCTGTATGTCAGCCAGCAGTTTGTCAACAAGCACCTGTCATCTGCTCCCGATATAATGCGTGATTATTTTGTATGGATAGCGCGTTATGGAGAATACAAGCCCGAAATCCGTTTGTTAATTTGGCAATTGTCACCTGACGGTAAGGTAAACGGCATTCATGGGCATGTAGATATCAATGTCTTCAACGGTTACAGTGACCTGTTCAATGAGTTCTTGTCAAAAGAAACGATGAAGAAGCTCCCGCAACGCAAATGAAAAAATCTGTGGGCTATAACGTAAATGTCTTTGTTATCTCTCCTTCATAGGTCTGTATGACAATTGATATTTCATCGCCTTGCGACAATTCCAACGGAATAGCCGATACGGCAACACTGACATACAGTTGTGTGGAATAATATTCCGGAACATTGTTTTGATCATGATAGAATCGCAGTCTGACTTTTTTATTGCCATTATCACCCGTTTCCGGTGTTTTATAAGCCATTCCGATAATCTGTCCTTGACTGTCACCATTGACAGTACCTGTCTTTACCTTAAGATCAAGATTCAGATATTTCCCGTTTGCACTTCTCCAAGCACTGACAAAAGTAACGGGATGAGTCTTCAAACCTCCCTCAAAACTCTCTATCGGCTTAACTGGCGGTGTCAATACCTGTGAAATCGCTATCGGTTCCGCCTCAAATCCTCCATTTGCTAAGGCGATACGGTTATAATATAACAATGCCCTATATACAGAATTGGGGTCTTTCGCCCATTTTGCAGTCAATGATTTTGTCAACGAAAGTCTGTCATTATTATCTGTAACAACACTTGTTATGCGTGAAGAAGCATCGGTTTCCGCCTCAACAAAGTCAGCACGCATATAAGACAAACTGCCGTCTCCAGTATCATAAGAGTCTTTATCACACGCAACAAGACCGCCAACCAAAAGCAAAACAAAAAGAAGTGTCTTTCTCATTACTTTATTTTTAGATGATTTTTTGCCGGATTAGCATACATCATCAACAGACATTGACGAAGATAACCCTCATCCTTATCAACAAGGTCTATCATTGCAAGACGTTCCTCTATATATTTTTCAAAGCCCGTCTTCTCCTCTTCTGAATACATATTATCATACTCTTTGACGCCATTCAACAAGTCAAGAGCTATATAGTTTACCGGGAACAAGTAATAATTGCGGTGTATCTCCTCATCTATATGTGCCGCTATCACATCAAATATTTCTGTTTTGGAAATACCTTTGTCAAGCTTGCCAAGCCAGTTGTCAATACACGGCGCACAATGATAATGTACACGTCCCTTATACCCTATGACACCGGTCTGCATACTGACGACATCTTCTTCTTTTGTTTTCTTCCAGCCGGGTATATCCCTCTTGTGCTGAAACTCTTTTGCCTTGAGATAGTCACAAGGATCATACTCATAGGATATGGCAAGCGGTACAATATGTAGACTTGACAGTTTCTCTATCACACTTCCGTCTGCTCCTCCCATTGCCATCATTTTCAGAATCGCCGGCTGTGTACGATCATCTGAATCTTTGGCACGGCCTTCTCTTTGGGCTATCCACATGTTGTCATGTTTAACATCCATGACAAAATGCATATAATCAGACAGTTTCTTGCTTGCCACCAGAGTCTCGCGAGGAGACAGACCGCGTTTTACTATAAACGATTTATTTACTCTTACAAGATCTTTTACCCATGCCAATGACAACAGATTGTCCCCGATGGCTATTTCACATGTAGTATCAAATCCCGAATCAATCAAAAGCTTGCACAAGAACGCAGAATCAATCACTATATCACGATGATTGCTCACAAATGTATAGTGCATGTTTGTATTAATGGACGCATGATTCATCGTGCATTCGCTTGTTGCTTTCGATATCAGATTTTCAAGAAACACGTAACAAAGTCGTTTCTGAAACTCCAACCCTGTACGACATGACAAAATGATCTGTTTAAGCATGTCAAAAGACATTCCGGGCATCACGTACGCCAACACCGCACAGAACTGTTTGTCTGCCAACAACCGGTTAAAAACCGTTGGCAATTCTTCCGGCTCATAAGGTCTGATATCATCAAATTCCGTTGGGACTTTCATAAGCTTTGACTTTTAAAACATTGTTCTTTATCTTATCTGAACTGATTTTCAATAATATCCGTCAACACATCTTTCATATCAAGACCTGCCGCCCGCACTTGTTGTGGGATAAAACTCGTCACGGTCATACCCGGAGTCGTATTTACCTCTATCATGTTTATCTTGTCAACATCCTCGCCGTCAGTTCCTTTTCCGCGACTTATAATGTAATCTATGCGTATAATACCATTACAATGAAGGATATCATAGATACTGCTTGTTATTTCAGCAACTCGCCTTGCCGTATCTTCGCTTAAACGCGCAGGAGTAATCTCCTGTACTTGTCCGTTATATTTGGCGTCATAATCAAAAAACTCGTTGTTTGTCACCACTTCCGTTGCCGGCAGCACAACGCTTTTATCACGAGTCTTATAACAACCTATGGATATTTCCGTTCCTTCCACACATTGTTCCACCATAACATTTTCGCTTTCAAGCATCGCTTTCCTAATTGCCGGAGCCAGCTGATCCTTGTTTTTCACCTTTGAAACACCGAAGCTGCTACCGTCGTCTGCCGGTTTGACAAAACACGGCATGCCGATACGCTGCTCTATCTCGTCATCGCTAACTATCTCCTCGTATTCTTTACGTATGAGAAGACTGTCCGGAACACGTACTCCATATCCGCGCAAATACTGGTTAAGAACAAACTTGTTGAAAGTCATCGCCTCAACGAGTACGCCGCTTGTTGAATATGGGACATGGACTAATTCAAAATAGCCTTGTAATATACCGTTCTCTCCCGGTGTACCATGTATGGTAATATATGCATAATCAAACTGTACAAACCTGCCATTCTCCATAAAGGAGAAATCATTACGGTCAACAGGAACCGTCGTACCATCAGGCAAATTGACATTCCAATTCAATCCCTTTACCGCAACGACATATACGTCATAACGGTCTTTGTCAAAAAAAGAATAAAGACCCTGCGCCGAACGCAATGATACTTCATATTCGGAAGAGTCTCCTCCACACACAATTGCTATCGTCCTTTTCAATTGTTTCATATATTATTGCATTTTAAGTTCATTTCCTATCATATATTTTCTCCAACGCGTTACAAGCGTCTCCATATCATCAGGCAAAGAGGATGTAAAATCCATCTGTTTTCCCGACTTCGGATGCACAAAGCCCAATGTCCGTGCGTGCAAAGCCTGTCTCGGACATATCTTCATGCAGTTTTCCACAAACTGCCGATAGCTTCCAGTTCTGTTTCCCCGCAGGATAATATCGCCCCCATACCTTTCGTCTCCGAATAACGGATGACCTATATGTTTCATGTGAGCGCGTATCTGATGTGTGCGACCGGTCTCAAGGATACATTCCACAAGAGTGACATAACCGAAACGCTCCAACACTTTATAGTGAGTCACTGCCGATTTACCTGTTTCCGATTCCGGCGGAAACACCGTCATCCGCAATCTGTCTTTAGGGTCACGGGCTATATTCCCCTCTATCCGTCCTTCATCTTCAACAAAATTGCCCCAAACAAGAGCATTATAACTCCGATGGGTTGTCTTGTTAAAAAACTGGACACCTAATTTTGACTTCGCGTCAGGTGTCTTTGCCACGACCAACAATCCGCTTGTATCTTTGTCTATACGATGAACGAGTCCCACTTCAGGGTCGTTAGGATCATAATCGGGTACATCTTTCAAATGCCATGCCACTGCATTGACAAGCGTAGCGTGATAGTTGCCACATCCGGGGTGCACCACAAGCCCTGCCGGTTTGTTGATAACCATAAGTTCCGTATCTTCATATACTATGTCCAAAGGTATGTTTTCCGGCTCTATGCTGCTGTCATACTGCGGTCTGTCAAGCATCAGCGTTATGACATCAAGCGGACGAACTCTGTAGTTGCTCTTTACCGGTTTGTCATTGACATGGATAAATCCAGAATCCGCCGCATTCTGTATGCGGTTACGGCTTGTATGCTGCAAGCGTTCGAACAAGAACTTGTCTATGCGCAAGGGCACCTGTCCTTTGTCAACGACTATACGCAAATGCTCATAAAGCTGTTGTTCCTCCTCATCTTCGATGTCGTCAAACTCACGTATATCTGTTATGTCATCCAAACTCATATGACAATATTGCTTAGTGTCTTTATTCCATGTCGTAACCGACATTCTTCCACACCTTTTGTTATCTGTTTATTCCGGTGAAGAAACGATTTCAAACTCATCAACGTCATTAACTCCACCATATTCATGACGAGATCTTGCCGAGAGCGAGTCTCCGTACTCATCATAATAAGTAGAAGGATCTGCAAATTCGACAGATTCATTCATGTCCCTCATGCCGTCTCCGATCTGAATGACAATAATGTTATCTACAGACACTTTTTGTCCATTCTGTAGATTACGACCTTTCGACTTAAGACCATAGACCCAATCCTTTTCTCCCGGAAGATATTCTATTGTACCTATCTTGAATCCCATTGCCGAAAGCTTTGCCTTTGCCTCGCGATAAGAGCAGTTGTCTATGACATCAGGAATGGTAAGCATAGGAGTAGCCGATGAATTGATAACGACATATATTACCCTGCCACTTTTTACATTCTTTCCCGCCATCGGCGTTTGCTCCAATATGCAATCCGGAGGCAACGTTTTCACATATCCCGTGTCACTTACCGTTATTCTAAGTCCCACATTTGCAAGGATATGCTCTGCATCGGCAAAGTTTTTATGTTTGATATCCGGAATTGTTATTTCCTCCCCATGATGAGTATATACGTCGATTCCCATTTTCAAGCCAAAGCACAACAGTACGATGACAACAATCATCGCAAACAAATTCATCCATAGTCGGAAACTGAAAATCTTTTTAAAAAACTCCTCCGGCTTCATTTTATGTTTTCTTTTATGCCTATATTATAATCAGGTGCAGCCTATGTTCTACAAAGATAGTGCAAACCGAAGACAATCCAAAGGAAAAATCTGTTTTTCTTTATTTACAGAAACACAGGCAACGCCAGACAACACGGATATTACATCCGTCCCTCTTCCCTATAACTGTAATAATGTCCGTCTGTAATTATAAGATGATCAAGAAAATGCAGGCGCATAATCTTACAAGCATCAGATATGCATCGTGTAAGATTGTCATCATCACCGCTTGGATGCGGATTGTTGCTCGGATGATTATGACACAGAGCCACCACCGTAGCATTGCAAATCAAGGCGTTCTTTACAATAAGCCTTACATCGACGGCTGTTTCAGTTATGCCACCATGCGACAGCCTTATTTCTTTTATCAGTTTAAAATTCTGATTCATCAGCAAGAGCCATGCCTCCTCTTCACTAAGATCCTGCATCTTCGGCCTCATCAGCTCGTATATTGACATTGCCGAATCAAGCCGCAGGCGTTCTTCCGCCTTTTCCATCTGCCTGCGCTTCCCCAACTCACATGCCGCCATTATCGTTACAGCCTTTGCGGGCCCCAATCCTTTATATTTGCCGGACGTAAGATCACCTATTGACATCTTGCCGAGCGTATTAAGGTTGTTATTACAGTCACCGAGCACCCTTTTCATCAAATCCACAGCACTCTCCTGAGGCGATCCCGAACCTATGATTATTGCCAGAAGCTCTGCATTAGACAACGCTTCGGCACCGAGTCTCATCATTTTCTCTCTCGGACGATCTTCTTCCGCCCACTGGTTGATATTCAGTTTCATATACCGCCCACTAATTATAGAACGTTTTTTCATAGGCATGAAACTCGTCGTGTCCCATAACACAACGACGCCACCACGCTGTCAGAAAACCACATCCGTAACCTATGAGCTGTATGAATGCCGCCGGCACACTGAGCAATCCGACCTTTACACTACGTTCTTTGCATATCGCATCAGTCGCAATAAGTGCGCTATACAACAATATCGGCAACCACGGCAGAGCACACAACCAATACCACTTGTGTATATCATCATATTCCATGAGCACACGACCGACGGCAGAAACAAGGACAAGCAACGCCACACCGACAGTAAACACCATTGGCAGCATGTGTACCGGTTTCAGCGATTCCGGATATTTCTTGTACAAGTTGATACGTGCGATTCCGCTGTTAAACACCTGGCGGAAAAACTTGCGGAAATCGGTACGTCTCTTATGCCAGACCCAAGCGTCAGGGAAAAGACGGCAACGACAACCGGCTTTGAATATGCGTATGCTGAAATCTATATCCTCGCCGAAACGCATTTTGGAAAAGCCTCCCAACTGCTTATACACATCAGTACGCACACCCATATTGAAAGATCTTGGATAGAATTTATCAAGTTTTTTCTTTCCTCCGCGTATCCCTCCGGTCGTAAAAAAGCTTGTCATCGAGTAGCTTATGGCCTTCTGCGTGTCGGTAAACGAGCTGTGGGCTTTGTCAGGACCGCCAAAAGCATCGCATGTCTCGCGACGTAACTCATCATCAACGACCTGCAGATAGGATTCCGGCAGCACAACATCAGAGTCGAGAACTATAAGATATTCCCCCTTAGCCCGTTCTGCGCCATAGTTTCTGCTCTGTCCCGGACCGCTGTTGTCCTTATAATAATAATGTATATCCAGACTTCCCGCATAACCTTCACATACATTGCGACATATACGGCTGCTTCCGTCTTCCACTATTATCACTTCAAAGTCTGTCAAAGTCTGTCCCGTCAGACTGTCCAACAATTCGTCAACCTCATCGGGTCTGTTATATACGGGTACGATAATGGAATATTTCATGGCAACAATAAAATATCAAGGTTAAGGAATGTGTATCTTTAAAAAATCAGAAAAGGCAAAAAAGCAAAAACATGTTTTTACTTTCCCACCTTTTCCTCTATTAATCAAATAAATATATTATTCTTTCACACGGTTAATATAACTGCCGTCGCGTGTATCTACCTGAATAAGGTCACCTTCGTTGATAAACAGAGGCACGCGTATCTCCACTCCTGTCTCGAGAGTGGCAGGTTTGGTGGCGTTGGTTGCGGTATCGCCTTTCACACCCGGCTCGCTGTGAGTGACACGGAGATTGGTCTTTACCGGCATTTCGGCATAAAGAATCGTTCCGTCTGTAGTATCTGTAACAACCTCTACGATATCGCTCTCTTTCATAAATTCAACACCTATGATGTTGTCTTTGGCTATTGGTATCTGCTCGTATGTTTCCTGATTCATGAAGATAAGTCCTGTAGGATCTTCATAAAGATATTGATAAGGACGATGTTCTATGCGAACGTCTTCAAGTTTGAAGCCTACCTGGAATGTACGCTCAAGAACGCGACCGTCTGTAACATTCTTCAACTTTGTATTCATTACAGTGTTTCCCTTACCCGGCTTTCTGTGCTGGAAATCGATACAAACCCAAATACCTCCATCCATACGGATGCAGGTTCCTTTTTTTATGTCTTGTGAATTAATCATATAATTAATTATATATAAATGTTATATTACGCTTTTCGTCACAACGCCATACAAATGTCACAATCATACAGCCGGCGTTGTCAAAGATACTCGTTTTCAAGGCGCAAAGTTACGATATTTTTAGAAAAAACAATAAAAGTTTGACCTAAAAAACGCATAATTTTTGGTTATTAAAAAAGAATTGCGTAATTTTGCAGCCCAAAGCGTGAAAACAATAACAATAAAATATCAATAAAATGAAAAGAACATTTCAGCCGCACAACAGAAGAAGAGTGAACAAACACGGCTTCCGCGAGAGAATGGCAACAAAGAATGGTCGTCGTGTGCTTGCCGCACGTCGTGCCAAAGGCCGTAAGAAGTTGACTGTATCAGACGAGAATCACGGCAAATAAGCCTTCTCCCACACAGAAAATGTAGTAAAAACAAAGGAGGATATGCGCAAAGCATTCCCTCCTTTATTTTTTTATTATCACCCCGGCACTTATGACTTCCGCACATAAACGGTCTGATGACCGGTTAGAGATAACACAAGGCAGTGGACACTTACATTTTGCTTTCGCCCTCTACATACTCCTCCAGAAACAGGTGCTCGCCGTCAAAGACAACATAAGTAAACTGCCATATCCAGTCACCTATTATCATCATCCTTGTTTTTCGTGACAGCATAAGGTCAAGTTCTATATGCCGGTGACCATATATGAAACAGTCTATCTCCGGATGTGTCTGCATATACCGCTTCGTATATCTCACCAACGCCTCTTTTTCTTCTCCCTGATATGGAGGTTCTTTGCCGTCAGTGCGTTTCATCCGGCTGTATTTTGCCCATGTATAGCCGAACCACATCGCCCAACGGGGATGCATGTTGCTGAACAGACGCTGACAGACGTGGTTGTGGAAGATTCTGCGTATAAAGTTGAATTTGGGGTCATGGTCTCCCAAACCGTCGCCATGCGCAAGATAAAAGACCTTGCCGTAAAGTTCCACCGTCTCAGGCTTGCGGTGTACAGTCACTCCGCACTCTTCTTCAAGATAGCCGTACATCCATATATCATGGTTACCTGTAAAGAAATGCACCTCAACACCCATATCCGTGAGTTCTGACAGCTTGCCGAGAAAGCGGGTATAGCCCTTTGGTACCACATATTTGTATTCATACCAGAAGTCAAACATGTCGCCAAGCAGATAGACGGCCGATGCCTTGTGCTTTATATCGTCAAGGAATCTTACCAGACGACGCTCCTGAGTGCGCCCGTGTGCTATCGCCCAAGAGCCGAGATGGGCATCGGAAAGGATATAAACGTTCTTGTTCATGGCTCAGTATGTGATTGCTAAATGATGAAAACTATATATCTGTTGTCAGTAGTCACTATTGTCAGTCAAGCCCAAGTTCAAGCCGCGCCTCCTCGCTGAGCATGCTTTGGTCCCATGCCGGTTCAAAAACGAGATTAACAGTGGCGGTCTTGACTCCGTCAAGGTTGTCCACCTTCTGTCTGACGTCTTCCAGAATAAAGTCGGCGGCGGGACATGTTGGCGCCGTGAATGTCATATCTATATCTACCGTGCCGTCATCAGAGACTTCTATCTTATAGATAAGACCGAGATCATATATGTTTACAGGTATTTCCGGGTCATACACGGTTTTCAGTACATCAACTATCCTCTCTTCAAGTGCTGTCTTTTCTTCCTGTGTCATTGTGTGCTGATGATATTTGTATAAACGATTGCGGTTTCAAAAAAGCAGGAACAGCCCCGTTGTCGGAGAGTCCCTGCCTTTTGTCTGTATGTGCGATTAGAGCAGATTCATTGTGTCGGTGGCAATCATCAGTTCCTCGTCGGTCGGAATGACGCACACCGTTACCTTTGAATCCGGTGTTGAGATGACGGCTTCATCGCCATGCACACCCTTGTTCTTCTCTATATCTATTTTCACGCCCATATATTCCATGCCGGCACATACCTCCTCGCGCATCTGTGCTTGATTCTCGCCAACGCCGGCTGTGAATACTATGATGTCGCATCCGCCCATTGCTGCGGCATAAGCGCCCACATATTTCTTTATTCTGTAGTTATACATGTCAAGGGCTGTCTGTGCCAGCTTGTTGCCTTGCGCTATAGCAGCGTCTATCTCACGCATATCGGAAGAGATTCCCGTTATACCAAGCAGACCACTCTTCTTGTTGAGCAGTGAAGACATGCCGTCGGCGTCAAGTCCGAGCTTCTTTTCGATGAATGTTACAGCACCGCCGTCAATGTCGCCACTGCGCGTTCCCATCATAAGACCTTCAAGCGGAGTGAGACCCATTGACGTATCGACACACTGCCCTCCATTTACGGCTGCCACACTGCCACCGTTGCCGATATGGCAGGTAATGATTTTCTTGTCGGCGGCATTCACTCCGAGATATTCGCATACCCGCTGGGACACATAGCGGTGGCTTGTTCCATGAAAACCATAGCGGCGTACTCCGTATTCCTTATACAGTTCGTAGGGAATGGCATACAGATAAGCCTTTTCAGGCATTGTCTGATGAAAAGCGGTGTCGAAGACTCCCACTTGTGGCAAGCCCGGCATCAATTCGCTGACGGCTTTCACGCCTTTAAGGTTTGCCGGATTGTGCAACGGAGCAAGATCTATACAGTCTTCAAAAGTCTTCAGCACTTCATCGTTAAGTATCACGCTCTTGTTGAATTTCTCACCTCCGTGTACCATGCGATGACCTACGGCGTTTATTTCCTTCAGATCTTTAATCACTCCTATCTCCGGATCTGTCAGCAGGCTGAAGATGAATTTCACGCCCTCCGTGTGCTCCGGAATGTCGTGCATTATCTGCTTTTTCTCGCCGTTTGGCAGTTTTACTTTTACAAAAGCGTTGTCAAGACCGACACGCTCGGCACCGCCGGATGTCATTACCGACTTGTCGTCCATATTATACAGCGCATACTTTATTGATGAGCTGCCACAGTTTAAAACAAGTATCTTCATGTTTTTATCAGTTTTTGGCATCCATTGCCTGACAGGCAGTGATTGCTACGAGTTTGTAAATATCATCTACCGAACAGCCGCGACTAAGGTCATTTACCGGACGGGCAATACCCTGAAGAATCGGACCAAGTGCCACTGCATCGCCAAGACGCTGTACGAGCTTGTAACCGATGTTTCCTACTTCCAGACACGGGAAAACAAGCACATTAGCCTTACCTGCTATGTCGCTGCCGGGAGCTTTCTTTGCTCCTACCGACGGTACCAAAGCTGCGTCTGCCTGCAACTCACCGTCAACTTTAAGTTCCGGAGCAAGTTCTTTGGCTATCTTTGTCGCCTCTACCACCTTGTCAACTACCTCGTGAGAAGCACTGCCTTTGGTCGAGAAGCTGAGCATTGCGACACGAGGGTCGGCAAAACCGGCTACCGATTTTGCTGTCTGCGCCGTACATACCGCTATTTGTGCCAACTGTTGCGCATCAGGCATCGGAGTAACGGCAACGTCACCGACAACGAGAACACCGTTTTCACCATACTGTGGCTGTTTGGTAACAAGCAACATGGCTCCGCTAACACAGGTAATGCCCGGTGAGCACTTGATAATCTGCAATGCAGGACGCAGAGTCTCTGCCGTTGTGCTCAACGCACCGGATATCTGACCGTCGGCACCGCCGGTCTTTATTATCATACATCCTAAATAAAGAGGATCCTTTACCAACTCACGAGCTTGCTCTATAGTCATGCCTTTCTTCTTGCGAAGCTCGGCAAGCAAAGTGGCATACTCTTCACTCTTGGGATTGTTCTCCGGATCGATAATGGTTGCCTTATCTATATTTGTCAAGCCCCATCCTTCTGCCAATTTGGCTATCTCTGCCGGATTGCCTATAAGGATTATGTCTGCCACACTTTCGGCAAGAACCTTGTCGGCTGCCCTCAACGTGCGCTCCTCGGTGGCTTCGGGGAGTACAATGCGCTGCTTGTTGCTTTTTGCGCGCTCGATGATTTGTTGTACTAAATCCATTTGTTATAGTTTTAAAAGTAATATGTGTTTTTGCTATTTCTTATTTGCAAAAATATACATTTTTATCTGACTAAAAAAAATAAACGTTATTTATTTTAATGTATCTGTCAATTCATCTTTCTGTTTTGTCCCTGTCTTCAACTACACCGATCATTGTAACTCACATTTGCTTGCGCCCCGCCACATACATATTGTTACTTATTTGTTTTAACCGGGTGGATACAGCCTACATGGATGTACTTCTTGTCCCTTTAAAGGTACTGCCCTCCAGGCAGATTGACCGAAGACCCGTTCTTATCCACCAGCAGTGCCGGTGATTACTCATAGTACAGGCTTCCTGCCTGATTGTGCCTTTCTTATACGCATGAGGCAGGAAGCCTTGCGGATAGGATATTAAACGGTGTAAATAAATTCAGTAAGAGAGCAAGAAAAGGGTAAAGTAAATTCAGCCATTGTCACAGTGTAATAGGATCTCGTTTAAAACATAGCGTTTTACGTTTGTCTAGCCTGAACCTGCCGATATTTCCGTCAGCCACATGAAGTAGCTGTCAATAGCCGTTCCGGATGCTGATATTCTGTTACCACCGGTATTTTGATAGTCAAAATCGCTGCTGATATCCAATGTAAATGACTCATAGCGATTCTTCATCGTTCCTTGTACCGAATGCGTGCATCCTCCAATCTCTATACTTGCTACCTGACCGGCCAGTTAGTTAAGGATATTCGCCTTGAACGTATTATTGTTTTCGACAGTCGTGTTGTGACTGCGCCTGATGATAATACAACGATTACGTTTGATGATTTCTTGAAATTGTGAGAAAACAGGCCACGTCAGTCGGAAGTGGAAAAACCTCTTATGCAACCGGAAGCGTCAATATCTTACATAGTGGCACAGACGTCTGATAGCCTCAGGAGGGAAATCACGATAAAGGGAAAGATCATCAAGAGATGTTATATTGCCATATTTGCGACGATGCTCGACAATGGTCCGTGCTTGATAGAAACCGACATAAGGGTGGCGGCAGAGCTGATTGACGGTCATATGATTGATGTCTATGCTACGAACGGGGGAGCCATCGACAACAAAATATTTCAACGCGCTTTCGGGGAAACCGCCGATCTCAAGAAGTTGCCCGACAGAATAAAACCCTCCGAGCCGTTCCCTATATCTGACAACAGCCGCCGCATAATGGCTGCCAATGCCCGGCACGCGCTTGAGCATGGAGGTATCGGCGGAGTTTACGGCTACATGTTGGCCTTCGCGCAGTTTGACAGGATAGCGGACGGTATCTCTGACAACGACATGTTCGGTTTCGTGACTGTATGACTCTGATGCCGGACGGTAGTCTGCGCCAATCTCAATATAGGGTTCAAGCTGTCTGTATTCACCCATAGTAAGCCCGTAAATACGCTTAAAATCTTCCTTGCAGCTGAAAACTCCGCCACGAGCCCTGTATTTACAGATGTTACGCACCAAACGTGGAGACAGTCCGAGATCAAGCAGCACCGCCGGTTCAGCCGTATTGGGATCGAAGGGAAACGGAGTCAGCGACCGGGAACGCATTTCATAATATTCTCCGCCGGAAACAGGCTTTGTCCGATAACCGTCTGCCACAACAATGGAATCGGTCTTTGGCGCAGGTGTCTCTGTCATCCTCTCACCGACAAAGAAAAACACGCCGACGGCTGTCACGAGAATAAAAAGACAAAGTATCAGGACTTTGCGGTCGTTGTCTTGCAGATAAAAAATACTTTTCATGGCAGTAACACACGGTAGCGATAAAGGTCTATGACATCACAATATACCGAACTGACGTAAAAAAATCAATAATATTGCCGTCGGACAAACATATCTTACCGCCATATACCACAACTTGAACATTCTGCCGCCCAATGTGGCATGATTGGTAAACTCATAATACGCCACACGTTTGGAGATGTGCCAGCCGACAAAAATACATGTAAGGAAACTTCCTACCGGCATAAGTATCTGAGCGGTAATGAGATCGAAAAAGTCCATCAATGTCATTCCAAACAGTCGCAAACTGTCTGTCGCTCCGAGTGACAGCGAACTCAAAACGGCAAGAACGCAACATATAGAGGTAACAATCCATGCCCCGCCCTTGCGAGAGAGCTTGAACTCTTCATGGAAGAATGCCGTGCCTATCTCGTGCATGGATATTGTGGAAGTAAGAGCCGCCAACGCCATGAGCGCGTAAAACAGCACGGAAATGACATATCCCAAAGCCGGCAATCCCGAAAAAGCCTGCATGAAGACATTGGGCAAGGTAATGAAAATCAACGACGGGCCTTGATCAGGACTGACACCAACGGAAAAAGCGGCGGGGAAAATCATCAGTCCGGCAAGAACAGCCACAAGCATGTCTATGGAGGCGATGCTGACAGCCGCCTTTCCCAAATCGGTCTTACGACTGAAATAGGATGCGTATGTGCATAGGCATGCGGTACCGAGACTGAGAGAGAAGAATGCCTGTCCGAGAGCATCAAGAAAGACGCTGTGGGATATCTTGGAGAAATCGGGCTTGAATAGGAACTCTACCCCCGCCCACGCTCCCGGCAGGGAACAAGACGCTACGACGATGATTACAAGTAAGACAAACAGAGTGGGCATGAGCATCTTGGAAGCCTTTTCAATGCCTTGTCTGATACCGTGAGACACGATATAATGTGTGAAAAGGATGAAAAGAACCGCCATTAACGAAGGGCGTATCGCCTCTGAAGAAAAATCGTTGAAATAACTGATGATAAAATCCTTGTCTCCTTGCAGCCGTTCTGACAAAGACGCGAAAAAATAGTGAAGGCACCAACCTGCTACAACGGAGTAAAAGCCCAATATTATAAGAGAGGTGAACACGCCCATATAGCCGATGAGCCCCCAATAAGGTTTGTGGGCGAGCTTGCGATATGAACGTGCCGCATTGGCCGCCGAGTTGCGCCCGATGGAAAATTCGGAAATCATGCCGGGTATGCCAAGAAAGAGAACGCAAGCGATATAGATCAGGATAAACGCCGCACCTCCGTTGTTACCTACCATATAAGGGAAACGCCACACGTTTCCCAACCCTACGGCAGAGCCTGCCGTAGCAAGAACGACGCCTATGCGGCTACCGAATTTTGTTCTTTCTGACATGATGTAAACAATTTATCAGATCCATCCAAACTGGTGCAGGAATATCAACATTATACACACGGGACATATATATTTCATACAAAACAGATATGTATGAAAGTATTTACCACGAAGGGTGCCGAAATTGGTGTACTCGTCACGCACCATCTTATGGGGAAGATACCAGCCCACAAACAGACAGGTAAGGAATCCGCCGACTGGCAGCATTATCTGACCTGTGAAAAAATCAAGATAATCGAAGAGAGGACGGTCGAACAGTCTGATAAAGTCCCACTTACCCAACGACAACGAGCACACGGCGCCGATAACAGCGCATAACGCGGTAACCAACGCCGCCGCACGCGGACGTGTAGTGTGCATCTCTTCCTGCACAAAAGCGGTACTGACCTCATGGAGCGAGATAAGCGAAGTAAGGGCAGCCAACGCAAGAAGTGAATAAAAGCCTAACGCCACGGCGTAGCCCAGCATCGGAATATCGGAAAACGCCTGCTGGAAAACATTGGGAAGTGTAATAAACACCAGCGACGGCCCGGAGTCGGGACTGATTCCGACAGAGAACGCAGCCGGAAATATCATCAATCCGGCAAGAATTGCAACTATCGAGTCAATTACGCTTATTTGTACGGCAGACTTCATAAGGTTTGTCTGACGGCTGAAATATGAAGCGTAAGTACACAGGCAGCCCATGCCTATGCTCAAAGAATAGAAAGCCTGCCCCAAAGCACCAAGAAAAACACTTGAATCGACCGCCGAGAAATCAGGATGAAAAAGGAAGCTGATGCCTTTGGCCGCATCCGGCAACATGCAGGAAGAGACTACAATAACTAGCAACAGGACAAACAATATCGGCATAAGCACCTTTGAAGCTTTCTCGATACCGCCTCTGACACCGCGAACAATGATAAAATGGGTGGCAACGAGAAACAACACTGTCCATATAACAGGTTTAAAGGGGTCTTTCTCAAACGCACTGAAATAACTTGTAAAATATTCAGGAGAGCCGTTCAGATGTCCGACGACAGAGGCATATACATATTGAAGGCACCAACCGGACACTACGGCATAATATCCGGTAATGAGAAAGCCTGTGAAGACACCTATATAACCGACACACATCCAAATGGTGTTTCCCGACAAAGAGCGATAGGCACGCGCCGTATTTGACGCTGCATGACGACCAATAATAAACTCGCTCAACATACACGGTATTCCGAGAAGCAAGACACACGCTATATAAAGAAGAATGAAGGCAGCGCCTCCATGTTCTCCTGTCATATAAGGAAAACGCCACACGTTTCCCAACCCGACAGACGAACCCGCCGTAGCCAAAATGATACCTAACTTGCTTCCAAAATTAGCCCTTTCTATCTGTGACATAAAGATTTTTTCATCTTAAATTGCTTGCAAAAATACGAAGATTATCCTAATTTTGCATTAAAAGAAATACGAAATATGAGATTTAACAACAAAATAACATCAAAATATCCATTATCGTGCCTCTGTATCATTGCAATATGGATACTCTGTTTCTGCACGCCGCCACACACGCCGCTTGACAATGTGGCTCTTGCAGACAAATGGACACATATAATAATGTACGGCGGTACATGCTCCATTATATGGTTTGAGTATTTGAAAAGCCATAACAGCATAAACATAAGATCGGCTTTTATATTGATATGGCTGACACCTGTCGCCATGAGCGGCCTGATAGAACTGCTGCAAGCCTACTGCACCGACGGAAGAAGAAGCGGGGACTGGATTGATTTTGCGGCGAACATTATAGGAGCGACAATAGCTTTCGGCATAGGATTCTGCGTTGCAAAAACACGCAAAAACGACAACCAACAAGGCGACCATTGAAATTTCCAACAAACATAACAGGGACATAATACTTTTATATTACGTCCCTGTCATCATGTAAACAAAATTTATGATCCCGTAGCCTTTATTCTTACATCTGCTGTATCATATATATAATGATAAACAATAATGCGAACAGTACGAGGGCTGCAAAAATCCATGTTATAACCATATTGGCCTGCTTCTCCTGACGAGCGTCACGCTTTGCCCGACGTATTTTACTTTTTTCACTCATAGTATTGATATTTTATGGCAAATGTTTGCCGTAGTTAATGTTTTAAATGTATTATTGTATCTTAATCCTCATCATTAACAGGGAATTCCATGAGATATGCTTTTATAAAACCATCAATTTTACCGTCCATAACAGCATCTACATCGGATGTCTGATAATTGGTACGATGGTCTTTGACACGTCTGTCATCAAAGACATAACTGCGTATCTGGCTTCCCCACTCTATTTTCTTTTTACCGGCCTCGATCTTCGCCTGAGCTTCAAGACGCTTTTTCATGGCACGATCATACAGTTGTGATTTCAGCAACCTCATGGCGTTGTTGCGATTTTCAAGCTGTTTGCGGCTCTCGGTATTCTCGATAAGTATCTCCTCTTCTTCTCCCGTATCAGGATCAACATACTGGTAACGCAGACGAACACCCGTTTCAACCTTGTTGACATTCTGTCCGCCGGCTCCGCCCGAACGGAACAGGTCCCAACTGACCTTTGACGGATCTACATAAACCTCTATTGTATCATCGACTAGTGGCGAAACGAAAACACTTGCAAAGCTCGTCATACGCTTACCTTGTGCATTGAAAGGAGAAACTCTCACAAGACGATGGACTCCATTTTCGCTTTTAAGGTAACCATAAACATATTCGCCGCCTTCAATCTCCATTGTAACGCTCTTGATACCGGCCTCGTCACCCTCCTGCAAATCACTGACAGTGACCTTGTGACCGTGAGATTCGGCCCACCGCATATACATACGCATGAGCATCTGCGCCCAATCCTGACTTTCAGTCCCGCCGGCACCGCTGTTTATCTTAAGCACACAGTCCATAGGGTCTTCTTTTTGGCGCAACATGTTCATAAGTTCCAGAGCCTCTATTGACTGTATCGCCCTTTCGTAATCGCTATCAACTTCTTCTTCAGTCACCATGTCGTCATGATAGAAATCAAAGGCCAACTGAAGCTCATCGGCATAAAGTCTTACCTCCTTATAGCCATCTATCCACTTCTGTATGCCTTTTACCTTCTTCATCTGCTCCTGCGCCCTTTGCGGATCATCCCAGAAATCAGGAGCCTGAGTGCGTAACTGTTCTTCCTCAAACTCTATTTTCTTCTTGTCTATATCCAAATAACGATGTAAAGCGTCTGCACGCTCCATAACATCTTTTAATTGGTCGCTTGTTATCATACTAATTATTTAATTCTAAAAATATCGACAATTACAAGTCGGCGTCCTCTTATGCTTCGGCATACATCATATCAATAATATCCGAGTAGTTCTGTTCAAGGACTTTCCGTCTGATTTTCAAAGTATTGGTAAGCTCGCCGTTTTCCATTGTAAACTGTTTTGGCAGAAGGGTAAAACGCTTGATTTTCTCATAGCTTGCAAGTTGTTGCTGCAAAGTATCTATTCTCTCTGCCATCATCTGTATTATCAGCTTGTCGGCACATAATTCTTCACGGTTCTTGAACTTGACATTATGGTTGTTTGCATATTCTTCAAGCAACGAATAATCGGGTATTATAAGTGCGGAAACAAACTTTCTCGTATCAGCGATTACCGCTATCTGGTCTATAAACTTATCTACGAGCAACTTTGATTCTATCATCTGCGGTGCTATATATTTACCGTTAGAAGTCTTGAAAAGATCCTTGATTCTGTCTTTCAGGAACAATTCTCCATTGCACAAATAGCCGGAATCACCGGTATGGAAATAGCCGTCTTTGTCAAAGACCTCGCAATTGAGCGCATCACGTTTGTAATATCCCTTAGTAATGGTAGGCCCTTTAAGCAAGACTTCGTCATTTTCGCCGATTTTAACGCTTATACTGCTAATGGGATATCCAACAGAACCGACCGTATAAGGCTTGCCTTTATGGTTGCAGGATACAGTGGCAAGACTTTCTGTAAGCCCATAGCCGACAATCATTGATATTCCGATGGAATGGACAAATTCTTCAACTTCAGCTGAAACAGCGGCACCTGCTGTCGGGAATATATTAGGACATTCAAGTCCTATCTGTTTGCGCACAAGACTGAAAAGGGTTCTGTTTACAAAATTATATTTGACCTGCAAGTCTATTGGCGGTCGTTTGCCACGACTAAGATACTCTATATTATATTTACGGCCTATTGCCAATGCCGACTTAAACAACTTGCGCTGCAAAGGATTAGCCCTGTCTATCTTGTCTTTAACGCCGACATAAACCTTTTCCCAGAAACGCGGAACCGAACACATACATGTCGGATGTGTCTGCCGCATTGATTCCTGAACTTCATGAGGATTAGTATTGATCACTATTTCCGCGCCCTCGCTAAGACAAAGGAATGTCCAACCCCTCTCGAAAATATGGGTAATGGGCAGGAAGTTCATTATTCTATCTTTTTCTGTAACCGGAACGACCTCATCATTGGCTTTCAAGGCAGCGGAATACTGACCGTAAGTGAGCATAACCCCTTTACTATCTCCCGTAGTCCCGCTGGTATAAAGTATATTGCACAAATCTTCATCGTTTGCCTGCGCATAGAGTTTTTCCACTTCCGACTGACGCGGCCTGTTTTCTCCCAATTTCAAGAAATCATCAAACGTAATTGTCGTATTATCATCAGGCGCAGTCACAACACGACTGTCGAAAACAATAATGCGTTCAAGGCTTGGGCAATGGGAAAAGACACGATGAGCTTTATCGTATTGTTCCTGTTCGCCGACAAACAAGCATCGAATCTGGGCATCTTCTATAATGAACTGTATTTGCTGTTCGCTGCTTGTAGCATAAAAAGGTACGGTTACAGCCCTAACGCCAAAAGCGCCAAAATCCGTATAAAGATATTGTACGGCATTCTGTGAAAAGACTCCGACATTTTCCTGGACTCTTACGCCTATATTAAGCAACGCGTTAGAAACCGTCTGTACTTTATCTGCAAACCGGCGCCATGAAACAGACTTCCACGTAGTTCCTCCAAAGTCTTTGCATATAAGCGCTCTTCTATCTCCGTACTTTCTTGCTTGCTCAATAATAAGCGTTGAAAGATGACATCTCGTTTGCATAATAATTTCATTTACTTTAAATGCAAAAGTAACTTAAAATAAGGTAAACACAAAATTATTTGGCTTTTTTCATGACAGATATGTGGTAAAAAGAATTGTTTGCGCTATTTTTGCAAATGACTTTACTATAACGGGCAACATAAAAATCACAGCATAATGAAACCTGACAATTATATCCGTGAAGCGGTAAACATATTAAAGAGCCTAATCGAAATTCCTTCGACAAGCCGCGACGAGACATCCGCAGCTGATTTCATCGCCAAGGCATTGAAAGATTATGGATTAGAGATAGAGAGAATAGGGAACAATATTTTGTCAAAAAACGCCGATTTCAACGACAATAAACCAACTCTCCTTCTTAATGCGCATATTGATACGGTCAAACCGACAAAATCGTGGAAACGCGATCCTTTTACACCAACAATCGAAGGGGACAAATTGTTTGGTCTTGGCAGCAATGACTGTGGCGGTGGTCTTGTTTCTACACTGATGACTTATATTGATCTTTCTCAAAAAGAACAATCCTACAATCTGATATGGCTCGCTTCTGCAGAAGAAGAAGTGTCAGGCGAGAACGGAATAAGAATGGTTATACCTTCGCTTCCCAAAATAGACGTTGCTATCGTTGGTGAACCGACGGGCATGCAACCGGCAATAGCCGAGAAAGGGCTTATCGTTATTGACGCCATCGCTCGTGGAATATCAGGACATGCGGCACGTGAAGGAGGAGTCAATGCCATATATAAAGCTCTTGATGACATAAGTACAATAAGGTCATTCCGCTTTGAAAAAGACAGCAAACTGCTTGGCCCGACTAAAATGAGCGTTACTATTGTCAACGCAGGAACGCAGCATAATGTCATACCCGATGAATGTAAATTTACCATTGACATACGCACAAACGAAAAATACACAAATGAAGAGGTCTATAATCTTTTGTCACAACATCTACAAAGCGAAATAAAGGCACGATCGTTCAGACTTTCATCATCTCATATAGATGAAAACACAGTCATAATCAAAAGATGCAAGGAATTGGGGATGAAACCTTTTGGTTCTCCAACGCTTTCAGACCAAGCTTTAATGCCATTCCCATCATTCAAACTCGGTCCGGGCGACTCCACCAGATCACATAGCGCAGACGAGTTTATTCTAATCAGCGAAATAGACAATGCCATAAAAACATACATCAAATTGCTCGATGGAATGGACATAATTTAGATTCATCATATACATAGAATAATTCTTTGATTTTATCAACAACGGATTATTCGGAAGATAATAATGTCTATACGTCCGCAGGGGTCTGAATTTGTCTTACCCCTCTTGGCTACAGCATAATATACAAACTTGACTCTGCTCTCACTCAGTCGTCGGTTATGTCCCGTGCGGACAAAACAGCTAAAACAAGTTTGCTCTATTCTCGCTGTATTGTCAGTCCTACACGCATGAAAATATGCAAGCATAACTTTTCTTTGCTATAAAAACCAAACGTTGGATTTATCCGTCTTTTTACACGCTCGGGATAATAAACGCAAGCAGGACTTCTCCTCTCTCTAAAATAAAAAGTTTAAAAACATCATTCACTTTCACCTACATTTATTATCTTATTGATAATCAATGTATTATTGGTTTAAAAACGGGAGCTATTTTCGTGCTTATTTTTGTAAAAGAGCGTGATCTTTTGTTGATTTCGGTGCATTTATGGAATATTTTCTCGATTTTATTGTTAATGCAACACTATTGGTAGACAACAAACAGTTTGGTAAAGACTAAACATAAATAGCAAACAAATCCGTCATCCCGCTCAATAAATAAGACCTGAAGCTGTCAACTTTAATCGTTAAATACAACTTAAGCGATACAAACGTTAAAGATTATCAGAACAAACTACAAAGTTAGAAGTCGCATTACGGTTTTGGCACAGTTGTATCATTGCGTTGATACGGTCGTATCATTGCAAGACACAGTTGTATCGAAGGCATTGACACAAGTGTATCAATAACAAGAACACGTACGTTAACGCAGTTTCTTATAGTCGGGAATAACAAGATAACAACGATAATAATAGTCAAAACTAAAACTGACAAGATTAAGGCTTGTCAGAAATAAAGTCTTTTCATTGGAAGTATATTTTAAACGAATATTTTCACGAAATATTTTACTATCTTTTTAGTCAATATAAACTTATATGTCACTATTTTTTAGTATATTTGCATACTGTTTTGGACACAAATAAAAACAAGAAATATATCAAATATAAAATGACGGAAAACAAACTTAACGAGAACAACTACTCGGCCAGTAACATCCAAGTGTTGGAAGGACTGGAGGCGGTACGCAAACGTCCCGCAATGTATATTGGAGATATAAGCGAAAAAGGTTTGCATCATCTGGTTAACGAAACGGTAGATAACTCTATTGACGAAGCAATGGCAGGTTATTGCAGCCATATAGAAGTAACCATAAATGAAGACAACTCTATAACAGTACAAGACAACGGTCGTGGTATTCCCGTTGACGAGCATAAAAAACTGCACAAATCAGCTCTTGAAGTCGTAATGACCGTACTTCATGCCGGAGGTAAGTTTGACAAGGGGTCATATAAAGTATCAGGAGGTCTGCACGGAGTAGGCGTATCATGTGTTAACGCGTTGTCTACGCGCATGCTGTCACAGGTATTCCGTGACGGAAAGATATACCAGCAGGAATACGAAAAGGGAAAACCTTTATATCCAGTAAAGGTTGTAGGAGAAACAGAGCTAAGAGGAACAAGACAACAATTCTGGCCGGATTCCACAATCTTTACAACGACGGTTTACAAATATGATATCATCGCCAAACGTATGCGTGAACTGGCATATCTTAATGCTGGCATAAAAATCACGCTTACCGACATGCGTCCTGACGAAGAAGGCAAAATCAAGCAAGAAGTATTTCATGCAGAGCAAGGACTTAAAGAGTTTGTGCGTTACATTGACCGTCACCGTACCCACCTCTTTGATG
>JBJFGK010000002.1:0-26895 GCA_051892655.1 Prevotella sp. | reverse complement strand
TGTTTTGGCTGTGATAATACGCGTTATGAATCCGGGATATCCTGAGGGCATGATGCTTGCCATACTATTCATGAACATGTTTGCTCCATTGATAGAATATTGTGTGGTACAACGCAATATATCAAGGAGGATGAAACGTATGTCTGACAACAACAAACAATAAATCAAAACAAGGAGGATTTAAGGTTATGGGAAAAAACAAGACATCACTGAATACCAATTCCGATACCTATACTATAGTATATTCCGCAGTTATAGTGGTAATCGTAGCATTTGTACTTGCTTTCGTTGCAAGTGCGCTGAAGCCGGCACAGGAAGTAAACGTGGCTCTTGACAAGAAGAAACAAATACTTGCAGCCCTGAACATAAGGGATATCAGCGATGACAAAGTGGCTGAAATATACACTCGTACAATAAGACGGGACGATATTATTGACTGCAACGGCAAGACGAAGAAGGAAGGAACAAGGGGTGGAGAATCAGCCGGATTCAAGCTAAACAGCGCTGATTACAAAGCAGGTGACCTCGCCTTATATGTCTGTGATATTGACGGCAAGACCAAATATGTCATTCCCGTATATGGAATGGGGCTTTGGGGACCAATCAGCGGTTATATTTCCATTGACGATGACCTTAATACGGTATATGGAGCTTACTTCACTCATGAAAGTGAAACCGCCGGTCTTGGTGCTGAAATAAAGGATAATGAAGCTTGGCAGAAACAGTTTTCAGGCAAGAAAATCATGAAATCAGGTTATAAATCCATAGCCTTGCAGGTTGTAAAGCCTAATGACGTGAAAGACAAGAGCGTGCAATGTGACGGCGTGACAGGCGCAACGCTTACTTCCGATGGTGTAAGCAACATGTTAAGAGACTGTCTCGGAAAATATATAGCGTTTTTAACACAAGAAAGATAAAGGAGAAGGAGATATAAAACATGGGCAAAATATTTTCAAAAGAGAACAAGACGGTGTTCATGACACCGCTAAACGAAGACCATCCGATACTTATACAGGTTCTCGGCATATGTTCTGCACTTGCGGTAACATCGCAATTGAAGCCGGCAATAGTCATGGGGCTTGCCGTAACTGTCATAACGGCATTCTCCAATGTCATAATTTCCATTCTCCGGAATACCATTCCAAACAGAATCCGTATTATCGTACAGCTTGTTGTCGTGGCTGCTCTTGTCACGATAGTCAGCCAGATACTTAAGGCTTTTGCCTATGATATAAGTGTCCAACTGTCGGTTTACGTCGGTCTTATCATTACCAACTGCATACTAATGGGGCGTTTGGAAGCTTTTGCAATGAAGAACACGCCCCTTCCAAGCCTTATCGACGGTATTGCCAACGGTCTTGGTTATGCCATGATACTTGTCATCGTCGGCGCAGTACGCGAGCTGTTAGGACGCGGCACGCTGCTTGGCTTGCAGATAATACCTCAAAGTCTATATGATGCAGGATATATCAACAACGGAATGATGACCATGCCGGCAATGGCATTGATACTTGTCGGATGCGTTATATGGATTCACAGGGCATATTTTCAAAAAAAATAAACATTAAAGACATATAGTTTATGGAACATCTGTTAAGTTTGTTTTTCAGGTCTATATTCGTAGACAACATGATATTTGCATTCTTTCTCGGAATGTGCTCGTTTTTAGCGGTCTCAAAAAATGTAAAGACATCTTTCGGTCTTGGTGTCGCCGTAACGTTTGTATTATTGGTGACAGTGCCTGTTGACTATCTTCTACAGGTCTATGTGCTGGGTCCTGATTGTCTGGTTGCCGGTGTTGACCTGTCATATCTGAGTTTCATACTCTTCATTGCAGTCATTGCCGGTATAGTTCAGCTTGTTGAGATGGCAGTCGAGAAGTTTTCGCCCTCTTTGTATGCCTCGTTGGGGATATTTCTACCGTTGATTGCAGTCAATTGTGCCATTATGGGTGCTTCTTTGTTCATGCAACAGCGTATAAATCTTGATCCTTCAAACAGCCAATACATAGGTAGTGTATTAGATGCGATAGTATATGCTGTCGGCAGTGGTATCGGTTGGACGTTGGCAATCGTATCAATGGGAGCTATAAGAGAGAAGATGCAATACTGCAATGTGCCAAAACCGTTGCAAGGACTTGGCATTACATTCATTACCGTAGGCCTTATGGCTATGGCAATGATGTGCTTTTCGGGTTTGAAAATATAAGAACAGATTATAAAAGAACTATTTTCAGTTTAACAAAAGGTGGGAAGTTCGATAAACAAAACATCTTATTAATGATTGATGATGTGTGACGAATGTAGCTCCAACCTTTAAAAAACAATTCAAGATATGATACAATTTATATTGACAAGCATATTGGTTTTTCTTGTAGTCATCATATTTATGGTGGTAATGCTTCTTGTTGCCAAACGATATCTTTCGCCGAGCGGAAATGTAAACATTGAGATTAACGGCGATAAAACCATATCCGTTGGGCAGGGGGCGTCGTTAATGAGTACTCTAAACGACAACGGTATATATCTTCCTTCTGCTTGTGGCGGCAAGTCAAGCTGCGGACAGTGCAAGGTACAAGTGCTTGAAGGAGGTGGAGAGATACTTGACTCGGAGCGTCCGCACTTTACACGCAAACAGATAAAAGACCACTGGCGTCTGGGATGTCAATGTAAAGTGAAGGGAGATCTTAAGATAAAGGTTCCAGAAAGCGTGCTTGGCGTCAAAGAATGGGAGTGTACGGTGATAAGCAACAAGAACGTTAGCTCTTTTATAAAGGAGTTTATTGTGGCTTTACCCGAAGGAGAACACATGGATTTCATACCCGGCTCCTATGCGCAGATTAAGATTCCGGCATACGGAACAATAGATTACGACAAGGATTTTGACAAAAAAGACATTGGAGACACCTATCTTCCCATGTGGGAAAGATTTGACATATTCTCAGTCAAAGCCCATAACGACAACGATACTGTGCGAGCTTATTCTATGGCTAACTACCCCGCAGAAGGCGACAGGATAATGCTTACGGTCAGAATAGCCACTCCTCCGTTCAAGCCGAAACCGCAAACAGGATTTCAAGATGTTCCGGCAGGCATAGCTTCTTCATATATTTTCAGTCGCAAACCGGGAGACAAAGTGATAATGAGCGGTCCTTACGGTGACTTCCACCCGATTTTTGACAGCAAAAAAGAAATGATTTGGGTTGGCGGAGGTGCAGGTATGGCACCGCTAAGATCGCAGATTATGCACATGACAAGGACACTTAATACCCGTGACCGTGAGATGCACTACTTCTATGGAGCACGTTCTTTGGTCGAAGTGTTCTATCTTGACGATTTCCTCCAACTTGAAAAGGATTTCCCGAATTTCCATTTCCACCTCGCATTAGACCGTCCTGACCCTGAAGCCGATAAGGCCGGTGTCAAATATACAGCCGGTTTCGTACATCAAGTGATGTATGATACATATCTCAAAGACGTTGATTCGCCCGAAGACATTGAATATTACATGTGCGGACCCGGTCCTATGAGCAATGCGGTAGTGAAGATGCTTGATAGTCTCGGCGTTGATGAAGAGTCTATAATGTTTGATAACTTCGGCTAAACACGTCTGAACAAACCGCTATTTACTATACACACAACCTGAAATCATGAAGATTGTCGAATTGCCTTCATTCTTTACTCCATACGGAGGTGAGTTTTGTCTTGAACAGAGTAGGGCTTTGGCAGCTTTAGGTCATGATGTTACTATTCTCGCCAATGTGCAGTTGTCAATAAAAAAGAGCCTCAAATGTTATATCTTTAACGACACCACGAGGAAGGCAGAATATATTGACGGCGTGAGAATCATAAGAAACGAGATGCGGGGCATGCCGTTGGCAGTTCATTACAATTTCAGACAATGGGTGAAAACTGTGGAAAAGATGTTTGCCGAATATGTAAAGAAATATGGCAAACCGGATATTATCCATGCCCATTGTGCCAAGTGGGCGGGTTATGCAGCATTATTAATCAGCAAGGAATACGGTATTCCATACGTTGTTACCGAGCATCTGTCGTCAATGATCTATCGTATTGAGTTTGGCGAAAACCCACAAGGAGCGTGGCAACTTCCCCTCTTAAAAAAAGCCTATAAGGAAGCAGAGCGCGTTGTGTTGGTCTCAAAAGAGCTTGCTGATGACAACGCACCTTTGTTCGGAACGGATTATAAATGGCTGGAAATATCCAATCTCATTGACACGGATTTTTTCTCATATTGTAAGCGCGAGCCTTTAACGGGACGCCCTTTCCGTTTCTGTTGCATTGCTCTTTTCATTCCGAGAAAAGGCTATGATGTTCTGTTTAAGGCGTTTGATAGTTTTGCGAGCAAGCATCCTAACTCTGAGCTATGTATTGCAGGCAGAAATACTGACGGTAACGAATGTCAGCGATTGATTAACCTTATGTCAAATTCCTCCAAAGTTAAGACCTTTGGAGAGATAAGCAAGAAAGACGTAAGAGATTTGCTTTATCGTTGCGACAGCCTTGTCTTGGCTACCCGAAATGAGGCTCAAGGTCTTGTGTTGTTAGAGGCAATGAGTACCGGTATTCCTGTGATAGCCACAGACCGTGTTCCGATGAATGTACGTATTGATGGCGGCTGTCATATTGTTCCAGTTGATGATGTGCAGAGTATGAACAACGCAATGGAGCAAATCTATCTCAATAGCGACATTGATGGCAAAGCCCTGTCTGATAAAATATCCTCAATGGTGTCACCTACCATTATCGGAAAAAAACTTGACCACTTGTTTACAAAAATAGTTGAAGGAATATCACCCGCCTAACATAAGATTTTACGTATCAATAATCAGCCTTATGCTATTTTATTGTATTCCCACATGTTTTTTTAAAAAAGTCACTGTATTTTGAAGTGAAATTCACTGTTTTTTGAAGTGAAAAACACTGAATTATTTTTGTAAAACACTTAGTTCCAAATTGGAAAAAAGCCATACCTTCACAACAAGTGGATATCTGCAAAGCCACTCAACGTTGCGCAACTGATGACAAACTAAGCGCAATATCAAATTTGTTTGGTTATTGGCGAAACATGTAGGAGGAAAAGATTTCCAAAAAGTCAAATGTGCGGGTCGTTGTTTATACTTACGACAAGATGGACAATATTCAATAAAACTTAGTTTATGACTCCATCGAGTCAATGGAAAGCTCGTATATTTTTTAACTTTATAAATATGTTTCTTGCAATAAGTGCCAACCGCCAAGTAGAACTGTTTGACATCAGGGCATAAACAAGTTTTGTTTTAGGAGATTTCCTTATATTAAAAGTCTTTGCACATGCCTTGCTGTCATTGCGAAGCTGCTTGTCGTGACATCTCAGAGCGTGCATGGCAAGTCCGAAAATCCTGTTGTCAAAGAGCTTTTCAATATCCTTGTCATACAAACCATAATGTTTTGAAATATATGAGTCAAGCTCCAGCATGCTCTTGTCATAATAATACTGCTTGCGTTCATCTTTCTTGTTACAAGCCGAAGGCTTGCCATAACTGTAATGTAGCGTTATTTCAGGCAGAAAAGCTATATCCCCTTTAAGCGTCATCGCAAACGACACCTGCTTATCCTCGCATTTGAACGCCTTGTTTCTGAACAACAGAGTGTCGTTTCTATATGCCTCCAACATGGCGTCAGCCCGGAACATGGCCGTACAAAGGTGGATTATGAACCCTCCGGTGTATGTAAGCACGTCCTTAGTCATTAGGTCGCCCTTAGTAATCATATCGGTAAAAGGTTGCGGTTTGTGTGATGACGTGGCATGAGTCTCCTCGTTGTAATATCTCCAGTCGGTATGTACGAGCACCACGTTTGGATTATTGTCAAGTATCTCGCGCTGTTTCTCCAATTTATCAGCAGTTATCCAGAAATCATCTCCGTCACAATCGGCAATGTATTTACCGTTGCAGGCAAGCAGACAATCAAAGTAATTGTCGATTATTCCCTTGTTCGGAGTCTTCTCCATAAGCCTTATGATGTCGGGATAACGCCTCGCATAGTCTTCACAAATGGCTCTTGTACCGTCTGTAGAATTGTCTTCGCCGATGACAATCTCTATCGGCATGCTGCATTTCTGCATCAGTATAGAGTCGAGAGTGCGCGCTATGGTCTTCTCTTCGTTATATGTAATGACAATTACAGATATCAAGTCTTTCATTCTATTGGCATGTTTTTGCAACGCAATATTGGCTGTTTTTACATTAGAACGGGTGTTGGCGGTGTGTATAATCTTTATTTCCCGGAATTTCTGACAAGTCTCATCAATACGTTTCTTGACATTTTGCTTTTCATCAAGAGCCTGAAAAGAGTATATTTCTTTGTATATCGGCGGTCGGGAAGGGGATAAAGCCCATACTTTTTGAGCCTTTCCATTCTCGTTTCAAGCTGCTTTTCCGAGCCTGTATGCTTCATTATGCAATACAGATAATCCATCGTAAGCTGCGAAATGCGCCTTTCCAGAGCATATTTCTCCAGTCGCGGCATGTTCTCATGCTTCTCTTTTAGATATATCAAAGTACGTTCAATATCATTCAATCTCTTGATTACCGACTTGCGGTTTTTGTTTCCGGTAATCGACACTTTACGCTCTCTGTAAAAATAAGCGGTCAGTTTGGTGTCAAAAATCCTGTCCGCACGCAGCATGAGCAGCGGAGTAAACTCCTCGTCCTCATGCAGTAAGCCGGGCGTAAAACGCAATCCCATAAGTATGTGACGGCTGAATACATATCCACATGCCGTAGCATGCAGGTTATTATGCCTCATGAAAGTGGTGCCGTCTATGGGCTTTGGAGCATAATACTCCATGTTTTTCGCCTTGCCTCTTGTAAAGTCAAACAACACCATGTCGGGATTTTCGTATCTCACCAAGTCAAGACAATGCTCATAAGCTTCTGTTATAAGATAGTCATCACCATCAACAAACTGTATATAATCGCCCGTTGCCATCTGCAATCCCGTATTACGCGCCACGCTAAGACCCTGATTTGGCTGTCTTATGTATATTATTTGCTGTGAATAATCTGTCAAATCGTTGAGGACACAAGTGTCAGAACCGTCATCGACAATGATTATTTCACGTTCATGGTCGCGCAACGACAACGCCAATATGCTGTCAAGACACTCTCTGACCATGTCATCGGGAAGATTGTAACATGTCATTATGAAACTTACAAGCGGCTTGCTGCTGTTGCTGTCTGTGGTGATGTTCATGTATGATAGATGTCTTTAATTGTTCTGTTCTACTGTTTTTAACGTTACAAAATTAAGCATATTTTCCATTATTCAACAACATTAGTCAATAAAAAGCACATGCACACCGCACAAAAGTAGCACTCCACAAACAACAAAACACATATTTTGTCAATGCGGAAAGAGTGTTTTTAAGCCTAAAAAGATTGGATATGTTTGTATAAATGACTAAAAAATAGTAATTTTGCGCCCGTTATATAAAGAAGAATTAAACAAGATTTTCTTATGAATATTTCATACAAATGGCTTAAAGAGTATGTGGATTTCGACCTTACTCCGCAAGAAGTGTGCGACGCATTGACATCCGGAGGACTTGAAGTTGACGCTCTTGAGGAAGTGCAAAGTATAAAAGGAGGCCTTAAAGGACTATATGTAGGCAAAGTCCTTACATGTGAAATGCATCCGGATTCTGATCATCTGCATGTCACAACAGTAGATTTAGGCAGGGAAACTCCTTCACAAATAGTCTGCGGAGCGCCTAATGTCGCTGCCGGACAAAAAGTAATCGTAGCTGACATAGGCTGCGTTCTCTATGACGGAGATAAAGAATTCGTGATAAAAAAATCAAAATTGCGCGGCGTGGACAGCTATGGTATGATTTGCGCAGAAGATGAAATCGGCATAGGAAACAGTCACGACGGAATAATAGTATTGCCGGAAGACGCACAAATAGGTATGCCCGCTGCCGAATACTATCATCTTGAAAGCGATTATTTGATAGAAGTGGACATCACGGCAAACAGGGCTGACGCCCTTTCTCATTGGGGTGTTGCAAGAGATCTATACGCTTGGCTGCTTCAAAACGGCTACAAGACTTCTCTTCACAGACCCGATTGCAGCGACTTTGTTGTAGATAACGAGGATCTTCCGATAGAAGTTACGATTGACAATAACGAAGCATGCAAGAGATATGCCTGCGTAAGCATCACAGGTTGTGACGTAAAAGAAAGTCCTGAATGGCTGCAAAACAAACTCAAGACAATAGGTCTAAGACCTATAAACAACATAGTTGACATTACCAACTATATAATGATGGCATACGGACAACCGCTGCATTGCTTTGATGCAGACATGATAGACGGTAAGCACATCATAGTCAAGACTCTTCCGGAGGGTACTCCGTTTGTTACGCTTGATGGTGAAGAGCACAAACTAAGCGAGAGAGACCTCGCAATATGCAACGAGAACGACGCAATGTGTATCGCGGGAGTGTTCGGAGGCAAGGGTAGCGGTACTTACGATACAACTGTGAACGTTGTTCTTGAAAGCGCTTACTTCCATCCGACATGGATAAGAAAAAGCGCACGCCGACATGGACTCAGCACCGACGCTTCTTTCAGGTTTGAACGTGGCATTGACCCCAACGGAACAATATATGCACTCAAACAAGCGGCAATTTTGTGCAGGCAATTAGCGGGAGGTAAGATTTCCATGCATATTAAAGACGTATATCCGGAGCCTATACAAGACTTTAAAGTTTCGCTGAAATATGATTATGTCAACGGCTTGATAGGCAAGGAAATACCGGCGTCAACAGTTAAAAGCATTGTAACCTCTCTTGAAATGAAGATAGATAGCGAAAGCGAACAAGGTCTTGAGCTGTCTGTTCCTCCATATAGGGTAGATGTTCAACGCCCTTGCGATGTTGTGGAAGACATCTTGCGCATATACGGATATAATAATGTCGAGATACCTACACAGCTTAAAAGTTCGCTTGTCATAAAAGGTTTTGAGGACAACAAGCATAAACTTGAAAATCTTGTTGGCGAACAGCTGGTAGGAGAGGGATATAACGAGATACTGAATAACTCTCTTACAAAAGGCTCTTATTATGAAAACCTGAATGAATATAAAGAGGATAATCTCGTAAAGATAATGAATCCGTTGAGTTCCGATCTCAATGTGATGCGCGAAACTCTATTGTTCGGAGGTTTGGAAACCATTGCATACAACGCAAACAGAAAGAATCCGGACTTGCGACTGTTTGAATTCGGCAATGTATATAACCATATGCCGGAGAACAAAAACGCTGACAACCCGATGCAGGCATATAAGGAGGAAAAACATCTCGCGTTGTGGATAAGCGGAAAACGCGTTGCCGGATGTTGGGCTCATGCAGATGAGGACTCGTCATTCTTTGAAATCAAGGCCGCAGTAATCAACATTTTCAGACGTATAGGCCTTTCTCTCGCAAGCGTTGATATGACTGACGGCAGCAATGACATATACCAAAAGAGCATCTCTATAAAGAACAAAGGAGGTAAACTGCTCGCTGAAATGGGCGTTATCAGCACAAAACTGCTGAAAAAGACAGGCATTACATCACCTGTTTACCATGCAGACATTAATTGGACTGCCGTGATGAAACAAGTACGCAAGAGCTCTGTAAGTTTCAAAGAGATAAGTAAGTATCCTGCCGTAAGTCGTGACTTGGCCTTACTTATAGACAAGCAAGTCGAATTTGCGCAAATCGAAACCATTGCGTATAGGACTGAGAGGAAGTATCTTAAGAGTGTAGAACTCTTTGATGTGTATGAAGGCAAGAATTTACCCGAAGGAAAGAAGAGCTATGCAGTAAACTTCATACTTCAAGATGAGCAGAAAACACTCAATGACAAGCAGATTGAGGCCATAATGAACAAGTTGATAGCCAACATCAAAAAAGAACTTAACGCAGAACTAAGATAAATTAAAAAATAACATATTATGGGAAGAGCATTTGAATACCGCAAAGCGGCAAAGTTAAAAAGATGGGGTCACATGGCAAAAACATTTACCCGTCTTGGAAAACAAATAGCAATAGCAGTTAAATCCGGCGGTCCTGAGCCAGAGAACAATCCGTCTCTGCGCTCCGTAATAGCCACTTGCAAGCGTGAGAACATGCCGAAAGACAATATCGAACGCGCAATAAAAAATGCTATGGGTAAGGACCAAAGCGAATATAAAGAAGTTACTTACGAGGGCTATGGACCTCACGGAATTGCCGTATTTGTCGATACTCTGACAGACAACACTACACGTACTGTCGGCGACGTGCGTTCCGTCTTCAACAAATTCAGTGGAACTCTTGGTACAACAGGCTCACTTTCATATCTTTTCGACCATAAATGCGTGTTCACTTTCAAGAAGAAAGACGGTCTTGATATGGACGAACTGATATTGGAACTTATTGATTTCAATGTTGAAGACGAGTTTGACGAGGACGAGGAAGAGGGAACAATAACCATTTATGGCGATCCCAAGAGTTACGCGCAAATACAAAAGTTCCTTGAAGAACAGGGATTTGAAGATATAGGCGGTGAGTTTACTTACATTCCCAACGATTTAAAGGACGTTGATGATGAAGCTCGCGCAACCATAGACAAGATGGTTGAGAGACTTGAAGAGTTTGATGACGTTCAGAATGTATATACAAACATGAAACCGGCAGAGTAATACTGCGTTTGTAAAGATATGAAAAAGATTTCATACGATACTCGTGGAACATGCAGCAAGCACATTGATGTTACCCTTGACGATAATGGTTGCATCAGCGAAGTCAGCTTCATTGGTGGCTGCAACGGCAACTTGCAGGGTATATGTTCTCTTGTGAGAGGCATGAAAAAAGAGGAAGTCATTAAAAAACTTAACGGTATAAGATGCGGAACAAAGGGGACAAGTTGTCCCGATCAGCTTTGCCGTGCACTTGAACAGCAATAATCAAAGGCGTCTTAAAGCCGAAAACAAATACTAAAACAAAGAGCCTGTGTCTCGCATAAATGCAACCGACACAGGCTCTTTATTGTTTTTCTTGTCTTATATTGAGTTATAAGAACTGTCTTTTCACTTTATTTGTTGTAATCTTCAGGCTTTACAACGACCTTCAATAGCAATGTTCCTTTATGCTTTGTTGAAAAATATGTATAGGAGAATGAGAAGTTGTTCTCTTTATATTTGCGCACACTTGTTGATTCTATTATACCTTTGACAAGCATTTCACGTGCTGCCGACTTGTCAATAGCCGTTGTATCTGAGGCACCAAGCATAGAGTAATAATAACAAATAGTACGTGAGCCGGGCTCAAAAGCCATGCTGTCGAGCATAACATTATCGGCTATCTTCATGGGACAGTTCTTTCTTGTGTATTCACGCGTTTCTCTCAATGCCTTATCTTCAATGTTTTCTTGACAAGACAACATAGACAATGTTGCCAACAGCGGTAAAAAGTATCTTTTCATATTATATTTAATCTTTCCGCAAAAGTAAATCAAATATTTCATTCATATTAAACAAGGGTATATCTTTTTTCATTTAATACTAATTTTATATAAATTCTTAGTAGGAAAATGTCTTTTTTTACTATATTTGCATCTTACAAAAAAGATTTTTTCAATGAACAATATAAGAAACTTCTGTATTATTGCGCATATAGATCATGGCAAATCGACCATCGCGGACCGTCTTCTTGAATATACAAACACTATTCAGATAACAGAAGGACAGATGCTCGACGACATGGAACTTGAGAAAGAACGGGGCATAACCATCAAGAGTCATGCCATTCAAATGGAATATGAGCATAATGGAGAACAATATATCCTCAACCTTATTGACACTCCGGGACATGTAGATTTCTCTTATGAGGTGTCGCGAAGCATAGCCGCATGTGAAGGAGCATTGCTCGTTGTCGATGCGAGTCAGGGTGTTCAAGCCCAGACAATAAGCAATTTGTATATGGCATTGGAGCAAGATCTTGAGATAATCCCCGTTATCAACAAGATAGATATGCCGTCAGCCATGCCCGACGAAGTGGAAGATGAGATTGTAGATCTTATAGGTTGCGACAGGAAAGATATATTGCGCGTATCAGGAAAAACGGGAGAAGGCATTCCCGCCGTGCTTGATGCGGTGATAGAACGCATACCTCATCCTACTGGAAACGAGCAAGCGCCATTGCAGGCGTTGATATTTGACTCTGTTTTCAATTCTTTTCGAGGTATCATAGCATACTTTAAAATAGAGAACGGTTGCATACATAAAGGTGACAAAGTTAAGTTTTTTAACACCGGAATGGAGTACACAGCCGATGAAATCGGCGTCTTAAAGATGGACATGATACCACGTAAGGAGTTGCGTACAGGCGATGTAGGATATATAATCAGCGGCATTAAAGACAGCAAAGAGGTTAAAGTGGGCGATACAATTACACACATAGCCACTCCTTGTAACGCTGCCATATCCGGTTTCCAAGAGGTTAAGCCTATGGTGTTTGCCGGTGTTTATCCCATCGATCCCGCCGAATACGAGAACCTAAGAGCGTCTTTAGAGAAGCTTCAGCTTAACGACGCATCCCTGACTTTTATGCCTGAGTCTTCCGTCGCGCTTGGTTTCGGCTTCAGATGTGGCTTTCTCGGACTTCTGCACATGGAGATTGTTCAAGAAAGACTTGACCGTGAGTTCAACATGGATGTAATAACCACAGTGCCAAACGTGTCATATATGGTTTATGACAAGCAAGGTAACAGCAAGGAAGTACACAATCCGTCGGGTCTCCCTGACGCTACCATGATAGACCATATAGAAGAACCGTACATCAAGGCATCCATTATAACAGACTCAAACTTCATCGGTCCGATAATGAAACTGTGTCTTGACAAACGCGGCGAGCTTGTCAAGCAGGAATATATAAGCGGAAACAGAGTCGAATTGCATTTCATGATTCCTCTCGGTGAGATAGTAATTGATTTCTATGACAAGTTAAAGAGCATATCAAAAGGCTATGCATCGTTTGACTATCATATAGATTGCTTCCGTCCGTCAAAGCTTGCGAAGCTTGATATACTGTTAAACGGCGAGCCGGTAGATGCTTTATCGACTCTTACACATCAAGACAACGCCGTCACACTTGGGCGCAGAATGTGCGAAAAGCTGAAGGAACTCATACCGAGACAGCAGTTTGACATTGCCATACAAGCCGCTATAGGGGCTAAAATAGTGGCACGCGAAACAATTAAATGCGTAAGAAAGGATGTCACGGCAAAGTGTTATGGTGGTGACGTAAGCCGTAAACGCAAGTTGCTGGAGAAACAGAAACGAGGCAAGAAGCGCATGAAACAGATAGGTAACGTAGAAGTTCCGCAGAAAGCATTCTTAGCCGTGCTGAAATTAGACTAATACTTTGAAGTCCTAAAATATAACTTAATGATCTAATCTACCATGAGAGAGATGTTGAAAAACACACGTGACATTGCACGAGAATTGGCTCGAAAGTACAGTACAATGACACACGACGAACTCGATGTTCTTGAAAGCATCCTCGTTCCAATGAAGTTTGCCAAAGGAGAGATGATACTTAGAGAGGGCGAAGTGTGCAGAGACTTATACTATATAGACAAAGGACTTGTGCGACAATACTATTATAAGAACGGTAAAGAGGTTACTGAGCACCTTGCAGTAGAGGGAAGCATAGTCATGTGTATAGAGAGTCTGTTCAAGGAAGAGCCTACTCATCTTCAGGCAGAGGCTTTGGAGAACGTCAGAATATATGCTATGCCGAAGGCTAAATTGGAAGAAGTGGCCCTTCATTGCGTCAATATACAGTTGATGTATAGGAAGATATTGGAAGAATCTCTTATACATTCACAAATCCATGCAGACCTTGTGCGCTTTGAAGCGGCAAAAGACCGATACCTGAAGCTATGCAAACTGTCTCCCAAAGTCAGTCTTAGGGCGCCGTTAGTGTTCATTGCAAGTTATCTGCAAATGACACCTGAGACTTTGAGCAGGGTACGTTCAAGCATAACATTAGGCGAAGAATGACATCAAAAACATATCATAACGTATATTGAAACCATACTAAATATATTTCATGCCACATGAAGACATGTGCGCACGATGATATTTGACAAGGACAAAGGGGTGGAACACAGGGCGTGTTTCACCTCTTTATTGTCATAAATCCTAATCTGTGGGTAATCCCTTTGCGGTTAAGCGAGTGCAAAGTGAACATTCCGTCGGGCAAGGAACGAATGTCTATCTTTGGCGTGTTGTATTGCGTGGTTATCAGAACATTGCCTTGCAGACTCTTGACTATTATCATATCGGCATCGAGCGTTGACGGTTTTAGGGGTAGGGTGGCTGTCGAGCCGTCGTTTTTAACGAATATGGTATTTTGAGTTATGATGTCTTCATGTTCAGACTGTTGTAACGGCTTGCTCTCGTTGCCGTATCTGTCGGTTGTCGTTACGGCATAGCAGATGCCTTGCGATGACGGCGTTGTCATTGTCGTGCCTTTATAACCGACATAAATTAGGTTTGCGGCATCTGTTATGTCAACAGGAAATGTTCGCGAAGCATATATATTATATGTGAAATCAGGTTGTCCGCCTGATGCGGGTGTCCACGATAACTGCGTGAAAGAGTCTTGTTCGCGTATCTCCAGACCTGTCGGAGCAGGCAAAACCCTGCGACAATCTCGTGTCGGGACATTCATTGAAGGATATTTGTTATACGTTTCTCGCAACACGGTCTTTATGTCTTTCACGTTGTCAAGCAGAAAGCGTGTCCTGAACAAAGCATATCCCATGCCCGAATTGCGAAGAAAACCGATCTGTCTTGTTATCTCTTCCATACGCCAGCCGCCTTCTTTGTCGGAGAGAAAGTACAGTCCGAGACCCGGAACGACGGTCTTTCCGTGACTTTTCTCTTTCCAATCAAGTGCAAATGGATAGAACTGGTTGCCTTTGAAATACATCATCGGATATATCTGATCCATCAATCCTTGTCTCATCCATTCCTCCACGTCCTGATAACCTTTATTGCAGGCGTTCCAGCCGCGACTGCTATAACGTGCCAAGTCTGTTCTTTTGCCTATCGGAGAGCAACTTATCTTGACCCACGATTTCTCCGACTTGACCTCATCATGCACTCTGCGCACAATCTCCGTTATGTTCCGGCGTGCCTGTTCAGCTGATATGTTTCTTTTCCATGTCTCCGGATATCTTATATAATCAAGATGAATACCGTCAATATCATAGTTTGAAGTTATTTCACGGCATATTGACGCTATGTATTCCGCCGACATTCTGTGTGCGGGGTCAATATATCCGTCAAGTCCGTCCTTCTTTACCATTCCCGGATATTTCTTTCTCAACCTCGAACAGCCGTATCCCGCCCATTTGCCTGCCGGAATAGTCACTATCCATGAGTGTATTTCCATACCCCGTTTATGGCATTGCTCTACGGCAAATGCCAGCGGGTCATATCCCGGCGATTGTCCCGGATGTCCCGAACAGCATCCGTCCCATGCCTCAATATGCGAAGGATAGATTACGGTTGCCCTTATTCGGGTCTGAAACAATACGGTATTGAAGCCCAAAACCTTCAACGTGTCGAGTATGTCTGTAAGTTCTTTCTGCTGTTTTGATATTGATTGGGCGCTTTGGGCGTATGTGCGCGGCCAGTCCAGGCCTCCTATTGTCGTGAGCCAGACAGCACGTACTTCATGCTTTGGCGAGTTGTCTGCCATTTGTCCGTAACAGTAATACCTGTCGGATTTTTGTGCGTTAGAAGCGTAAAACAGGCTTGCGGCTACTGCCGCGAATATGGTTTTAAGCAATAAAAAAAGCTTGTCAATAGTCATCATGTTATAATATTTCTTTTGCCAAAACATATTAGGCGAGTGCAAAGATATAAATAAAAAACGAGAAATGCCCTTTACCCGCTGTCGTAACTATGGTGTTTAGGAGGGCAAAATATAGTGTTTGTATGTTGTAACAATAGTGTTTATGACCTGTAAGTATGGTGTTTTGAAATATGCTTTGTTATGTAGTCGAAGTGGTAATATAGTTTTCAGAATGTATATCTATTGCATAAAAGAAGTGAAAAAACATGCAAGAGTTGTCCGAAACAAAAATAATTATTACTTTTGTATCAATATTAACTGATAATATTATTCATTATGAACTTACCTGATTTTATGCAATATTCCAACAAATTCACGAACAGTGACTTTGTTGACAAGATATCCAAGATAGCCAAACGTGCCGGAGCTAAGCTCGTTTATGCCGCTTTGATACTCTATTACACCCTGCAAAGCGACAAGATTTCAGTTAAAGACAAGGCGATAATAATAGGTGCGCTGGGCTATTTGGTCAGTCCTCTTGACGTTATTCCCGATGCTATTCCCATCGCCGGATTAGGCGACGACCTCGCAGTCTTGATTTATGTTCTCAACAAAGTATGGGGTAGCGTGTCGGAAGACATAAAGTTAAAAGCCAGAACAAAGCTTACCAAATGGTTTGACGAGGATGAAATAGAAGAGATAAACAACCTTTTCGACAAGGAAGATTAAGCCGCAGGAGAGGGCTTGACGGGCTTTTTCATACAACGGCATAGATTTTTCATACTTTAGACATTGTCTTTCCATGTCGGCACGATACACCTTCCGCCCTGACGCAAGCATAAAAACCTCCTAAGCAACAGCTCAACAGAAATGATAATCAACCCAAATACACAACAAAACGACTACGACCACTATGTAGTAAAAGAGGATATGCCGCTTCTCGAATACCTCTTGGCTAACATCAAAGGTCAGAGCCGTACAAAGATAAAGGCCACGTTGCAGGGACGGGGTATAAAGGTAAACGGCAAGATAGTTACCCGTTTCGACTATCCTTTACAGTCCGGAATGAAAGTATCGGTAAGCAAAAGCAAGAAGAACAACACCACTTTCAAGAACAGATATGTAAAGATAGTCTATGAAGACAGGTACATCGTCGTGATAGAAAAGAATGTCGGCATACTGTCAATGGCTGCCGGACACAAGTCATTGAACGTAAAAGCCGTTCTTGACGACTATTTCAAGCGCACCAATCAGAAATGTTCGGCACACGTAGTTCACAGATTGGACAGAGACACCAGCGGCCTTATGATCTACGCAAAGGACATTCTGACGGAGCAGGTGCTTGAAAAGAATTGGCACGACATAGTCTATGACCGCCGTTACATTGCCGTTGTTAGCGGTGAAATGGAAGAAAACGAAGGTACAATCAGCAACTGGCTGAAAGACAACAAGGCATATATCACATATTCATCTCCCATAGACAATGGCGGCAAATATGCCATTACGCACTTCTATACATTGAAAAGAACAACCTCCCACAGCCTTGTTGAATACAAATTGGAGACCGGCAGGAAAAACCAGATAAGGGTTCACTCCGCCGATATGGGGCATCCGGTATGCGGAGACACTAAATACGGCAACGGCGACGACCCTGTCAACAGGTTGTGTCTTCACGCCTTTCTGTTGTGTTTCTATCATCCCGTAACCCACAAGCCTATGGAATTCGAGTCGATAATACCGCCGGAGTTCAAAAGAATAATGAACGGAAACATTCCGAACAAGGCAGGTAAAGACTCCCGATTTGACTGAATGACAGTCATAACAATTACATTTTAAGCTATTATGGAAAATTTCATGTACTATATATTTTGCCTTATTGCACTTGTAATAGGCATCGTCTTGTTCAAGAAAGTCGCCGGATGTCTGATAAAGACAATAGTGTTTGCCGTCATCATAGCGGCACTTGCCGTTGTCTGGTATCTGTATTTCAAATAGTCAGTCAGCCGGTTCCGGCTTGAAAGTCACATAAGTGTATAACCGTTATGAATGTAGACAAAGTAAAAGAAATAATTGAGAACATGCCGAACCTGTCAACTGCGTTGGGAATGAAGTTCATTTCCACACCGGAAGAAGACTTGTGCATGGCAACAATGAAGGTAGATGAGCGTAACAGACAGCCTTTCGGCTTCCTCAGCGGAGGCGCTTCGCTGGCTCTTGCGGAGAATGTTGCGGGTGTCGGTTCTACTGCTTTGTGTCCGGGAAAGATATGCGTGGGAATAAGCGTAAGCGGACAACATGTCAAAGCTGTAGAAGAAGGAGACACCGTTACCGCCTGCGCGCATCTTGTAAGCAAAGGACGCAAGCTCCATGTATGGAGTGTAGAGATAACAAACTCTGCCGGAGATGTCATATCTACCGTACATGTCACCAACTATATAGTAACACCCAAGTCAAAATAATACATATCCATAGTGTTAACCGACGAGTTCTTAGGCAGCAACTTCATATTGTACAGACTTCCGCGTGCATCGAAAGCACATGTTATAAGATGTGACAGAAACAGCATAGGCATATCTTACGACTTCAAAGAGGCAGGAAGTAAAGACGGATTTGTCTTCGCTCCGTTTCATATCACGGAAAAAACGCCGTTGCTGATATTTGGAACAGACAACACGGAAGAGTTCTTTTGGCAGGACAACGGGCATTTCGACAGTCGCGATATTGACGGTTGTAACTTTTCGGTAGCCGAAAAGCATGCTTATACTACCGTATTTAAAGACTTTCACAAGGCAATTACCGACGGCAAATGCACGAAGATAGTGCTGTCAAGAAAGACACACATCACGGCGGAAGACACCATATCGCCTGTCGGACTGTTCAAGACAGCATGCCAAATATGCCCGGATATGTATGTCTCTTTGGTATCTTCACCTTTGTGCGGAACATGGCTGACGGCCACACCCGAGTATCTTGCCGACAGCAAAGACGGCAAACTACACACGGCGGCGCTTGCCGGGACACGTCCTTACGGTATTGCCGACAATAACGGCAATAGTAATGACATATCGGACAAAGCCGCGTGGAACGCAAAAAACATCATCGAACAAGACTACGTCTCGCAATATATCAGGGAGAGAGTAGGGCGTTATGCCTCCGGAATATCAGAAAACGGGCCTCTTACCATAAACGCAGGCAACGTATGTCACCTGCTTACCGACTACAGCTATAATCTCAAAGACGGCGTAACACTCGGTATGCTGCTTGACAATCTGCATCCCACGCCTGCCGTATGCGGCATTCCCAAAGACTATACATACAGTCACATACTGCAAAACGAAGGATATGACAGAGAATATTATAGCGGTTTTCAAGGACCCGTATCATCTGCAAAAGGCGTTCATCTGTTTGTTACACTAAGGTGTATGAAGGTTTCTGATGAAGGATATGACCTTTACGCAGGCGGAGGATTGGTAGCTGAGAGTAACGTTGAATATGAATGGCTTGAGACGGAAGCCAAAATGCAAACCATGAAAAGATGTATAGCAACAAGGAAAACATAAACATACTGACATCATTGCTTGTCGCGCACGGCATAACAAAGGTCGTGGCGTGTCCCGGATCGAGAAACGCACCTGTTGTGCATAATATTAACGAGTGTCCGGACATAGAGTTGTTTCCCGTTACCGACGAGCGTAGCGCAGGATTTATGGCATTGGGCATGTCTCTTGCCGATGACAGGCCGGCGGCAGTATGCGTCACGTCTGGCTCGGCATTATTGAATCTTGCTCCGGCTGTGGCGGAAGCGAGTCTCAGACACCGTTCTTTTATTGTCATATCTGCCGACAGACCGGCTGCATGGATAGGACAAATGGACGGTCAGACTATGGAACAGCCCGATGTTTTCGGCTCTTTGGTAAGCAAGAGTGTCAGTCTGCCCGAACCCAAAGACCAAGAAGAACGCTGGTATTGCAACCGTCTGGTAAACGAAGCCCTTATTGCAGCTAAGACCGACGGCGCGAAACCCGTACATATAAACGTGCCTGTAAGCGAGCCGTTGTTTGTGTTTGATGTCGAAAAACTGCCCGAAGAGAGGGTCATAACATCCATACGGGCACGCCTTGACACCGAAACTGTAAGAAACATCGTTGCCCGCAGCATGTCGCAAGCATCAAGACCGATGATTGTATTAGGGCAGACTGCAAAGCCTGATGCCGAAACAGAGAGCCTTATCAAGGCTCTTTCAGCCGAATATACGCTTTTGGCGGAACCGTTATCGACAGACTTTCCCGTTGCGTTTGACAATGTCTTGGCTTCGATATTTGATGATGACAGATATTGTCCTGACTTTTTGCTGTATATGGGTGGCACGGTTGTAAGCAAGAAGCTCAAGCAATATCTGCGCCGAAAAGGCATAAAAGAGGTATGGGCGGTAAGTGAAGACGGCGAAATACATGATACTTTCATGTGTCAGACAGGCTGTATCGAAGGTAACATAAAGGATGTTCTCAATACGTTGGCGGCAGCTTTTAAAGACATGTCCATAACGGGAAGCGCAGCCAAACAGGAAGAAAGACGGTCGTTCCGTGCCTTATGGAAAGCCTTGCTGACGGATTCAGACAATCAGAAAACGCCTGATCATTATGCTCCGTTGTCAGAGTTGGCGGTGCAGACATTCGAGCAGTCGCTGGAAGACATGGACTATACTTATCATATACACTATGCCAACAGCACGTCAATACGCCTTGCATGCAAATACGCGAGCCATTATGTCTGGTGCAACAGAGGTATTAACGGAATTGACGGTTGCCTGTCAACGGCCGCAGGCTTCTCTTTGGCAACCGAAGATATGGTGTTTTGCGTTATCGGAGATCTGAGTTTCTTCTATGACCAGAACGCACTTTGGAACACTAACCTTAAAGGCAACTTGCGCATAATATTGCTGAACAACAGATGCGGAGGCATATTTTACGGTCTTGACGGCATTAGGGAGAGTGCCGCCTGCGACAAGTTCATTGCCGGAAGCCATAATACAGACGCTCGCGGAATATGCACCCAGAATGACATAGGCTATCTTTCGGCGACGAATACGGAAGAACTGTATATCGGTCTTGCCACACTTATGACCTCTAATTCGCAACGACCGATGTTGCTGGAGGTCTTTGACAAGTGATAACAAACTGAAAACATAACATAAATAACCGCTTTTTGATATGAGAGAATGGAAAAAAATAGAAGGCTTCGACTTCAAGGAGATATTGTTTGAACAATATAACGGAATAGCAAAGATAACAATCAACCGGCCGAGATACCGCAACGCGTTCACTCCGCTTACCACGAAAGAGATGAGTATCGCCTTTTCTTACTGTCGTGAAGCGCAAGACGTATGCGTAGTTATACTGACGGGAGCCGGCGACAAGGCTTTCTGCTCCGGCGGAGACATGAATGTAAAGGGCAGAGGTGGCTATGTCGGTACCGACGGAGTGCCAAGATTGAATGTCTTGGATGTACAGAAACAAATAAGAAGCCTGCCAAAACCGGTTATAGCAATGGTAAACGGATATGCCATAGGCGGCGGTCACGTGTTGCATGTAGTATGTGACCTGACAATAGCAAGCGAGAATGCGATATTCGGACAGACTGGTCCGAAGGTCGGTTCTTTTGATGCGGGATTCGGAGCTTCATATCTTGCACGCATAGTAGGGCAGAAAAAAGCCCGCGAAATATGGTTCCTGTGCAGGCAATATACGGCTTGTGAGGCTGAGAAAATGGGACTTGTCAATAAGGTAGTGCCTTTTGACGAGCTTGAAGACACTTGTGTCGAATGGGCGGAAACCATGATGGAACGCAGTCCGCTGGCTTTAAGGATGATAAAAGCCGGACTTAACGCGGAACTTGACGGGCAGGCAGGCATACAGGAACTTGCAGGTGACGCCACCATGTTATATTATTTCCTTGACGAAGCACAGGAAGGCGGAAAGGCTTTTCTTGAAAAACGCAAACCTGATTTCAAGAAATATCCGAAGATGCCATAATGCTAACAGCCGAATATGAAGTACAAAATTAATATAACGCCCAAGACTTTTCATTTCAAGCAGCCTGCCGGCACGTCACGAGGTATATATACAACGAGGCAATCGTGGATAATTGAAATGTGTAAGGCCGACAAATCTGAGCGGAAAGGAGTAGGGGAGTGTGCTCCGTTGCCCGACCTTAGTTGTGACTTCTCACATGACTACGAAGAAAAACTCAGCAGGCTTTGCCGACAGTTCGAGGAAGACGGCAACCTTAACGATCCTATACTGCGTGAGCATCCTTCAATACTTTTCGGATTGGAAACGGCTCTGGCTGAGCTGAACAGCGGAAGCAAGGCGTTCTGGGACAATGCTTTCTCAAGAGGAGAAGCAGGAATACCAATCAACGGACTGATATGGATGGGCAGCTATGATGATATGCTGCAACGTATAGAAGACAAGTTGGAGGCTGATTTCAAATGTATCAAACTGAAAATCGCGGCAATCAACTTCGATGACGAGCTGGCTCTCATAAAGGGAATACGCCGACGGTTCTCCGCAAATGACGTCCAACTGAGGGTTGACGCTAACGGAGGTTTTAGTTTCGATGATGCTTTGTACAAGCTGGAATTGCTGTCACAATATTCAATCCACTCTATCGAACAGCCGATAAAGGCGGGACAATGGGGCAATATGGCACAACTGTGCCGTGAATCTCCGCTGCCTGTTGCGCTCGACGAGGAACTTATTGGCGTGAACGATATTTCCATGAAATCGCACATGCTTAATATCATCAAGCCGAAGTATATTGTTCTGAAGCCTTCGTTACATGGCGGCATGAAAGGATGTACGGAATGGATTGAGGCGGCAAGGGAAAAACGCATCGGGACATGGATAACAAGCGCATTGGAAAGTAATATAGGTCTGAATGCCATAGCGCAGTTTACGGCACACGTCTATGGCGACAGCATCTGCTTTGCGCAGGGTCTGGGCACAGGAAGTCTGTTTGCCGACAATACCGAGCCATATACCGAGATTAGGGATAACAAGTTGTTTTTCAAGCCATGACTCGCAGACCGATAAAAGAACAACTGTCTTCGTTCATCAAAGAATGGGAAGACAGCTCCCCTTTATTATGTGTACACACCAGCGGTTCAACGGGAACACCCAAGCCGTTGATGGTGGAAAAGAAGCGGATGATAAAGAGTGCTGTCGCTACATGTGATTTTCTCGGTCTCAAACAAGGCGACTCGGCGCTGTTATGTATGCCTCTGGATTTCATCGCAGGCAAGATGGTTGTCGTGAGAACACTTGTCAGAGGGCTTAAACTGATATGCGTAGAACCCGACGGACACCCTTTGGCTTCTCTTGACTGTGCGCCCGACTTTGCCGCTATGACTCCGATGCAGGTCTTTAACAGCCTTCAGACGGACAAGGAAGCCCGTATTCTCGGCAAGATACGCCATCTGATAATAGGCGGAGGAGCTATAGATGCAGGTATGGAAAGCCGTCTCCGCTCTTTCGACAACAATATCTGGAGCACTTATGGCATGACCGAAACATTGTCACACATAGCGATGAGGAAACTCAACGGCAACGATTCCGACATCTGGTACACATGTTTCAATGGGGTAGAGGTGTCTCTTGACGACGACAACTGTCTTGTCATAAACGCTCCGGAAATATGCCCTGATGTTTTGAAGACCAATGACATTGCCGTAATAAACGAGAACGACGGCAGACAGTTCAGAATCTTGGGACGACGAGACAACACTATTTGCAGCGGCGGCATTAAGATTCAGATTGAGGAAGTGGAAAACATCCTGCGCGAATATATCAAATCCGATTTTATAATCACCAAGAGACAAGACCCGAAATTCGGTGAGATTGTCGTGCTTATGACAACAGGCACGAGTCTTGATGACATCAAGAAAAAATGCGAGTCGCATCTTCCGGAATATTGGAGGCCGCGACTCTATGCAACAATCCCGCAAATACCCCTAACGGCTACGGGAAAACCGGCAAGAAAAGAGGCTGCAGAGCTGGCTAAAACTCTATAGACGCCTTTACGTTAATCTGTCTTCCCGTAAGATAATTCGGTACGGCATATTGCTGGTTGGTAACGTCTGTTACCCAATAATATGAGTTCACGTTGTTTATTCCCAAAAGATTAAGGCAGTCAACTCCGAGCCACAGATTCTTAAATGCCGATTTGCTCTCTTTGTTCTCGTTGTTTATCAGCCGGTAACTCATTCCTATGTCCGCACGCTTGTATGCCGGAGCGCGGAAAGGCTGCGAATCAAGACTTCTGTGTGGCGCACCGAAAGGCAGGCCGTCGGCAAATGCGAGCTTTAAAGACATCTTCCATTTGTCGGTTCCGGGAAAATAATCGGTAAAGAACAGGTTGACAGAATATTTCTGATCCGTCGGCAGCGGCACGCTTTTACCGTTGATGTTTATTTTAGTATCCATTAACGACAGGCTGACCCATGAATCCGTACCCGGTACAAACTCTCCATACAACTTCATGTCAAGTCCCAAAGCATGTCCGCTGCATTGTTGGCTGGCGTCATACACTATCTTCACGTTATTCACAGTATATGGTACGATATTCGACAATGCCTTGTAATAGGCTTCGGCTGTAAACTTGTAAGGTCGTTCCTGCATTTTGAAGCGGTAGTCAAAGCCGGCTATAAAATGTATGGAACGCTGGCTTTTTATCTTGTTGTTGAGTGTTGCCTTTGTCACTCCGTTGACTGTAGTGGTGTCGCGCAGCTCTTTGAAGAACGGTGCCTGATAATATAATCCCGTCGCAAAACGTAATGTGACATCATGATTAAACGCCGGAACGATGCCTAAAGACAGTCTCGGGCTGACAAGTGTCTCCTTGTTGAAATTCCAATGTGCGAATCTGATACCGTAATTAAGCGTGAAAAACGTATGCTCGCCTTTGCTGCTGAACTTCCATGTGTCTTGTATGAAAGCCTCTATTCTGTTTGCGTCAAGCTCGTTTTTGGCTTTCAGGCTGTATATCATCTTCAGATCTTCTCCCGTATGAGGTATGCTGTAACCGCTCGAATCCCTCATTTCATATTCCTTGCTGTTTTCGGTAATGTTCTCTATACGGTATGTGAGTCCCGACTTTATCTCGTGTCTTTTTATTTTGTGTTCAAACGCAAGGTTAAGGCTCTTTACCGTAGCCTTCAGATAGTTGCGGGCATGTTCCATATATGTACCGACGCCTAAGTTTTCGCTTGTTTCGGTCTGTGTAAGCCAATATTGTCCTTGTATATCATATTTCTCTTGTTCGTTGGTACGAAAGGCGGAGAAGGTCAACTTGAGGTTTGTATTCTTGCCAAAGCTGCGTTTTATGCTGAAAGCTCCGAAATATGTGCGGAACAAGTCTTTCTCCTGACCGTCGAAATAAACCTTGAAAGACCTCACGCTTTCCATTGTTCCGAATTTTGTCTCCCTGTCTTCGGGATAGAAATTATAGTGGCTTTCTGAAATGTCACCTATAAATCCGACTTCCCAATTCTTCGCAGGCTTATATGTAAGATCAGTCTGATAATCGACGAAATTAGGACGGTATTCTCCTTTTGTCTCAAGCGTTCCCAACAAATACTTGTTTGTCTTGTATCTTATGCCGTTGCTCCACGAAAAATTCTTCTTGCTGAAACCGATGAAAGCGCTTGCTCCCAGAAGGCTTGCCGACGCTTTCGCCTCGAATTTCTTCGGTTGCTTATATTTAATGTCAAGAACAGAAGACATCTTGTCGCCATATTTCGCTTCAAAACCGCCGGTAGAGAAGCCGATAGACTCTACCATGTCGGGGTTTATTATCGACAATCCTTCCTGCTGTCCGCTGCGTACTAAAAACGGTCTGTAAACTTCCGTGCCGTTAATATATACGCTGTTCTCGTCAAAACTGCCTCCTCGCACGTTATACTGTGAAGACAACTCGCTATGTGTTGACACTCCGGCTTGTGATTGTATCATCTCTTCAACGGCATTACCCGTAACGCTCGGAGTGTTTTTCATGTCTTTGGTATCTAATTCCTGTGTCGTTCCCGTTTGTCTCTTCTTTTCCGTTACTGTTACTTCCGACAGCTGGTTGTCATCAAAGAGCTGGATCAAGAGCGTCTGTTTGCCCTTCGGACGGCGCAGAACTCTTGTCTTGGGCTTATAGCCTACCATTGAGAAGCGCACGACAACACTATCGGCAGACATAAGGCGCATGCTGAATTCGCCTTTCAGATTTGTCATGCTCACTTTTCCCTGACTTAACACCGAAACAGTTGCCAGTTCAACAGGGTTGTTGTTGTTATCGGTAACTTTTCCTTGTAGAGTGAAGGTCTGGGCTGACAACGTTATATGCCAGAACAATAATAAATATAATGTATAGAGAATTTTTATTTTCATACTATTAATAACGTTTGCAATCTGCCATTATTGCATTTTTACAGATATATCTGACAGAAATTATCCAAATCGCCCGTCGATAATTCTTAATCAACTATTCTGTTAATTTCGTAACACATATATGCCAAACAGAAAAAAGAACGCTGTATCGTAATTTTATCTACTATACAGCGTTCTGTCTTTATATACTTATTATTCAACAATTAATCTCCATCTATTTCACCATAGAGACTGTTGTAGTATTCTTCTGAAGCCATATTGATTTCAGAACCGGCGAGTATGACCTGACTTTCTGTCTTTAATGTCTTTATCTCGGGGGTTATATATTCTTGCTTTTTCATTATCTTTATCCTTGTTTATCTGATTATTATTTTCATTGTCTTGCTGCCTTGTTTCAGAATATTCAATCCCTTTTGCAGACCTTTCGTCTTGCGGCCGTTAATGTCATAGTATTCGGTCTTCTCATTGGTTATCACATTCAGTTGGTCTATGACTGTCGTCCCGTTGCCTGTTTCTATGCTATATGCCTGCGGGGCTGATGATGAAGGACTCTCTATTACCATAT
>JBJFGK010000001.1:0-27204 GCA_051892655.1 Prevotella sp. | reverse complement strand
TGTGGGAGAGTAGGAGACCGCCCTTTTTCATTTGAGGGAGTCCTTGATACCGGAACGGTAACAGGGACTCTCTTTTTGTATTATCCTCTATAGACACAATGCTTTTGTTTTTATCTTAATAATATACAGAGTCGCTGACGGGACGTAAATCCGAATAGCGACATGACCATTGATTATTATTTTGATACAGGATTGCCTGCATACGGCAAGTGAATAATATGTTTAGCATAAAAGCAGAGCCTATATATATTCTATTATTTAACAATTAAAGGGCATGATTTAGAAAGATCTTTCTTTGTTTATATCATTTACAGATATATTATCTATAATTTCAGTTAATATTGGAAATAATAGCCAATGTTTTTAACTTTGTAAACAAAGACCGCTTAAGATAAAAATCATAAATTTTAGGTATTGGATGCGGAAAAGACTTTAATTATTTTTGTTACCGTTTTTATAGTGAATGATTGTACATAATATGAGATTGTTTTTATCGTTGATATTTTCATGGTTTGTATATATATACGGTTGGTCTGTAACACAGACTTACACAGTAAAGGGTAGAGTGCTTGACAATAGAACAATGTCGCCAATATCTTATGCCTCAGTAAAAGTTGTGGATTTGGGATATAGCGCAATTACAGATGAGAACGGATTGTTTAAGATAAACAATATAAGAGGAGGTAAAATAGAGATAAGTATTAGTGTTTTAGGATATGTTACCAGAACGATTAACTTTAATCTGGATAATGATACAGACTTAAAAAATATCAGATTGAAAGAAGACAATCTTTCTCTTCCGGAAGTACAAGTAACATCCAAGAGCAATATAAATGCTGGCACGACATCATATATTTTGGATAGAACGACATTAGACCATTCTCAGATCTTGAATTTAAGTGACATATCAGCATTATTGCCCGGAGGACAGACAGTAAATTCGACTCTTATCAATGATAATCGCCTTTCTTTAAGGTCCGGAATGTCAGAACGAGGAAATGCGGCATTCGGCACGGCTATAGAAGTAGATGGAGTAAGGTTGGATAACAATGCTTCTATGGATGAGACCTTGTCTACATCGACCAGAAATATTTCATCATCAAATATAGAGAGTGTTGAAATCGTATCCGGAATACCAAGTGTTGAGTATGGAGATATTTCCAATGGTGTAGTAAAGATTAATACTAAGAAAGGCTATTCCCCATGGATAGTTGATGCATCGGTAAATCCACATACTAAACAGATTGCATTAAACAAAGGTTTTGCTTTGTCTGATGGTGGAGGAATATTGAATGTATCTCTTGAACATGCGAGATCGTATAGTGAGATATCTTCTCCTTATACTTCATATAGCAGGAATGTGTTATCTTCAACGTATAATAAAGAGTTTCGTACAGGTTTATCAACCATAGATCTTCAAGCGGGTATTACAGCAAATATAGGAGGATACAGTTCGGAGTCTGATCCTGATGCGTTTAAAAATACATATCTAAAAGTGAGAGATAATCAGGTAAGAGGTAATATCGACTTAACATGGCAGCATAGCAGTGACAGATATGGTGTTATAAATGTCAATTTACAGACAGCATTGTCTTTTTCTGATAAACTTACGGAAAATAATTATAATACCAATTCCTCGTCTTCTCAAGCTGCTTTGCATACGATGGTTTCCGGTTATGATATAGCTCAAGACTATATATCAGGTATGGGAGTGGGAAACATTATTCTCGGTCCCACAGGATACTGGTATGTAAAAGAATACAATGATCAGAAGCCGCTTTCTTTAAGAGTAAAAATAAAGTCTGCATGGACGAAACGCATTAGTGACACACGCTATTCGGAAAAAATCAATAGATTGATAATAGGTTCCGAGTTTAATATGACTAGGAATAACGGTAAGGGTTTATATTATGAAGATATACAACTTGCACCGACATGGCGTCCCTATGATTATAGCAGTCTGCCTGCGATGAAGACGTTTTCAATATTTGTTGAGGATAAGATAACTTTAAACAGATTAAAGATAACGGCCGGTCTACGTGATGATATTACTCTTGTCGGTGGCTCAGGTTATGGTACAATATCTTGTCTGTCGCCTCGTGCAAATATAAATTATGATATTATAAAAGGAAGACATAAATCATTGTCATTGCATATCGGCTATGGTAAAAGCGTTAAACTTCCTTCGTTTCAGGTTCTTTATCCGGCAGACTCATATTCAGACAAGTTAGTGTTTACACCTGGTTCAACTGTAGATAACAAAGCGTATTACGCTTATTATACCCATGTATCAAAGGCATTGTATAATGAGAATCTTAAATGGCAGTACAGCAATCAGGTAGATTTTGGCGTCAATGGAGAATACAAAGGTATAAATCTTAATATATCAGCTTTTTGGAGCAAGACATATAATCCGTATCAGATGATAAATGAATATACTCCGTTTTCCTATCATTATACCTCACAGAGTGCTCTCGAAGGATGTCCTATTCCAAGTTTGGAAAGGATATATAGCATAGATAAACAAACGGGTGTCGTTACCGTATCTTCAAATGTAGATGGTACAATGATAGAATTACCTTATACGACACATAACACTTATATAAGTAACAAACGTTTTATCAATGGATCACCGGTAACGAGATATGGTATAGAGTGGACAGCAGATGTCCCAATTATAAAAAGCAGACATTATTTCGGTCTGTCTTTGCGTATAGATGGTAAATATTATCACTACAAAGGAATAGATAAAACTCTCATTACCGGAAGTCCTAACGGGGTAGGCGATTATGAGTCAACGTCAGCCAAACAACCCTTGATAGGCTATTATATAGGCAGTAATATTACTTCAACATCATCTGCCGGAACACCGTCAATAAGTAACGGAACGCTGAGAAAAGGATGTAACATTAATACAACAATTACAGCCCGGATGCCCAAATTGAGACTGATAATGACAATGAGGCTTGAAGCGACATTACTTAATTATAAACGTAATCTTTCAGAAGGTCGCAGCACAGTTCTTCTTGAAGCTGCCGGTGATGTCTTCGGTAAACCCTATTCAGGAGAACGCAATAGTTATGTTGCCGTGTATCCTGAATATTATTCAACATGGCAGAATCCGGATGTCAAGATACCTTATGCAGAAGCTTTGGAATATGCAAAGGATAATGATCAGACGTTGTATCAACAGCTGTGCGACTTGATAGTGAGAAGCAATACATCTTATTATTTCAATCCTCAGGACATTTCGGCATATTACTCGGCTAACTTTTCCATAACGAAGGAGATCGGTCGTAAAATAAGTATGTCATTTTATGCGAATAATTTCATAAATAACATGTCATCTGTAAAGGACAGCCAAACCGGCCTTGAGACATCATTATTTTCAAGTAGCTATATACCTAAATTCTATTACGGATTGTCTGTAAGATTAAAAATAGATTGAAGGTAATATAAAGACCAATTTATAAAGAGCAATTATATTATAGAAATGAAGAGAGAGAGAATATCAAAGATATATAGATTTTTACCTGTAATCATATCATTGTTGGTAATGGTGTGGCATGTTCAATCATGCACTTATGATGAAGAAATTCTAACGTATGAGGTAGAAGTTCATCTGTCGTTAAAAGAAGAAGGCATATCCGTAAAGATGACCAATCAGACTTTCACCTCTTTTACATCTGTAACAGACAATCAAGGCCGTGCGGTGTTTGTATTGCCTTCAGGCATATATAGTGTCAATGTGTCAGAAGTGAGTGATGATGATTATTTTCGTAATGTATATAATGCATCGCTTGCGGATATAGTTGTAGGTACGGGGCATACAATAGTAGAACTGCCGGTTGTTCATACTTTGATTCAGAAGAACAATCCGATATTGATAAAAGAAGTTTATTGTGGCGGTTGTCAGAAGGATGATGGCTCGGGACAGTTTTACTTTGACAAATGTATTATTTTATACAACAATTCTTCTCAAAGAGTATCCCTGGACAATGTGTCAATAGGGATAGTTGAGCCATATAATGCAGAGGCTTCGGCCCATAACTTCATGTCAAACGGAGTTTTAAGTTATGCAGAAGAAGATTGGGTGCCCGCCATAAATGGTATATGGACCTTCGGTGATGGACAGTCAATAGAGGCATATTCCGAATTGGTGATAAATGTTCATGGTGCTATTGACAACACTCAGACATATTCTCAGTCTGTCAATTATGCCAATTCCGACTATTATTGTATGTATGACGTAGAGTCAGCAAGCAGTGATGGTGGAAAATACAATAATACTAAATATTATCCGTCACCTTCTGAAGTGATACCTACAAGTCATTATCTGAAAGCGATAAAATACGGGCAATCAAATGCGTGGCCAATGAGTAATGTTTCACCGGCGGTAATAGTATTCCGGACAGAGGGCGTCACACCACAACAATATGCAACACAGGATAATATTGTTTATCCTGTGGGTAAGCAGGGTAACATTGTTTATTCTTGTCTCAAAGTGCCACGTTCGTGGATACTTGATGCTGTTGAAATATACAATGCCGAAGCTTTGGCCCAAAGTAAGAAAAGACTTACACCTGATCTGGATAACGGATATGTGTCTTTTACACACGGTTATGGGCATTCTGTTGCACGTAGGGTAGAGAGAACGTCAGAGGGACATAATATATATATGGATACAAATAATTCTTCAAATGATTTTTATGAGACTGAAAGTTGTTCTCTTCGTTAATATAGTCTGTCTTCCTATATTTGCACAAAGGGATTTCTCTCTTGTGCGTGACAGGAACGCCTTGCTTTCTTCAGGCAATGCGGCTGCACTTGTTACCTTTGCTGATAGCAGTATATCAAAAGGGAGCGTTGCATACCGACATGAAAATGGGGATCTACGCCTCCCGTCGCAAGGCCGGCAGCGCAATGTCATATCTGCCGATGTAAGTTCTTATATGAGAGTATCTCCCAAACTCGTAACATTCGGTCATGTTTCGTATATCAATGATTATGGTACGGAAATGTCAGGTAGCATGTTGTTCCCCACATCAGAGCTGAAACCTTTTGACCTTATCGGCTCAGCAGAAGATGCAGGAAGTAAAAGGGCGGAAATAATAAATATTATGGGGGCTGCTGGTTGGAATGTTTGGCGAAAGTTGTCTGTTGGTGCAAAGTTGGATTATACGTCGGGAAGCTATGCCAAATATAAAGATTTGCGGCACACCAATTCTCTTATGAATTTATATTCACGTGCGGATATATTCTATAATTTGTCAGATAACAATGGTATTGGTTTGGGCTTTATTTACCGTAGGCAGACAGAATCGTTGAGATTCAAGACTTTCGGTACAACAGACGTTGTACATACCACTATTCTTGATTATGCCAACGGATATGGTGAGACAGAGACATTCGGTGTAGATGGATTTACAGACGGAGGGCAGGAACAGCCTTTGTTCTCTGAATATACAGGCTTGTCGGCAAATACCAAGATCGGACCGGTGACGTTAGGTATGACTTATTTACACCGTCATGGGTATTATGGCCGTAATACACAATATGCTGTGTTATATGAAAATCATTCCGGAGAACAATGGGCATACTCTGCACGTATGGATTTATTAAATAATCACAATGCGCTTTTGTGGATTGATATGCAGTTGCAGACAGTACGTCTGTCTTCCTATCGGACAAACTATCGTCGTGTTACCTCCCAAGACAACAGCTCGCTAACGTTTTATGAATATTATGAGCCTACAAAAATGTCTGATAAGGCACAATGGTTTGGTAAAATGAATATATCCGGCTATTGGGAGCCCGAAGGTAGTATATATATGTGGTTTGCCGTAGTCGGAGCGGATTATTTTCATAATAAACAGACGGCTTATCTCTATCCTGAGATATATACATCTACATCACATATCTTGTCTCCTTTTGCCGATATAAAACACTCTTTCCTTTTTAAGGATAAGTCTCTCTTGTCTTTTAATGTTGGAGGTTCGGCATGTTTCGGTATGCAGAGACAATGGCATACCAAGTTAAAAGCATCATATGAAATACCGATAAGACATTCAGACATACGTCCCAATGTATCGTTACGATATGATTATCATAAATCAATGGGCGATGATTTGTTTAAAGGAATCCGGAATATGTTTACAGTGGAGTTGGGTGCTACATTCTGAAAACTATAATAACAATATTAACAAATTAAAGAATAAAAATTATGAAGAAAACATTTACATTATTGACAGTGTTATTTACAACATTGGTAACATCAGCGCAAACAAGTAATGCATGGAACCTTCAAGGTTCAGGAACAGAATCAGACCCGTACAAGATATCATCTGTGGCTGATTTCAAGTCAATTGCCGATAATATCAGCGCAACAAATACCGGCGCAGGAGAATACTTCTCTGTTACAGAGGATATCAATTTCGGTGGTACAGCCGATTCTCCGGTGCAATTCCCGGCAATTGGAAAGGCGGGAATAACTAGTGTTACATCAGTAGCATGGGGGTTTGACGGTATACTTGATGGTGGAAATCACACAATAACAGGTATATATCACACAAATAAAGGTAATGATGCCGATGGTAAGTTTAATGCACTTTTTTCATCACTGGGTAAGTCAGGAATAATTAGAAATCTTGTTTTCGGTGCAGACAATCATGTTGAATCTTATAACTATGCCGCAGCAATAGCATCTTTAAGTAAAGGAAGAATTGAAAACTGCGTAAATAAGGCTGACATAACTGCAAGTAATGCATTTGCCGCTGGTATTTGCGGTTATTTAGTAGGAGGTGCAGGAGAAATATTATCATCAGACAATTATGGCGAGATTAAAGCCATGACTTATGCAGCCGGTATATTGGGCGGTTCTCAATCGGGCGCATCAATTACAAATTACGAATATTTGGTAGAGTCATGCATAAATTATGGCAATTTGAGTACTACTAATTCAGTTGGTTCTGCCGGAATAGCCGCTGCTTTCTCCGGTTCTATAAAAAACTGTGTCAATGAGGGTGATATAGTAGAGGCAGAGAAGACTACAGGCAATTATACCGGAGGAATAGTTGCGTCTTATACTTATATAGTCTTATGTGAGGGTAATACAAACAAGGGGTCAATTACCGGCAATAAGAATGTTGGCGGTATTATCGGTGTTGTCATGAAAGGTGATGATGCCAATGCAGAAATCTCCGGTTGTGTCAATGAAGGTACCGTTACCGGACGTGGCGCGAACATCGGTGGTATTTTGGCAAATTCAAGCAGAGTATCAGGTGTTATAACATTGGCAAACTGTAAGAATAGCGGTGCTGTGACGACAACAGCCGATGACAAAACTACCATTGGCAACTTGCGAGGTAGCAGCAATATAGCTATTGGTGAGGGTAACACTATTGCTGATGGACTTGAACATTTGGCTCTTGACCCGGAATCATTAGGTATTACAAATGTTTCTGCCATTCAAAAAATTGGTGGTGTGAAAAAATATATCGCAAACGGGAAAGTTATTATATTAAAAAACAATAGGAAATACACGCTTTCTGGAAGTGAGATAGAATAAAATTATTATAAAGATTATATATGATAAAATCATTATTTCTTTTAGTTTCAAGTTTATTTGCAGCAGTGGCGGCTTACGGTCAGCCACTGCCGCTTGACAGTTGTATACGATCAGGGCGTTTGGACAATGGTCTTACCTATTATATTCGTTATAATGCACAGACGAAAGGACAGGCAGACTTTTATATAGCACAGCGTGTCGGGTCAATACTTGAGGAACCTCAGCAACGTGGTTTGGCCCATTTTCTCGAGCACATGGCTTTTAATGGGACTCGCAACTTCCCTGACGGTAATGGCGGAACACGTTCTGTGCGTAATTGGTGTGAGACCAATGGTATTAAGTTCGGTGCAGATCTTAATGCATATACATCAGTAGACCAGACCGTGTACAATATATCTAATGCTCCTGTATCAAAGTCCGGAGTTACAGATACATGCCTTATTATTTTGCATGATTGGGCAAATGGTTTACTTCTCCGTGATAATGAGATAGATCAAGAACGTGGAGTCATTCGTGAGGAGTGGCGCACTCGTCGCTCAAAATTTGCGAGTACGCGTATGATGGAAGAGGGAATGTCGATAATTTATGCCGGTTCCAAATATGCCGATTGTTTGCCGATAGGTCATATTGAAGTTGTGGATACTTTCCATTATGATGCTTTACGTGACTATTATCACAAATGGTATCGTCCCGATCTTCAGGCAATCATCGTAGTTGGAGACATTGATGTTGATGCTGTGGAAGCAAAAATTCAAAGTTTGTTTGCACAAGATACGACTACCTGTCAGCCGGAACGCATTTATTACAGCGTACCCGATAACGATGAAATGATAGTATATACAAAGTCAGATGAAGAGCAACCGACTCTTAACCTCTCTTTGTATATGAAACGTGATGCGGAACCACGTTCTTCCCGCAACAGTCGTGAGGCTTTTGTCGGTGATTACAAATCGCGTTTGGCTATGTTTATTCTTAGACAGCGCCTCGCACGCTTGTCGCAAGAAGCCGAACCGAAGCTTATGTCAACGACATGTCGCAATGGTAATTTCTATATTACGCCGGAGAAAGAAGCCTTTACATTAAGTATAGGTTTGTTGCCCGACAGACCGCAGGATGGTATCGATGCAGCAATCGCCGTTGTGGAGAAAGCCCGTAAATATGGTTTTACAAAAGGTGAGTTGGAACATGCCAAAGTTCAGCATACTGTCAGCATTGAGCATAAGCTTGATAACAAAGATAAAACCCGTAATGGCGAGTACGCAAAGGCTATTGTCAATAGTTTCTGTGGTGCTGCTCCGTGTATGAACATTGAGTATGAAGCTGCTCTTGAAGCACAATTGTCACAACAGATAACGCTTGAAGATATCAATGCTACAATAAGAGATATAGTAGTTAATAAAAATCAAGTGTGTGTTGTCTTTGGTCCTACACAATACGACGGCAAATCCTATATAATGCCAACGGGAGAACAGTTCAAGACATGGATAGAGGCCGCTCAGCAGAGAGAATATGCGGACGATAATGATAGTTATAAGACTCCTGATCAGTCGTTTATAAAGAAATTGCCGAAAAAGGGAAAAATTGTTTCTAAGCAAGAAGTAACCAATGGCTATACGGAATATTTGTTGTCTAATGGTATAAAAGTAAGTGCCCGTGCATCAGACATTGAGCCGAACCGCCTTACTATAAAGATGTTCCGTTCGGGAGGTCAGTCCCTTTATGGTGACGACGATGCCGATGTCTTTCGTCTTCTTAACACCGTAGTACGTCAGAGCGGTGCCGGAGACTTTGATTATCTTACCCTTGAAAAGAAGCGTCGCGGTAAGGCTTTGCGTGTGACACCATTTATAGAAGATGAAGAAGAGGGTGTAAACGGAGTATGTGTTGCATCTGATTTTAAGACGTGGCTTGAAGTAGCATATCTTTATTTAACACAGCCTCGTAGAGATAACGGTATATTCCATAATGCCGTAAGTAAACAAATATCACTTTTAAAGAACCGTACAGCCAATCCTAATGTCATTTACAATGATAGCTTGCGTGTAGCTGTTTATGGAAAAAGTCGCCGTACGGAGCCTCTGACTGTTGAACGTCTGCAACAAGTAAGTCTTGACCGCATTTATGAGATATATAAAGAGCGTTTTGCCAATTTGGCAGGAATGCATCTTATAGTTACAGGTGATATACGTCAAGAAGAGTTTGAAGAACTTTTGTGTCAATATGTAGCAAGTCTTCCGGGCAAGAAAACCAAATTCGTTTCAACTATTGGTAATAATACGCTTGATATAGTTAAAGGTCAGGTGTCCAAAATCTTTGAAGAAGACTTGAAAACACCGTCTGCTCTTACCACTATTGTGTATTCTGCACGAATGCCATATACTGCCGACAACGATTTGAGACTTGACGTGTTGTCTCAGATTATGCGTGCTGTCTATACAGAGAAAGTAAGAGAGGAAAAAGGAGGTACTTATGGAGTAAGTGTCAAAGGGCAGTATTGGAAGCACCCTGCTGATGGTTGCTCTCTTACTATCAATTTCCGTTGTGCTCCGGAGAAATATTCGGAACTGCTACCAATTATTGACGAGCAGCTTAGTATAATGTCTGAACAAGGTCCTTCTGCCATTCAGCTTGATAAAGTAAAAGAATATGAGCGTAAGAACTATGATCGGGCAGTGCTTACTAATGGCTGGTGGGAGTATGTGCGTTATCATGAGGTCAGTGAAGGTATAGATTTTGATAAAGATTATTTGAAGAAAGTCAACGAACTAACAGCTGATGACATTCGTGATTTCTGCAAATTGCTTATATCAGAAAATAATAGAATACAAGTAACAATGAAAAGTAAGTGATGAAAAGATATTTAATAGTAGCTTTTCTTTTGTTCATGACTTCATCGGTGTTGTTCGCCGGTGATGTCATGACAAAGAATACAGATGGAACATACATAATAAATACTTCGCATTTATGCGTAGCAAAGGGTTATCGTGGTACTACTCCGCTTGAAGTCTATATAAAAAACGGAGTCGTTGTAAAGGTTGTTACACTTAAAAACAATGAAACAGTTCCTTATTTTGAACGTATAAAGAAGTTCCTTCTTCCTCTTTATGAAGGTCGTAAGTTAAGCAAGGCTAAGAAATTGTCGTCAGAAACAAAAATTGACGGTTGCACCGGCGCCACTTATAGTACAAAGGCAGTACAGAAAAATATACGTGCTGCTATAGAATACTATGAAAAAAATAAATAATTCTTATTGCTCTCCGCTAAACTCATAAGAACTAAATAATGTATCCCGAAGCCTCTATAATAGGACTTCGGGTTTTATTTTGCCCAAAAAGAAAAAACTTAATCAAATAGGTTGGGATCAGGACATTATTTCTTAGCCTTTTTTCATTTTTTTTTGTCAGTTCCGGATAAGATTCTGCTGATACAAATTGGTAATATCGTAAATATACAGAATTGTTCCGCTCTTATAAACAAGACTTATTCATATCGTTTATAAGACTCAAATAAAATCTACAACTGTAAAAGGTTATAATGAATTAATAAACTACAAAAATGAGAGAAGTCAAAACGTCTTGACACAGTTGTATCAACCCCATTGATACAACTGTGTCTTACGTTTGAACAATTGTTCAATGCAAAGACACAACTGTGTCAACATAAAGTTTGTTCTCCTAATATTATAGTTTAATGCTTTCGGTTGACTACTTCAAGTCATATTATTAAGGTCTGTTGACTCGGTAAAACATTACTTTTATATTCATAAAGCAGCGCCAAACCATAAAATAACATACCCTTTTGCTCAAAAAACATATCAAATTCAATATATTTTCACAGAAAAATACATAAATAAGCACGAAAAAAGCCCTCATCTATTCAAAAAACACGATTTTAATGGGGCAAATCGCTGCTTTTTTCAGCTACTGTCACAGTTGCAATTTTGTAATATACTGATAAACAATAAGATAACAAACAACTGTGACAGTGACAGATGTTTTCAAACTTTTTATTTTAGAAAGTAGCTATTATACTTGTAATAATTCCGGGTTAATCAATCGTTGGATTAAGTCCTACTTCTCACCCGCGTATAGATTATGTTTGCGTTCAGAATATATATATAAGTTCTTTTTTGAAATATTTTTTCACAAAATGTTTGTAATATCGCACAGAAACGAGGCGACGAATTCTCCTATGAACGGGACTTATTCCGAACTAACATAATTTTAGCCCAATCCTTTTCAGGTTCTTAAAGGGAAGTGTAGCAGTTTATATAATATATGTGCATTATTTCTGAATGTTCTTTATGGCAGCAAAATACCGCTTCTTTATAGAATATAATTTAGTATAGTTTTTGTCAAAATACCTAAAAGTGAGTTTGTGCCCCCAAGTATCAACGTTACAAAGGTAATATGTTATAAATTCCTTCAAAAGATATTATGTTTTTATTTTTTATTACTATTTTTGTCTTGTTAGATGCTTAATTTGTTTTGTTAATGCAGCACCAAGATAGGTTAAATCTCTGACATGACCATTTGTTTTAAGGACTTTGTTTTTAAGGCACTTGGATAGCTTACAATAATTTGTGCTGCGAAATTAAGGTATTGCTTACGGCTATGAAAAAAAGAACTTCCTACATTGCATTTTTTATTATCGTCCTATGGCTCGTCTTTGGATTTGAGGCAGTCCGTGCAGAAGATGGCACAAGAGAAAATCCGTATAAAGTGGAAATATATTGGAAAAAGAAGAGTGGGAAAATGGCTATATTTTTCAAAAGTAAAATCACGAAAGAATATCGCTTGACCGATTTTATTTTTGACACCGATTGCAAAGAGAGTTTTTCTAAAGGCAATAAAGTGAACTTTCTTGAAAAAGAGTGTTCTGATGCTGAACTTCTTTATCAAAGTGAGACTATAGGAAAGAAATATAATTCTGTGAGGTCTTATGTGGAAAGACCTAATGGCATTATCCCGGTAAAAATTAATGGACTCTATACTGTACTGGAAATTAAGGCTTCCCATAGAGAATCTATCCGTAGTTGGAGACCTATGTTCCCGGCTGTCTATAGTTCCATGAATATTGTTGCATCCCATATTAAAGAATCCCTTATTGGAGATAATAAATATATAAGAAAATGGGCTGTTGTCACTAAACCGGGCAGCAACCTGAAAGGATTGTTGAATATAAGTCGTTATGAGAGAGAGCCTATATTGTTGGATTGTGAATATGATGAAATTATTCCGGCTGAGAATGTTGATATTTTGTATGGTGGCAAAACTTGCGATATTTTAACTAACCAAAAGCCTTCGTTCGTGTATCGCAAAGGTGGTTATTATGGTGTCGTTGTGGAAGGAGGGAGGTATATTGTGCCGCCACGCTACGATTTAAAATCATTTATGCACCGAGACCCCCTTAATCGTTGTGGCGGAAATCCCAGTGTGCCTTATCGGGTGCGTTTAATAGGTTACGGTGATGCGGCTTTGGTAGATAGAGGGGACAGCTTGTTTGTTGTCGGTCAGAATGGGAAAGATATGTATATACAAGGTTCACCCGATAAGATACCTTCTTATAAAGAAGAAAAGATTGCCCTGTTTGAAGGTCAAAGCTATCCTTCTACTTCTTATATTTTTGGCAGTAAGAATGATATCGCAGCATTTTTCCTTGAGTGTTTTTTACCGCATAGAGGCACAACTACTGATTTTTCTCCGTTCAAGATTAATAATAGCGACACTCTCTCCACGTTTCTCCTAAATGGACTATCGGGATATTCGCTCTATAATGCTCGACTATGCAAGGACTTGATTACAGATGCCAATAACCTGTTTTTGATGTCTGGCACAGAAGGATTTATCTCCGTCACACCGAAAGACGCTGATGTACCCAAAACAGCATTCATTACGCGTGATTATTCCGAACTGGTAATGCTCAACAATATAAACGAACTGACTTCGGTGGCAGAAACCGTTAGAATGATTGGCACAACACATATTCTTGACTACAAAGGAAGCATAGGACTCTACGATTCCGCTACGGGATTTGCTCTCCCTTGTTCCTTTGACTCTATAGTGCCTGCCAAAGAGGTCATTGACAGCATCCCCGAAATATTCTCCCGATTCTTTTTCACTTATAAAAACAAAAAAGTCGGCATTGTAAATGGGGCGGGAGCGGTCGCCAAACCGGCATTTGACAAGATGGTATGTTCGGCAGACAAGCGAAGTATCATCATGAAGAGTCGTGTATATTGCTATAATCATTCAGATTATGAACTTTGTATTACTGCTGAAGATGACGGCAGTATCAATATCAAGGACAATCTCGACGCCCATTTGACAAATTTTATTACAGGATACAAAAATAAAGGTAGTTTATATATAAGCGATGGATACTTCAAGCTTGCTGCAGACTTAGGCGATAAAGAAATTTTGGCGAGAACGTATAATGCCGCTGCTTGTATAGCCATCAACTATGCTGTATCAACTAACAAGAAGAGTGATGCCATGTCGGCTCTTGACTTAGCCGATTCTTACCATGCCCGAGCTGTGAATTTGTCTGACAATGAAATCCCTGATCTTGATTTGACCGGCATCCGCGAAAGAGTGACCGAATACTATCGGTTGCAGGATATAGCCAAAGCAGAGGCTGAAGCCGCCAGACAAAAACAGATAGAAGAAGAACGTATGCGCCAGGCTGAGGCTGCACAACGCCAGCGCCAACAACGCACCGAGGCGTGGGCACAGCTCGCAGGTGCGCTTTCACAGTTGTCGCAAAACATTAATAACGCTTTCAATCAATCTCACCATCGTAGTACAAGAAACACCTATTCAACTGTTACAACAAACCGTAAAACATCTTCCACGTCGATATATTCATCAACATCAGCTCCTCAGCGAACTACGACCAAGACCACAAGTTACGCAAATCGCAAACAACTTGAACAGGCTTATAATACAGCTAAAAACATAGTAATGAAGTACTACTACGGCAATTATACGTGGGATCTCAACGCTGTGCGCCGGAGTCAGCAAAGCATGAGAGAGACCCGTGCCCTCGCTAATAAGCAAGGCTTCACTATCCCAAAATCGGATTTTGAGGATGTTTCCGCTCCTTACCGCAAGTAATACCGGCGAGGTATTAAGCTCTATTTCATTGTGTACTACAATAGTTTTAGCTGAAAGCGAAATAAATTTGTGGGATATATCGGACATTATAAACCGATATATCCCACATACTTTTATATATTTTCAGTTCCCGTTTAGATGTTGGGTGTTTCTTTTCGCTCGCTTAGTTGTTGTTGAACTTTATTTTTCTCTTTCGTTTTTATTTATAGATTTTAATATAGTCGTTATCTGATTTTATATCTGCTGTTATTTGTTAGCGACTTTGTTTACTTGTTCCAACAACCAAGCCTTTTGCTCTTCTATAGTCATGTTACTGTTGTCCAATTCTATGGCATCATCTGCTTTTCTTAAAGGAGATACTTCTCTGTGAGAGTCTATATAGTCGCGTTCCTGAACGTTTTTAAGTATCTCGTTATAGTCTGCCGACATTCCTTTGCCTTTCAGTTCGTCATATCGTCTTTGCGCTCTTACCTCTGCCGATGCGGTAACAAATATTTTCAGTTCGGCATCCGGAAATACAACGGTGCCTATATCACGTCCGTCCATTATGATTCCTTTATTGTGTCCCATTTGCTGTTGTTGTGCCACAAGAGCTTCTCTTACAAACGGTAATGCCGCTATTATGCTGACTTTTGATGATACTTCCATACATCTTATATCGTTCTCTACAAGCTCTCCGTTGAGATATGTATCCGGGCGTCCTGTTGTTTGGTTCAGACGAAAACAGATTTTTATATCATCCATTGTCTCTCTTAATCTGTCACAGTCTATATTCCCGTTCCCGTCAAACATATTGTTTCGCAGGGCAAATAATGTCACAGAACGATACATGGCTCCTGTATCTACATATATATATCCGAGTTCTCGTGCCAGATCCTTAGCCATTGTACTTTTTCCGCATGAGGAAAAACCGTCTACGGCTATCGTAAGTCGTTTCATTGTTAATATGGTATTGTTAGTATTATGTGTTTTATAATGTGTATGTCACGTTTATTAGAAGGGAATTTGACGAAACATGGTATTTGCCATATCCCAATTGAATTTTGAAACGTTCCAATTGCAGCCCGGCACCAACGGATAATCCGGCTCCATGACTGCTCTCTTCCTCTTCATTATCCATGATTTTCATCTCGTCGGCTCTTCTGAAATTGTATCCGGCAGCTACATATATCTGTTGTGAAAACAAAATATCAACACCTGCAATAAAATGATTTATGAATTTATAGTTCCAATGATTCAAATCGACAAGCGTAGCTGAAATCCTGAAAGGCAGCGTTGCAAACTCTTTACTGACACCGGCTTGTACGTCTATAGGCATCTTTTCATACTCATCATCATAGGCTTTTAATTGTCCTCCAAGATTTTTTGCCACCAACGATACAGACCATTCGCGGTCCGGATCATAATAATTGAGTCCCAGATCAACGCCCATGGCATAAGAATTATAGTCACCAATGTATGACGCTATCATTTTAGCAGATATTCCGCCGACTATTTTATTGCTCAGTTGATAGCTGAAAGCACCTCCTATCAATATATCTTTTGCGGAAAAATTGCCGCTTTGTATATTGTTTTCATCGGTTTCTTTCATTGAACCATAGTCCATCATTTGTGCCATTACAGCCCATGAAGCCTTTTCTTTAATAATCCTGTTGAATGACGCGCTTGCCATTGTCGCTCCTTCCATGTATGTCATGAAATTGAGATTTATACTCTTGTCACTTACCGACGACAGTAATGCCGGATTATTAAATATCAATGAAGGGTCGTCCTCTATTATAGTAATATTGTCACCACCGAGAGCGGCGGCATGAGCGCTAACCGGCAACCTTAAGAAATTATACAAAGTCTGGCTTTCTTGAGCTGTTGCCGACATGCAGAACAACACTGTCAAAAGTGCTAAAACGCTTTTTTTCATTTGTTTAAGCTAAATTATGGGGCAAAGATACATCTTTTTTCAAATATCTGAGTTACATTTGTAATTTGAAAACAATATGTCTTGCATATTACGATAATTAATTAACGCAAAAAATACGATATTAGTATATAAAGTTTAAAGGGGTGAATCCAACACGACAATATAATGACTATGATTCCGGATTATCGGATTTTGTGTATCGTCGCAGAACAAACATTCTGTTGGGACTCATTGTAGCCCTTTCCGTGTCATTTGTAGCTCTTGAATATTCAATGCCTGATAGTAAGGAAACAGATTTTGAGGATGTTCTGGACGACATGACACAGGATATTGAGATATTTCCTATGCTCAACAGACAGGATATTCCTTCTGCCGTTTCAAGTACAAAGCCCATACAGCAAACGCAAATTGTTGCTGTAGATAAAGAGGCTGCCGGAATAGTGGAGGACAATATTGTCGGAGAAGATAACATCGGTGATAACGATTTATCAGCTGTAACAGAGACAAATAAGGCGGATGTGTCATCAAGTGTTGCCGAAGATAATCATGACAATCCTCTCGGCTTTCAGGAAGTGGAGAGTTTGCCGGAGTTTCCCGGTGGTATGTCAGAACTTATGCAGTGGTTGACCAAGACGTTGAAATATCCTTTGTCAGCCCAAAAAGCCAAGATACAGGGTACGGTATTGATAGCCTTTATCATAAATACGGATGGGACAATCACATCTCCTAAAATAGTGACTTCCGTATGTGATGAACTCGACAACGAGGCATTGCGTGTCATACGGATGATGCCTAAGTGGAAACCCGGAAAAGATCATGGTAAGCCTTGTCGTACTTATTTTCGCATACCTATAGTGTTCAAGTTGTGACAGACTTATTATTTGGTTCATATTATAAATACGGTAAAATATAAATATATACAATATGCTTACTTCAAACGAAATCTTACAGCTGTTTAATAACTATCTGAACAATATTGTTTATGATCGTAAGCCGGCAGCTCTGTATGAGCCTGTTAAATATGTTCTTTCTGCAGGTGGCAAGCGCATACGTCCTTCTCTTATGCTTATGGCATACAATATGTACCATGAAAATCCCGAACTGATACTGCCTCAGGCCTGTGGTTTGGAAACTTATCATAATTATACCCTGCTGCATGATGACCTTATGGACAATGCTGCGATGCGGCGCGGACGTCAGACAGTGCATCTCAAATGGAACGCAAATACCGCTATCCTTTCAGGAGACAGTATGCTTGTACTTGCTTATCAACGTATTGCACAGTGTGATGAGCGGCATCTGCGTCCCGTACTTGACCTTTTTACACAGACTGCGCTTGAGATAGGAGAGGGTCAGCAGTATGATATGGACTTTGAAATGCGTACTGACGTTACAGAGAGCGAGTATATAGAGATGATACGCCTCAAGACCAGCGTCTTGTTGGCTTGTGCTCTGAAGATAGGTGCAATAATGGCAGATGCTCCGGCAGAAGATGCCGATAACCTGTATAGGTTCGGAGAACAGATGGGCATTGCCTTTCAACTGCAGGATGACTATCTTGACGTTTATGGCAATCCCGCCGTATTTGGCAAAGCCATAGGCGGAGACATCCTGTGTAATAAGAAGACGTATATGTTGATTAATGCTTTTGAGCGCGCCGACAGCAAGTTACGTGCAGAACTCATGCGCTGGATGACTGCTACTGATTATGAACCGCAGGTAAAGATAGCGACTGTTACGGATATATATAATAAACTTGAAATAGACAAACTTGCGAAAGAAAAGATAAATTACTATTTCGGAGAGAGCCGCAAGTATCTGGATGCAGTGTCTGTCCCTGCGAGTCGTAAGAGCATTATAGAGGCTTACACGGATGCTATGATGCAACGCGAAGTTTAGTCAAGCCCTATTGCTTCTTGAGAACAAACAATATTCCGGATACAATCACAAACATAATATATCACAAACTTACAGATAACAACTTCTTAATATCAAATACAAATGCCTTACAGACGCCTCCCCAAAACCGATGCCGCACGTCTTAGATCACTAAAGACTATACTTGACGACAATTCCCTTTATACTGCTGAAAATCGTTTCATAGAGTGGAAAACCCTTAGTGATGCGCGTATTGTGTATAATAAACTTTGTACGGCAGTGGAACAAGTAAAGACGAGCGTCTCTGCACGTAGGAGAACAATAAGCAATGGTATGAAATACCAACGCAATGCCACTATGTATGTAAGCCATTTCCTGCAAGTTCTTATGATGTCGGTAGAGCGTGGAGAAATAAAAAGACCTAATCTTGACTTGTATGGTATTGAACGTGATGCGACAACGTTGCCTAATTTCAGGAACGCAACGGGCACAATAGAGTGGGGAGACAAGATTATTGCGGGTGAGAAAGCGCGTCTTCTGAAAGGTGGCAGACCGATATATAATCCTACTATAGGTATGTTGACAACGCATCTTGACATATTTAAGGAGCATTATGCACGGCAACTGAAGTCACAGGAGCGTGTCAATGTGGCAGCGGAACACTTGAAAGAGGTAAGAAAACAGACTGATGATGTCATTCTTTCGCTGTGGAATCAAATAGAAAAACATTTTTCCGATTATCCGGAAAGCACACGTTTGGATGAATGTCGTAGGTATGGCATGATTTACTATTATCGGACGTCAGAGAAACCTGAAACGGAAGAAGTGAAGGTAAAGAAGAAAAAAAGGTCAAAACGTAAGAAACGCGCTTCCGGAAAACAGCGGTAATGTGTTACAACTTTATTATAACATGAATTTTTTAGATACTCATATTCATATTGACGGTGTAGAATTTGATGCCGATCGTGATGCTGTGATAAGCAGGGCGCGTGACGCCGGAGCCGTGATGATGCTCGTTCCGGCTATAGACTTGCAGTCAACAGACCGCATAATATCATTGTGCCGTGACTATAAAGAAATGTTGAGGCCTATGATAGGCCTGCATCCCGAAGAGGTTCGTGCCGATTGGCGTAGCGTGTTAAGTGAAATGCGCAGTCGTCTCGATGATTTGTCAGGGCAGTGTGTGGCAATAGGAGAGGTTGGACTTGACTATTATTGGAGCCGTGAATATGAAAAAGAGCAGCTTGAAGCTTTTGAAGAGCAGGTAAAATGGTCTGTTGAGACACATTTGCCGCTGATGATTCATTGCCGTAAGGCACAGGGAGAGCTTACGGGAATATTACGGAAGTATCGTAAAAACCTGCATGGCGGCGTGTTCCATTGCTTTACCGGCAATGCCGTTGAGGCTGCGGAGTTGCTCTCGTTTGACGGTTTTATGCTTGGTATAGGCGGAGTCCTGACATTTAAGAAGTCTCATTTGCCGGAGGTTTTGCCAACAATACCTATAGACAGGATAGTGCTTGAGACCGATGCACCATATATGGCGCCTGTTCCGATGCGTGGCAAGCGTAATGAAAGTGCATACCTTACACATATTATAAGTAAGATAGCAGAATGTTATGATATTAGTGAAGACGAAGTGGCGTCAATTACAACAGCTAATGCAATGAAGGTTTTCAACCTTTAACCCAACTTACAGTCAATTGTGTTTTCTTTCAGCCATTGCAAATCATCGCCGTCAAGCAACGGAGACAATTTGTCATAAACCGTTTTATGATATGTATCGAGCCATTCTTTTTCTTCATCGGTAAGCATATCCGTTATTACGGGAGTCATGTCTATGGGACATAACGTAAGCGGTTCAAATTGCAGGAAACATCCGAACTCTGTTTCCATGTATGGTACGGCTATCAACGTGTTTTCTATACGCACTCCGAAACGTCCTTCAAGATACAGGCCCGGCTCATCGGTTACGGTCATTCCCTCCACGATAGGTGCCGGACGGTACTCCATTCGTATTTGGTGAGGCCCTTCATGTACGCAGAGGAACGAGCCGACTCCGTGTCCTGTGCCGTGCATGTAGTTGAATCCGTATTTCCATATATCCTTGCGGGCAATCGCATCTATCTGTGTTCCTGACGCTCCTCTTGGGAAACGGCACATCTCCAGTTGTATATGTCCTTTCAGAACCAGCGTGTATATCTTCTTCTGTTCGTCTGTAACAGGCCCCAAAGCAATAGTTCTTGTTATGTCGGTGGTACCGTCTTCGTATTGCGCGCCGGAGTCAAGCAACAGCAGACCTTCTGGTTTCAATGTTGCGTCTGTAGCATCGGTTGCCTCATAGTGTACTATTGCGCCGTGCTCCTGATAGCCGGCAATGGTGTCAAACGATATACCTCTGAACAACGGCTGTTCTGCTCTTAACGACGTAAGCTTGCGGTCAATGCTCATTTCTGTCTCATTGCCTTCCGCCACAGCCGGTTTCAGCCACCTGAGAAACTTAACCATAGCGACGCCGTCTCTCTTCATCGCGTTACGGAAACCTTCCGCTTCCACGCTGTTTTTTATTGCTTTCATTGCCGGTATCGGCGATGTGGCATTCACGTGTTTGCATTTTACGGCATTGTAGAGATTATAGTTTGTCTCATTGGCATCCATCATCATACTGTATCCGTCATAAGACGCCAATGCCTTTCTTACGGTATTGTAGTCATATTCAGCAATGCTTACACCCTCGTTTTTCAGATATTCGACAGTCTCTGCATCTATTTTCCTGCTGTCGGTAAACAGTGTTACGCTGTCGGGCAATATCAGCAGATATGCCACAAATACAGGGTTGCAATGTACATCAGACCCTCTGAGGTTTAGAGTCCATGCTATATCATCGAGGGCAGATACGAAGAGAGCGCTTGTTCTCATTGCCGTTAAGGCCTGCCTTATGCGCTTTATCTTCTCATGACAGCTCTCTCCGGCGTATTTTATAGGGTGTATCATTATTTTCCCGTCGGGTACTTGGGGTCTGTCTTCCCATATAATGTCCAACGGGTCGAAGTTGGTTCTTAGTGTTATTCCTCCTTCATTGCGTAGCTGAGATGCAAGTTCTTCAACGGCAGCGGCGCTGTTTACCATACCGTCAAGGGCTGCTTGGGGGCTGTCGGCAGTGGCGAGTTTGCGTCCTAACCACCGTGCTATTGTCGGAGTACCTTCTACGCGCTCTTTCATAAGCTCGAATCCCGTACCCTCCAACTGTTGTGCTGCGGCTATGAAATAGCGTGAATCTGTCCACAGGGCGGCCTCGTTCATGGTAACAACTGCCGTACCTGCCGATCCGTCAAAACCTGAAATCCATTTCCTCCCCTCCCATCTTGGCGGTACATACTCACCGTTGTGCGGGTCGGTACTTGGGAAAATAAAAGCGTCGATATGCTCACGCTGCATTACTGTTCTTAGGGCTTTCAGCCTCTCGATAATAATATGTTTCATAACCGAATTGTAAAATAGACATTACAAAGATATGCCTTTTTAATTTTAATAACAAACTAAAATTATTATAAATACTCGTTTATACATTCTTTTTGTTAACTTTGCAAGCAAACAATGGCATAGAATGTCTTAATAAATAAAACAATAGGTAATTATGAAATTTCTTACTAACGAAAAACTGACAATCGTCGGCGCTGCCGGAATGATTGGTTCCAACATGGTACAGACCGCACTAACTATGGGTCTTACAAGTGAAATATGTCTTTATGACGTGTTTTCGCCCGAAGGTGTGGCTGAAGAAATGCGTCAAAGTGGCTTCGGAGATGTCAAGATAACAGCAACTACCGATGTCAAAGAAGCGTTTACCAATGCCAAGTACATCATCTCTTCAGGTGGTGCACCGCGTAAAGCCGGCATGACACGTGAGGATTTGCTCAAAGGAAACTGTGAGATTGCAGAGGGCTTGGGCAAGAATATCAAGGAGTATTGCCCTGATGTAAAGCATGTAGTTATCATATTCAATCCTGCTGATCTCACAGGTCTCGTGACCTTACTATATTCTGGGCTGAAGCCATCACAGGTAACTACGCTTGCCGCTCTTGATTCTACACGTCTGCAAAGTGCACTTGCCAAGAAATTCAATGTGATGCAGAGCGAGGTAAAAGGATGTGCTACTTATGGCGGACACGGCGAACAGATGGCTGTTTTCGGCTCTCATGTTACCATAGACGGCAAACCCTTGACCGATCTTATCGGTACTCCTGAGTTCACAACAGAGGAGTGGGAACAGATGAAGACCGATGTTACAAAGGGCGGAGCAAAGATTATCGAGCTGCGCGGACGTTCTTCTTTCCAAAGCCCGGCATATCTTTCAGTTGAAATGATACGTGCTGCTATGGGCGGAGAGGCATTCCGATTCCCCGTAGGCACCTATGTAAGCAATGAAAAGTATAACCATATCATGATGGCAATGAACACCACTCTTGATACCACAGGCGCTCATTACGTTATGCCGGAAGGCACTGCAGAGGAGCTTGACAAGCTTGATGCAAGTTACAAGCACTTGTGCAAGATGCGCGATGAATTGGTTACTCTTAACATTGTTCCGGAGATTTCAGAATGGAACAAGATTAATCCGAACTTGTAATTATCCACTTGACAATATATCCGGCTGCGCTTTGCGAATAGCCGGATTATTGGTTAATAACGCTTACTATGCTATTTAGAGGTCGTAAACATGCTGTTTGGCATCCGTAAACACCATGTTTACGACTCTTAAAGTGGCTATTTACGACATGCATGACAGCCACTTTGTTTTAATCATATAAATGTTTCTTATATATGGCTCTTATAAAGTCGGTCAAAGGTCTTACTCCCCGCTGGGGCAAAGATTGCTATTTCAGTGAAAACGCCACTATTGTTGGCGAGGTCATAATGGGTGATGAATGTTCCGTATGGTTCAATGCAGTAGTGCGCGGAGACGTTGCCCATGTGCATATTGGCAATCGTGTCAATGTTCAGGACGGTGCTTGCGTGCACGTTACACGCGATATAGGTCCAACGCACATAGAAGATGATGTGAGCATAGGGCATAATGCCACAGTCCATGCATGTACTATACGTAAAGGAGCTTTGATAGGTATGGGTGCCACTGTGCTGGATAATGCCGACGTAGGTGAAGGTGCGATAGTCGCGGCAGGCGCATTGGTGTTGCAGGGAACCAAGATTGGCGACCACGAAATATGGGGCGGAGTACCTGCAAAGTTTATCAAGAAGACTTCTCCCGGACAAGCGGAGAGTTTTGCGGCGCATTATGTTGAGTATTCAAAATGGTACATGTAAAAGGCTGCACCGTAAGAAAGTCTTACGACACAGCCTCATTACCAATCTTATCATTCTACCTATTCTTTTCCAAAGACGTTATATATGATTTCCATATATATCGTTGTCGCCTGTGATTGTGACCTGACGCATCAATCAAGAAACGTATTTTCATTGCAGGATTACAATCCCGGTAATTCGTATTTTTGTGCTGTAAAGATAGCAAATATTATTTATTGCGCCATAAAAAACCAATCTACAATCAATCTACAATTTATAAACGACTGATAATCATATAGGTTACAAGTCTGTTTTTGCGCTTTTTTGAACATTTTCTATGCTTTGGACATAATTTTTCACGTTGCGAACAATATCTTGAAATAATCATTCCTTTTGCTTTCGCTGATATTGGCATGTTTTTCGTTGCAAATTGTATCTAATGACATGCAAATTTATGTTTCTGAAAATTTGTTTTTTATGATGTGTACGATAAAAATGGAAGTAATGAATAACCGATTGAGCATATCTTACATAGCTCGTTTTTTTATTCATTGATGGAAACAATGCCGATAAAGAAAAAGAGGCACACTTGAAAAAGTTCAGGTGCGCCTCTTTGGATTTGGATTTTAATGGATTAATAGTCGGTGTTTTGTGGGTCGAAGTTTGTCCATCCCTGCAGCCAATTATCACCGGCAGAGAACGCACCTATATAGTTTACCTTTGTAAACCAGCTTGCAAGCAGTGTGTCAGTGAATGAAGCACCGCCGAGCAATGCGCTTCCTGCCTGCGGCATGAAGGCTGCTCCGACACCGTAAGGGTCAGACAACATCAGCGAAGAGAGGTCTTTTACATCGTTTCCGCTCTGTGACAGGAAGAAAGAATGTGAGAATGACGGTTGGTTTGCATCAACAACGGTTTTGCCGACAGCGTCATACAGCACATCTTCATATATCTTGTTGGCGTCGCTGCCAATGACTTCCATGTTGGCAAACCAGATATTCTTGAGGTTTATATTGCCAGCTGAAGCCTCTGATTTGGTATTACCCTTTTCTCCGTCTATTATAAGTCCGATAGGGTAACCTACGGCGAGGGAGTTGAAACAGTTAAGATGAGAACTGCGGCGTATGTGCATCGCAGCTTGGAATTTGCCGAGTCCGGAACCGTTGTTTGGATAGACATTGCCACCATTGATATATGTTGTCGAGTTCTCGAAGCCTGTATATGAGCGCGGACCGATGAATGTCACATTGCTGAATGTTGCGGCGGTAAGCGGAGTTGCGCTTGCTGTTCCGTCAGCGCAGTTGTCGCTTTCAAAGCCGTTGCTTTGTGACTTGTCGGCAATGCGCGGATCGCGAACGGAAAGAGCAAACTGAACGTTGCCATTATAGCCGTTGTCGGTGTCAAACTCGTCATCCCAGCCTTTGTAAGCTACGAGATACTTGCAATTGACTGTGCCTCCGAACCATTCAAATGAGTCGTCATTTGAGTAAGAAACCTGCACGTGGTCTATTTTTGTACCGTTGCCGACAGAGCCAAGTGTCAGTCCGTTAATCTCTTTGTCGGTCTCGAAAGGATAGCCGGCAAACTCTATGCGGACATAACTAAGGACGCCAGAGTTGTCAGCATCGTCGTTGCCGCCGTGAAGAGTGCGCGGACCACCTTCTATCTGCATCTCCGTCTGGTTGTTACGTGCTTTTCCGCACAGTATAATACCGCCCCAGTCACCGGGCTTACGGCTGCCTTTGGCTTCTTCTGATGTGAAAACGATAGGCTCTGTTTCAGATCCCTGTGCTATAAGTTTGCCTCCGCGCTCTGCTATCAGTGCCGCTTTTGTCTGTTTGTCACCTTTTATAATGGTTCCTTTTTCTATTGTAAGTTCGGCTCCGTCGGCTATATAGACCCAGCCTTTGAGGAGATAAGTACCTTTTTTGAGCGTCTGTTTGCCTTTGAAGACAAACTCTTTGTCGCCGTTACCTATCTGTCTGCCGTTGCTGTCTTCGCTGCCGTCGATTTCGGAAAACAGTATATGGTCGCAGGCACGAAGCCCTCCGTCGGTTGTCCATACATAGTTCCCGTCAGCGGCACCGCCACCTCCGTCGTTGTTGTCATCGCTACATGCTGTAAATCCCGTTGCAAGAGCAAGGATACCTATGTATCCCAAAAACTTAATCTTTTTCATGTTGTTTGTATAATTAGAATTTGTATGTTGCCGAGATGTTTATATTGCGTCCCGGTTTGTATTGTCTTGTTGTCTGTTTGACCTCGCGATGACTGCCGTCATCATATACCACATCGGCAAATTGTCTGTATGTTACCTTTTGCGCCAGCAAATCGCGTATGCCGGCACGCAGTTCGAGGTGACTGCCGATTTTCTTAGAAGCCGTGAGGTCTATCATGTCACGTGGCATTTCATAGCTATCGGGCACACGGGAGTTCTCATCGCTGCCTGTCGTTCCCTCGCTTCGTCCGACGCCGATGATGCGTTTGCCTATCCTGTTATATAAAAGGCTGATGTTAAGCTGGTTTTTGTCGTTGTTGTAAAACAGCCCTGCATTGATAAGATAAGGAGACTGACCCTGCATGGGGCGGTTTTTCTCGCGTGAACCCTTTTCAAATTGTACGCGGCTGTTGATAAGAGCACCGTTAAATGACAGGCTGAAGTTGTTAAGACCTATGAATGACAAGTCTTTTTTTATGTCAAGCTCCAAGCCGAGATTGCGTGCGCTTTTGGCATTCTTGTAAGAATATATAAGGTCAGTGCCTCCGGCAACGGTGTAAGTCCATTCTATGGGACTGTCAAAATACTTGAAGAAACCGGCAAGTGTGATCTGTTCGCCACGTTGCGGATAGAATTCGTAGCGCAAATCGACGTTGTGGATATAGCAAGGTGTCAGTTCCGGATTGCCTTTTACGTTTGATGCAAGGTCGAAATCATAATAGACTGATGATGACACATCCCTGAATTCCGGTCGGTTTACGCTTTTTCCGTAAGACAAACGCAGCTGGTGTTTGTCGTTAATCTTGTAAGTTGTGTTTAGCGAAGGGAACAGATCGTTGTATGTATAATAGCGACTGTTATGGCTTACTTCGTAGTCCCTGAGATTGGAAACAAGTTCCATTTTGTCGTGTTCAAAGCGTATTCCTGCATAAACATTGAATTTTCCAAGTGGCAATGTGGCTGCAAGATATGCGGCACCAAGTGTGTTGTTTCCTTCATAATCGTTTGTCATGTTTGTTACTTCAAGCAGATGAAGCTTGTCAAGTCCGAAGTTGTCGGCGTTGCTTAGCAATGTAGGAATATCGCTATAACGGAAATCGGAGGGTAGATTGTTGGAATAGGCATTCCAATTGTATATGAATTCTCGGGTGTTATACTTTCTTGTGCGGTATTCTCCGTATATTCCCGCTTTGAGTGAAGGTGA